>CAJMLP010000022.1:0-33784 GCA_905214215.1 uncultured bacterium | reverse complement strand
CCACGTTCATGCGGTCGATAAAGCTCTGCAGGCGCATAAAGATCGGCGCGGCGTTAGCGACCGTAAAGACCGCCGCCACCAGCACGATCGCAACCACGACGCCCAGCAGCGTGCCCATGGCGGGATCGATGAGCCAGGCAAAGATGATGCCCGCCACGGCCAAAAACGGCACCGGCAGCACCAGTTGAATCGTCTGCAGAATCGCCTGCTGGATCACGTTGATGTCGTTGAGCGAACGCGTGATCATCGAGCCCGTGCCAAAGCACTCAAAGTCGCTGGCAGACAGCTCAAGCGACTTGTCGTAGACGGCGTTGCGGATATCGCAGGCCACGTTGGCGGCCAGGCGCGCCGAAAGATAGCAGCCCAGCACCGCGCCGCCGCTGGCCATGCCGGTCGCAATAAGCATGTAGAGGCCGTTGCGCAGGATGTAGTCGACATCGCCCGTGGTGATGCCGGTGTTGACCATGTTCGCCAGCATCGTGGGAACCAACAGCGTACCGACGTTGTCGATTAGCAGCACCAACAACGTCACCGCGACAAGCCCGCGATACGGCTTCATAAACCTCATTAAGAGTCGCACGACTCCCCCTCTCCTTGATTCTCGGCCTGGCTCTCGGCAGCGATATGCTGCTTAAAGGCATCGCACTCATCGCCGAGCGCATGGGAAAATTTTCCGATTAGGCGCATGATTTCGCGCTGCTCACACGGCTCAAGCGCGCCAAAGGCTCGATGCTCGGCCTTGAGTGCCGGCAGCGCATAACGCTCGGCAAACCGCATGCCCGCTTCGGTCAAACGCACAACCTTGTTCTTACGGCTGCCTTCGGCAAACTCCAACGTTGCAAAGTCCCGCGCCGTCAAGGTTTTAATGGCCGAGTTGATGGTCTGCTTGCTGTAGAACCATTCGCTCGTCAGGCGGCTTACGGCAATACTGCCGCCCGCCGTGCTGGTATCGACGAGCATCCAGTAAGCGCAGTCCGAAAGACCGCTGGCGCGCGAGAACTCCGAATAGATATGGTCGAGTCCATTGAGCAACCGGTCGAAGTCGACCAGCGTAACCGCACTATTCATCTATCCCACCATTCGATTGTCCGATTTTTGACCAATTTTGTATCTCTAGATTAGTCCGAGTTTTGACTATCGTCAACAGGCTCTCCGCAAATGCTTGCACTTTTATGGCCTATCGGCAGAAAAAGACCGCCGGCGCGGGGGCAGCGCCAGCGGTCACGTGAAAAGCGGGTTTTATTGCCCGTTAAGCGGCGACGGCCTCATAGACCGTAGCGCCCGAGAAGCTGTCATGCAGGCTCTTGCCGGCAATCCACGGCAGCTCGACGACCTCGCAGACCGTGTTGACCAGCTCGGAGCAGTCAGTAAAGTGGCCCTTGTCGTTGAGGGCCTCGCAATCCTGAACACGCCAATAGCCATCGGTGTGCGTGATGTAGTACTCGTGATCGTCAATCGTCACAAAAGCGCGCGTCTTGGAACGCAGCAGCTTCAGAAATCCTTCGAAGTCGGTCTCGACGACATCTCCAGCCTGGAACATGATGTTACCTCCTGGCCCGGCGCCACCACGGCGCATTGATAAACGTTGGTACTCCTTTAGTAAAACCTTTATCAGAGGTTATGCGTTCGTCATTTAGGCAAGTGGTAAAAAACCGCAGGGTAGACGGGATAAAACGTTTAACCATCCCATTTGTTTGTCACATTCTGAAGGTACTTTTATGCAAACCTACTTTCCCAATTGGAATCTATCCTTTTGGCCGGGCAATTGACCGTCTATCGTTTGAGCCCGACGGGTATGAACGGGGCATCTGCAACGCCACCGCAAGGAGACACCATGGAGACTATCGAAGCACTCATCCATCGCCGCAGCTGCCGCAAATACAGCGATCGTCCCGTCGAGGCCGAAAAGCTTGCACGTATTATCGAAGCCGGCCAATATGCACCGAGCGGCATGGGCCGCCAACCGGTGACGTTTGTCGCCGTCACCGACCCCGCGACCGTCGAGCGTCTCTCACAGCTCAACGCCCAGGTCATGGGCAGCAACAGCGACCCCTTCTATGGCGCCAAGACCGTTGTGGTGGTGCTGGTTGACCGCAGCGTGCCCACGTATCTGGAAGACGGCTCGCTCGCCATGGGCAACTTGCTCAACGCCGCCTATGCACTGGGTGTCGATTCGTGCTGGATTCACCGCGCGCATGAGGTCTTTGACTCGCCCGAGGGCCTGGAGCTGCTGGCCAGCTGGGGCCTGCCCGCCGACGGCAGCCTGCGCGGTGTCGGTCACTGCATTCTGGGCTATGCCGAAGACACGCTACCCGAGCCCAAACCCCGCCGCGACAACGTGGTGTATGTAAAGTAATTAGTCCCGCCGTTCTAACGAACGGCGGACCCGCTCGCAACTTATCTTGCCGGTGGAGTTGTCGTCGTTTCGTTCGTGTGGGTCGTTTCGGCGCCGTCGCCCTGTTCGCCGTCGTCCTTTTGAGCGTCGGCGATGGTGGAGGCTGCCGCAACGATACCGCGCTGGGGCGCGACGCTCGTCTGGGTCTGAGCGCCCTCAACAATTTCTGTGCCTGCATGCGCGAGCTCGGGCGATTTAAACACTGCGTCCAAGTTGGCGCCGCCGCCGGCGTAGCCAAGCGCAGCGAGTGCGATGACGATCACTGCAACGACGACCGCGATCGGAACATAACGATGCCAACCAGCCGGATTGAGTCCGCTGCGACGAGCCGCCCCGCGGCTGATGTAGCCGAGCGTGCCGTCGTGCTTGAGCTTTGAGCCCACCACGCGTTTGCGGTCCCACAGCGAGGACTCTGCCTGCATTGCCAAGCGGGCACCTGTCGAAGGATAGCCGTATTTAGTGCGCTTGAACGAACCATCAAACCCCGAGGCGTGTTTGCCCCACGTCACCGATGTCGTGCGTCGGTTGACCGGTGCGGCGCTCCGCCTTCTGCGGCTCGGTTTTGTAGTCTCAGCCATACGCCCCCGCACGCCGTAACCAAATCGAAACAATAACGCTTTGGACTGTAGCACACGCGTCGCGCGCGGTCACGGGCGCCTCGCTCAACGGTCATCGTCCTTCAGCAAGCGCCACAGCGTTGTTCGGCTTATGCCCAGCACCTCCGCCGCACGGGTTCGGTTGCCGTGGAGATGATCTACAACCAGATGCGCGATATCTCGCTCGGTATCGGCCAACGGTCGCAGGATATACAGGTCGCTTTCGAGTGTCGGGGCGCCAAAGGTTGCGGTCTTAATCACGTCCTCTTGGGCTAGCACTTCCTCCGCCACAGCGCGATCCACCGTGCCCGTCCCCACCAATATATACAGTCGTTCCGAGACCTCGCGGAGCTGCAGATAGTTGCGCGGCCAGCGGTAAGCATCGAGCGCCTTCGTCGCCGCGGCAGACAGCGTGGGCGCTGCCGTCCCAAATGCACCAGCGAGATATTCCAAATAGCGCGCAACCTTCGTCGACGCGGCTCCCTGCTCGACGATTGCCGGCGCCACGCTCACCGCACAGGCGAAGCGCTCGGTCACAAAGGCGGCTTGATCACTTTCGCTGCCGCCCGGCATGTCATTCGCCGTCAGCACCACATGGCAGCGCGTCGCCAACGCGGTGTCGGCCATCGTGGAAACGAGCTCGCGAAGGCGCTGGGGGCCAACCGCATTCCAGCCCGCAATGCAAAGTGTCAGCCCCGTTTGGAACAACGGCGATTCGGCGCTTTTGAGCACGTGGCGCCAACCGCGATCGGTAAGCTCATCGAGCGCAACGGCAACAAAGGGTTGATCGGCAAAAGGACCGTCCAGATAGAGGCGCTTGGCTATCTCGACCTGACCCGCTCCCAGCTCGCCCTCGAGCATAAGGGGCACACCGCGCGCGTAGCTCTCGGCGACCGGCGCAGCTACCGAGGCCGCCCCCTCAACGATGCCGTACGCGCTCGATTCGTAGCGGGCCTCAACTTCGTCGGCGTTGAGCCACTCGATGCCCGCATGTGCCGCGGCGCCGCGTACCTCGCGGACCACGACGACCCAAAGGCCCCCGCCTTCTTTGTCGGTGGGGCGAACGGTCAGGCTCAGGCGCGTACCCGCACGCCCCATAACCAGACGCGCGCCGTCTCCTATACGGTCGAGGCGCTCAGCGACAAAAGCCGCCACATCCCGCTCAAGCGCCGCGTCATTCATGGTCGAAATCGCGACATCCCCACGCGCATCGATTGCCAATGCCGAGGCCCCGGCAGCAGCCAGGGCCTCGGTCAAGATGTTCAGCTTGGCATCGCTATCCATGATTTGCCCCTGTCCGCGGCGACGTGCAACCGCCGACGGTCGCACGACCGAGTGTTTCAAAATTGAACGATATTGCTCACCAAACACTATAGGGCAGAAAGCGCCGTCCTGCGAGTATAGGTGTTGCCCCGCATCGCCATCCTGGCGGGGCGATAAGAGCTCTTCGGGACTTATAAACCTGCGGACAAGCCATACCCGCAAGAGCTCCTATCGCTCCACCGCAGGCTTGCGCTCACCAGCAACCAGCAACCAGCACGCGAATAAGCTACTTCTCTACCAGATTCCCAGCACGTGCTGCATTCCCAAACTCATGCACGCAATGCCAATCCAGCAGCAAAAGCCCAGCGCGATGGGCTTGCCGCCCTTTTTGACCAGCTCGACGATATCGGTATTAAAGCCAATAGCCGCCATGGCCATCACGATAAAGAACTTCGACAGCTCCTTGATGGGCGCCGTGATGGACACGGGAAGCTGAAGCACCGTGGTGATTACGCTCGCCAGCACAAAGAACAGCACAAACATGGGAAACGCGCGTTTAAGCGAGAACGTGCTTTTGGCGTCGCCGCCGGCCTTGCGCGCCAGATGCATCTGCCAGCATGCGAGGACCAACGTGATGGGAATAATGGCCAGCGTCCTGGTGAGCTTGACCACCGTGGCGCTCTCGAGCACATTGGCGCCGGGATGCATGCTGTCCCAAGCGCTCGCCGCAGCCGTTACGGACGAGGTGTCGTTGATGGCGGTGCCGGCAAACAGGCCAAAGCCCTCGTTGGTCAGCCCGAGCATACCGCCGAGCGTCGGAAACACGAGCGCCGCGATAACGTTAAACAGGAAGATGACCGAAATAGCCTGGGCAATCTCGCGATCGTCGGCATCGATGACGGGTGCGGTCGCGGCGATGGCAGAACCGCCGCAAATCGACGAACCCACACCCACAAGCGTCGCGATCTTGCTCGGCACGTTCATGACGTGGCAGAGCACAAAGGCAATGACAAGCGAAGTCGAGATTGTCGCCACGATAATCGGCAGCGACTGGGCGCCCTTGGACAGGATCTGCGAGAGGTTCATGCCAAAGCCAAGCAGGATAACCGCGTACTGCAAGACTTTTTTAGATGTATAGGTGACACCGGCGGCGAGCTGTTCGCGGCGATTCTTGGGAAAGACGAGCGCCAGGACCATGCCAAAGAGGATGGCAAATACCGGCCCGCCGACCACCTCAATTTGTTTGCCGAGCAGCGTCGCGGGGATAGCGATGATCAGGCAGAACAAGACACCCTTCCAGCGCTCGCGTACGATATTCGCCAGTTGCATATGGGATTCCTTCTTTCTCTTTCACGTTTGCGACGGCTTATGATACGGCAACATTGAGCGCAGCCTTGCGTAAACAAAGACTAAGATGCCGCAATAGTTCTTGGGCAACAGCCGAATTACCCACCGCGGAAAGCTGATTCGCGGCATAATTAACAACTGACATATGAGTTTGATAGAACAGTTGCGAGGCGCTATGGAAGAATCGATGCACGTCGGCGAGCAGGAAACGAGCCTACAGGACCAGTCCTACCACACCATTCGACGCAAAATCGTCTACCTGGACTACAAGCCGGGCGAAAAGCTGGGCGTCAAGCAACTTTGCGACGACCTGGATATGGGGCGCACGCCCGTGCGCGAGGCTTTGGTTCGCTTGGCGCAGGAAGGCCTGGTGCGCACCGTGCCCCAGAGCGGCACCTACATCTCACCCATCAACCTCACCCTTGCCGAGAGTGCCTGTTACATCCGCGAGCATCTGGAAAAGCAGGTGATTGTGGAGTGCTGTGCGCGCGCCACGTCGGCCGGCATCGAGCAGCTCGACCGCGCCATCGTGCTGCAGGAAAAGGCCATGGCCGAAGAGGATCGCATCGGCTTCTTTTTGAGCGACAACCTCATGCATCACATGATTTTTAGCATCGCATGTCGCAGCACCGTGTGGTCGTGGCTCGAAGAGACCAATGCCGACCTGGAGCGCTTCCGCTGGCTGCGCGCCGCCACGCAGGTTCTCGACAATCAGGACATCGTGAACGAGCACAAGCAGATTCGCCGCGCTATCGCCGGTCGCGACCCCATCGAAGCGAGCTTTTTGGTCAGCAAGCACCTGCACATGATGTTCCGCAACCAAACCGAGGTTCTGGACCAGTTCCCCGAGTACTTCGAGACCAGCAAGCTCCGCTAACCTGCCAAAACCACCACAAAGGGGACAGGCACCTTTGTGGTGGTTTCTCCGTACAAAAAGGCCCGACTCTGTCATGATGACGCGGAGCCGGGCCTTGGTCGTTAGAACGGCGGAACCAACTACTCGACTGTGACACTCTTTGCCAGGTTGCGGGGCTGGTCAACGTCGCAACCGCGCAGGATGGCTACCTCGCGAGCAAGCAACTGCAGCGGGACGCTCGCCGTGATGGGACTGAACACGTCGCGGACGGCCGGCACGCGAATGATGCAGTCGGCGATCTTGTTGATTTCCTCGTCGCCCTCGGTAGCAACGACGATGACCTTGGCGCCGCGTGCCTTGCACTCCATGAGGTTCGACACGGTCTTGTCATACGTTGCGCTCTTGGTGGCCACGGCGATGACAGGGAAGCCCGGGTCGATCAGGGCAATGGGGCCGTGCTTCATCTCGCCGGCGGCGTAGGCCTCGGCGTGCAGGTAGCTGACCTCTTTGAGCTTGAGCGCGCCCTCGTAAGAGATAGCGGCACCCATGCCACGGCCCACGAACAGCGCCGACTGCGCGTCCTTGCACAGCAGGGCGGCCTCATGCACGGACTCGGTCTGGGTATCCAAAATCCACTGGATCTGCTCGGCCGTATCGGAAAGCTCGCGGAACAGCATGCGCGCCTGCTTGGTGGTCAGACGGTACTTAACTTGCGCCAGCAGCAGGGCCAGCAGCGTCAGGCTCACGACCTGGCCGATAAAGCTCTTGGTCGAGGCGACCGCGATCTCCTTATTGGCCTTGGTATAGATGACGCCGTCGCTCTCACGCGCCACGGGGCTGCCCACCACGTTGGTGATGCCGAAGACCTTGGCACCCTTGATGCGCGCGTCGCGAATGGCGGCAAGGGTATCGGCCGTCTCGCCCGACTGGGACACGGCAACGACAAGCGTCGTCGGCGTAATGATGGGATTGCGATAGCGGAACTCGCTGGCCGCCTCAACCTCGGTGGGGATGCGAGCCCAGCCCTCGATAAGGTTCTTGGCAATGAGACCGGCGTGGTAGCTGGTGCCGCAAGCGATCACGTAGACGCGGTCGATATCGTTGAGCTCCTCGAGCGAAAGACCCAGCTCATCGATATCGAGCTCACCGGCGGGGGTCATGCGGCCCACCAGGGTATCGCGCACGACGCGCGGCTGCTCGTGAATCTCCTTGAGCATAAAGTCGGGGTAGCCACCCTTTTCGGCCATATCCAGATCCCAGTCGATATGGGTGACCTTGGGCTCGATAACGTTGCCGGCCTCGTCGGTGTACTCGACGCCTGCGGGCGTGAGTTTGGCAAACTGACCGTCCTCGAGCACCACGACATCGCGGGTGGCGTCGATGAGCGCGATGACGTCGGAGGCGACATAGGCGCCGGTCTCGCCCGCGCCGACCACGATCGGGGAATCCTTGCGGGCCACGGCGATCACGCCGGGCTCGTCAGCGCACACGGCGGCCAGACCATAGGCACCGACCACGTGGGTGCACGCCTCGCGCACGGAGGCCATCAGGTTATGCGTCTCGGCATAAGCCTCTTCGATCAGATGCGCGAAGACCTCGGTATCGGTCTCGCTCTTAAAGTGGTGGCCGCGGCCCTCCAGCTCTTCGCGCAGCTCGGCGAAGTTCTCGATGATGCCGTTGTGGACGATGGCAATACGACCGTCGCAGCTGGTGTGGGGATGGGCGTTAACGACGGAGGGCTTGCCGTGGGTGGCCCAACGGGTGTGGCCGATACCGCAGGTAGCGTCACTGTCGATGTTGGAAAGCTCGCTCTCCAGGCCCGCGACCTTGCCCACGCGGCGGATGACGTCGAGGTGCGCCGCGGCGCCCTCGCCCACCTCGAGCGCGACGCCTGAGGAGTCATAGCCGCGATACTCCATACGCTTGAGGCCCGTGACCAGGATGTTCTTTGCAATATCAGAGCCGGTGTAGCCGACGATTCCGCACATAGGATAAATCCCTTCGTTCGCGTGACTGCAAGACGTCCACGCACAGGGGGCGCTGAGACGTATAACGTTCGAGTATTGTACTCACGCAAGCGCAAGCTGATATACCAGAAGTGGTATCTCAACTTAGATACCACCCGATGCACACACGTCCAGCCGGTCCAAACTACCACAATGGGGACAGGCACCTTCGTGGTAGTTTGGACCGGCCGGCGCCCTGTCCCGGCGAAAGATCTCGATCTGTAACATCTGGGGCTCCGGAAGCCGGCTTAGTGTTACAGATCGAGACATTACAGTACGGCCCCTGCACTATGTCTCGATCTGTAACAGGTAGAGCCGGTTTTGCCGTCCAGATGTTACAGATCGAGACAATTGAAGGACCGGGCAGCTCAAACCACCACAAAGGTACCTGTCCCCTTCGTAGTGGTCGCACTGGCAGCATCGTTTCCCCAGATAAAACCTGCCAAAATAAACCTGTCCCTAATTGGCAGGTTTTGCCACCCCAGGGGCGGGCGATGCTACAATCTGGCTTGTACTTGAAACGCATCAAAGGGGCCGCTATGGCAAAGGTTAAAATCAGCGACGTCGCGCGCGAAGCCGGGGTTTCGTTGGGCACGGTTTCCAACGCGCTCAACCATCCCGAAAAGTTGCGTCCCGAGACCCTCAAGCTCATTAACGAAACCATCAATCGACTGGGCTACCTGCCCAACCAAAGCGCTCGTCAGCTTGCGGGCGGCGCCACCAAGTCCTTTGGCCTGGTCCTCCCCCGTCTCGATCACGGCTTTTCGCTCCAAATCGCCAGCGGCGCCCACAACGAAGCCCGCAAGCACGGCTACGACTTGCTCATCGCCAACGCCGATAACGACGATATTCTCCAGGACCATTACCTGCGCTATTTTATGGGCACCCAGATGTCCGGCGTCATGGTTCAGCCCATGGCATCCCCCGACTGGTACCCCGCCATGACCAAGATGCCCGTGCCGATCGTCCATCTGGACATCCATTGCTCCGAGCCCGGTTACTACGTGGCAGCCGACAATGAGGCGCAGGGGCGCATTATCGCCGAGCTCGCCATCGCCCGTGGCGCGCGCCATATTGTCGTCGTCGGCCGAGCAGCATTTATGCAACTCACCCTGCGCGTCCTTGGCATTCACAAGGCGCTCGCCCTACATCCCGACATCAAGATCGAAGTCATTGACGCCGGCGAGTGGAACACGGCGGCCGACGGCTATGGTATCGGCAACCAAATCGCCGAGCGTCCCGCCGACGAACGCCCCGATTTTGTCGTCGGTCTAACCGACGTGCTGGCCTCTGGCGTCGTTTCGGCACTGGTCGACAAGGGCATCTCTGTCCCCGGGCAAGTACGCGTGGCCGGCTGCGACGGCAACCCACTCGCATGGAGCGGATCAGTCCCGCTCACTACGGTAGCGCCCCCGGGCTACGAGATTGGCCGCAAGGGCGTCCAACTGCTGATGGAGCAAATCGAGAACAAGACCCCGGCAAAGACCAAGCATATCCGCGTCGGCTCTGCAGCGCGCACCGTCACCGCGGTCACCGCCGCCGAGAATATCAACCGCCAAGAACTGGTACGTCCGTTCCTACTGGAGCGCGCCAGCACCCAGGCAAGCACCCAGACCGACGCCACGGCCATCAACCTCGGCGCGTATCTATAGCACGCCCGCAAGTATGCTAAGTCGCCGCTTAAGCAAAAGGGGCCCGACCATTGCCGGACCCCTTTTGCTTAAGCGCAAACGTGGGTAATTGCTCGTTTCAACACCGCAATTGTCTAGCGCACGGCCTTGACCGCCGCCGTCAGATCGATCAGCGTATCGAGCACGGCCTCGCAGCCGTCCACCACGTCCTGCGGCAGCGGCACGATATCGGGGACGGCAAAGACGTGGCAGCCGGCCGTAATGCCCGAGACGCAGCCGTTGCGCGAATCCTCGATCACGGCACACTCCTCGGGAGCAAAGCCCGCGCGCTCGCAGGCGAGCAGATACATCTCGGGGTCGGGCTTACCGTGCACGACGTCCTCGCCGCAGGTCACCGTCTCAAACTTGTCAAAAAGACCGACCATCTTAAGGTTGCGCTCGGCCGTAACGAGACGCGACGACGTCGCCAGGCCCACGTGATAGCCCGCAGCCAGCAGCTCGTCTATGCACTCGGCGGCACCGGCCTTAAGCTCCAAATCGGTCTTGACTATCTCGTCGCGAATCTCCTTGTGGCGATGATAGATCGCCTCAGCGGTTTCTCTGCTGCCGTAATGCGCCTCAAGAATGTCCATGACATCGGGCAGCGTGCGACCGATAAACTGATGGATCAGCGCATCATCAATCCCGACCCCAAGCTCGGCAGCGCCCGCTTTCCATGCCTTAATGCCCAAACGCTCGGTATCGACCAGCGTTCCGTCCATGTCAAAAATAACAGCCTTGATCATATCGGTCCCCTTCATCGGCTTGCGTTACCGCCACTCTACCGCACTTTACAAACTTGTATATAACGTATATAGCATATTGCACTTCCGTTACATAGATAGAAGTCTTATGGCGAGCTGCTCGGTAGGATTATAGTTTTCGACCGAGTACTCAACGGCAAGGATAGACTCATGCTTTCAGACACCACCGCACCCGCAGAGGGGCTTCAGGACAAACTCGCAGCGCTCGAGCAGCTGCTTTTGGCATACGGACGCGTCGCCATCGGCTTTTCCGGTGGCGTCGACAGCAGCTTTTTGGCCGCGGTCTGCGCCCGCATCATGCCCGCCAGCACGCTTCTCGTTCACCTCACCACGCCGCTCATCGGCACGCCCGAGCAGGCTTCGTTTGAGCGGGCGGTTGACGGGCAGGCCGATAAGGGGCCGCATTTCAAGCTCCCCGTGCTCAACCTCTCGGTCGATCAGCTGCAGCTCCCCCAGGTAGCCTGCAACGACGCCGACCGCTGCTACCACTGCAAGCGCGCCGGCTTTACCGCCATCGTCAACCACGCCAGGTCGCTGGGTTTTCCCACCGTCATCGACGGCAGCAACGCAAGCGACCGCGGCGACTACCGCCCCGGCATGCGCGCCGCCCAGGAGCTCGGCGTGCGCTCGCCGCTTATGGAGGTCGGCTTTACCAAGGACGAGGAGCGCGAGCTGCTGCACGCCTGGGGCTATCCCGTTTGGAATCTGCCGGCGGGAGCCTGTCTTGCCACGCGCGTCCCCACGGGCGAGGAGCTTACGCGCGAGAAGGTCGATGTGATCCGTGCCTGTGAGGACTACCTACACGATCTTGACCTGGCGCAGGTTCGCGCGCGCTTGGTCGACGGCTGCATGCATATCGAGGCCGCCCCCGCAGATGTCACCAAGATTGCCGCCCTCGGTGGCACCGCCGTCGACGACGAGGGCAAGACCCCGCTGCCCGCCACCATCGAGTCCGCGCTGCGCGAGCTGGGCTGCGGCCATATCTCCCCCGAGGTCACCCCCTACATCCACGGCAACATGAACCTGTAGGTTACGCCGTTTTACAAACGGCGTAACTGCTCGGCGCTGCGCGGGCTCAACCTGAACCACATTAATAGTTGCCGACCTTCCGAAAGGGGACAGGTTTATTTTGGCAGGTTTTATCTGGGGAAACGCAGACAGGGCCGCGACACCTATATGGCGTCGCGGCCCTGTTCTATTTATGCCAGCACGTACTGATACGTATCTCCCATGGGGACAAAGGTAACCGGCAGACCTGCGCCAGCGTCCCCGAGCGCGGCGGGCAGCCATTTCGCCATATACTCCATGCCCGGCTCCTCGCCATTAAAGTGACCCATATGGATGGCGCATTTTCCCTGACCGAGCATTGCGGCGTCGCGGATGTACTCGCTCACCGTAAAGTCGATAAACTCCATGGTCAAAATGCAATCGATGCCTTCGGAGTCGATATGGGCAATCTCGTCGTTATCTCGCCCCATGATGTGCATTGGAATCTCGACATTGCGGACGAGCGCGTCACCGTCGCCGATCAAGCGCGTCCCGTTTAATCCAAGCTTGTGCACGAGCGCCTGCGCAAGATCGCGGGCCGGCGTTGGCTCAATGCGGTACCTCATGAATGTCTCGTCTACCGCGGAGCCAAGCCAGTCCATCTTGACCGCGAATCCGTAAAAGATGCCGTCGACCATCGAACCGTCCGAGGCGAGCGGCACACCCGAGTGGATATAGTCATGGCAACGCCAGACCGCGCCACCCCATTCGTCAAGCAAAGCGCACTTTGCCTCAAAGGTCTTGTTCCCCGCAACCACTTCACGGCGGTCTCCGTGGTTCCAGAACAGTGCCTCGTGAGGAACAATCAGGTTAGCGCCAAGCTCCTTGGCACGACGAATCACCTCCGCCGTAGCCCAAATGCATGTAACTATTCCGGTACATTGCTGATCGATGTCGCCGTAAAGCACCTGATCGCGCGTCGTCGCAAGCTCGATGGGCTTCCCGGTAAAAGCATCAATGCCGTCACAATAATCCCGAATAGCTTGAATAGCCTCGCTGATAAGCATATGTAGCAACAACCCCTTCGACATAATATGCAGGGCGGCAGCAAACATACCGCCCTGCGGAATCATCTATAGACGGCACTTTTTTGAGCTGAACCACCTATATGCGACCGCTTTTCTAGCGCTCGGAAATCGGACCGTTCTCGAGCTCATCCTCGTTAAAGCCAAAGAACCAAGCCACAGCAAAGCTTACGACAAAGCCAGCCGCCGAAGCGATGACGGCACTGATCAGGTTCTCGTTGCCGCCGCCAACAAACGTCATAATATTGAGCACGTTGGAGGCAGCACCGGCGAGGTAAGCATTGACATGCAAGGCGAGCGCCACGGCACCGGCGACAAACGAACCCGCCATGCAGGCAACGAACAGTTTACGATAGCGGAACATCATGCCATAGATGAACGGCTCGCCGACGCCTCCGATGAGCTGGGCGACAACATACCCGGCACATTGGCTCTTTTCCTCCTTGTTACGGAGTTTGAGCCATGTCGCAATCTCCGCTCCATAGGCAGCCCACAGCGCAACCGTAGGGGCGACCAGAATAAAGCTGTCAGAGCCCGTCAACATAAAGTTTGCAATGGCAATCATGATGACCGCAACATGCATGCCCGTAATGACCATGGGCAACCAAATTGCTGCAAGCAAGCCGCCACCAATAATCGCCACGATACCTCCCTCGGCACCGAGGAACTCAAAGACAACCGCCAAACCGTTACCGCACCAAGAACCAAGAGGAGCAAGCAGGCAAAGCGCAAAGGGGACAGTCAGGGCAAGCGTGCAAAGCGGCGTAAAGACCGTGGTGAGCGAATCGGGCATGTGCTTGCGCAAGAACTTCTCGAACACGGACATCAACGCAACCGTGAGCAGAATGGGAATAACCGTCTGCGCATAGTTTGCAGGCACGCAAGGGATGCCATAAACGCTAAAGGCTTTTCCCTCGGCTGCCATTTGCATAAACGTCGGTTCGATAAGCACACCGCCCATAAAAGCGCCGTACATGGGCGTGGCGCCAATGTTCTTGGCAGCCGTAAAGCCCAAGAAGATCGGAATGAAATAGAACGTCACGTTGTAGAGCATATTGAGCAGGACATAAAGATCGCTCGTATCCGCAATGAGATTGAGCATCGTTGGCCCGAGTACGACGGCAGCGGTTTTGAACATGCCCGACGCGAGCAGCAATGGAATCATCGGAACCATGGAGCCCGAGAGGTAGTTAAGAATCGCATTGCCAACGGCTGCCGGAGTAAGCGGTGTTTTGACTCCACTTGCGTCGAGGTTCTCGTCGATGCTCTCCTGCTTGGCCAAGCCGCTCATCTTGATGAGCTCGTCATATACCTTAGGCACGTTTTGCCCAATAATCACCTGGAACTGCCCACCAGATATTTGAGCGCCGATGACGCCGTTAATTTTTTTAACAGCGTTAATGTCGGGCAACTCCATATCCTTAAGGTTAAAACGCAGACGCGTCATGCAGTGGGCTGCAAAGGTGATGTTGTCTTTGCCACCCAGCGCCTCGAGCACATCGGCTGCGATTTTCTTATTGTCAGCCATATCATCTTCCCTTTCGAACGATCTGGTTCCTCCCTCGCTGCGCGCGCGAGGAGACAAAGCGGACGGTGGCCCGTCGCCCGCACGGAAGTATTCGATTGTTGAGGGAAACGGCGTAAAGACAAAAGCTCCAAAACGAGACATCGACAGGTCGCTCTGTCTTTACGTCACGCTTCGGAAGCTCAGCTCTCGAATAACACCTTATGTCGCGGCAAGAATATCAGCTTCACCATGCGAACGTCGGCCTTATGATGCCCAAAAGACTGTGAACGGCAGGTTTTCTTCCCTGAACGGTATAGAAAGCGCCTATTTGTCGGATGACACCTCGCCCGTCACGTTGCCGGCATAGACCCGATTGACATGGAGCATGAGATACACCTTCTCCTCGGGCACGACGGAGGCATGATACGTTTCCTCGATAAGTCCTGCCATTTCGTCAACACAAGTCGCTATAGCCGGATGCTCTTCACAGAGAGGACGATAGAGCGCCGCATTATCGGTATTAAGCGGTTCCCCGGTGCGGACGCGCTCTAACAAGTAGCGTACATGAGTGTCATAGCGTGCATAGTCAAAAGCATCGCGGTCAACGGCGATAGCAAGATCTTTCTCGATAATCGCTACGAGCTTTTCGATCAGACGTTCCTCGCGGCGGACGTCGTTTGATTTCGCCTTACTAGAACTTGCCATAACGCTGTTAACGATGCAGAGTGCGATGCCCGCCCTCTCCCCGCGTGGCATAGATATGCCGAATTCGCGCTCTATGCCAGCATGGGCAAGCGTCGCGATCTTAAATTCAATGGGATATTGCTGCTGAACGTCACAAGAAAGCGGCATCTGAACATACATGTGCTCACGGCAGCGCTTGATGGCAAAACTAATGTGGTCGGCAAGCGTAAAAGGAAGGTTCGCCGACAGTTCACGCGAAATGTTGGTGCGCGCGACATCGGCAATCTGCGCACTAAACTCCATTACCTTGGGATCGATCTCGTTAAGAAGTGGCAGATAGCGCGCATCAACGTTGTAAAACGTGCGCTCAATCTGCGCAAGCGAAACCTCACCGGGGCCGTCAGGAAAACCAATGCCTTTCCCCAGCGCCACAAGCTCGGTTCCCTTATCGTTGACAAGCAAGGCGGCATTGTGATTAATGCGCTTAACGACCCTCATGATGCCTCCGAAAATAGGCGCAGCCGAAGGGCAAGCGCAATGAATTCTAGTTAAGATGGTTCGCCTCGATTATTCCACGCAACGTCACGCGAAACAAGCAAACCCGAGCCCCCGCAACCTACTAAAAAAGGGACAGGTTTATTTTGGCAGATTTTTATCGGGGAAAACGCGAAGAGGGACACGCCATATCACCGTTGTGGGCAGAGCGGCATTCATGCAGCTCGCTCTGCGCATACCTGGCATCCACAAGACCCTCGCCCCGTATCCCGATATTAAAATTGAGTTCATTGGCGCCGGAGAGTGGAATACCGCAGCCGACAGCTACGGCATCGGCAGCCAGATTGCCGAGCGCGTCAGCACCCGGGCAAGCAGCCACGCCAAAGCTACCGTCATCGACCTCGGCGCATACCTTTAGCGCATGGCCTTGACCGCCGCCGCCAGATCGAACAGCGTATCGAGAACGGCCTCGCAGCCATCCGCCACGTCCTGCGGCAGCGGCACAATATCGGGCACAGCAAAGACATGGCAGCCGGCCGTGATACCCGAGACGCAGCCGTTGCGCGAATCCTCGACCACGGCGCATTCCTCGGGAGCAAAGCCCGCGCGCTCGCAAGCGAGCAGGTAAATCGCGGGGTCGGGCTTGCCATATGCGACATCCTCGCCGAAGGTCACCGTTTCAAACTTGTCAAAGAGGCCGACCGTTTTAAGGTTGCGCTCGGCCGCAACGCGGCGCGACGACGTCGCAAGGCCCACGTGATAGCCCGCGGCCAGCAGCTCGTCGAGGCACTCGGCGGCGGCGGCCTTAAGCTCCAGGTCGGTCTTGGCCATCTCAGTGTGAAGCTCAATGTTGCGGGCAAAAATCGCGTCGGCGGTTTCGCCCTTGCCGTAATGTGCCTCAAGGATGTCCTTAACATCGGCATTCGAACGGCCGATAAACTGATGGATTAACGCATCACCAATCGTGATCCCCAGCTCGGCCGCGCCCACCTTCCATGCCCTCATGTCCAAACGCTCGGTATCGATCAGCGTTCCGTCCATGTCAAAAATGACAGCTTTGATCATATCGGCCCCTTCATCGGCTTGCGTTGCCGCAAATCTACTGCACGTCACAAACTTGTATATAACGTATATATCATATTGTGCTTTCGTTACATAGACAGAAGCCTTATGACGTAACCTGCCAAAAAGGGACAGGTTTATTTTGGCAGGTTTTATCTTGGGAAATGTCAAATAGTCCCACACGCCCAACCACTGCAGCTCCATATGAGGCAAATGAATCCGTAGCGTTTGTCCCAAATCTTGAGTATTTGTTCGGTGGAGCGGCCCCTGCCGGCTCCTGCTAGACTGGTAGATTCCCAACCGTCCCTCCAGGAGCCTCAATGTCGCGCAAGTCCGCCTACAAGCAAGTACTTTCCATCGGCACCGCCGTGGTGCTGGGGTTTGCACTGTTTACGGGATCGCTTGACGGGGCGCCCAAGCTGCTGTCGCCGCAAAGCGATGAACAGGCGGCGGCTCTGGCCGAAAAACAAAACGAGAGCCCCAGCCGCACCGACGACGAGGCAGACCTGGTCGCCCGGCTCGAATCGGGAACAGCGAGTTCCTCGGACTCTCAAAATAGCCAAGACTCTGGCGATGACTCCGACTCCGCCGCAACCGACACCGGCGACGGCGCTGCCGAGGACAGCTCCGCCACCCCCATCGACGAGGTCGAAAACCCCGACCTCGACCGCGCCCGCGGCGTATATCTCAGTAGCATTCCCGACTATGGCGGCAATCCCTACGTTGCCCTTCGCGCCGACAGCACGCACCCGCTCGGCACGCCGTCATTCACGCTCGATGAATACGAGCGCGCTACAGAAGAGGGCTGCTTTAAGAAATTCTCCAAGCTCGACAGCTTGGGCCGCACTCGCAAGGCGCTCGCCTGCGTAGGCCCCGAGTCGCTCGGCCAGGGCGAGCGCGGCGACATCTCGCGCATCCACCCCGCCGGATGGCACCAGCAGCGCTACGACTTTATTCCAGGCCAGAGCCTCTACAACCGCTGCCACCTCATCGCCTGGTCGCTCTGCGGCGAGAACGCCAACCGCAAAAATCTCCTCACCGGCACGCGCTATCTCAACGAGACGGGTATGTTGCCGTTTGAGGAGCAGATCCTTAACTACATCCGCGACACGGGCAACCACGTGCTCTACCGCGTCACGCCCATGTACAACGAAGATGAGCTCGTCTGCCGCGGCGTGCGCCTCGAAGCACAGTCGGTCGAAGATCACGGCAAGACGCTGTGCTTCCACGTGTACTGCTACAACCTGCAGCCGCATGTGCAGATTGACTACGCCACCGGCCGCAACCAGGCCTCGGGGGACTAGCCTCTCAGCACGACAAGAACCGATTTGCAATCCCCCAGGGATCAAAAAGGGCCGCCCTGGATTGCCCAGAGCGGCCCTTGCATCGGCATGCATGTTGCAGGCAAAGCCCCGCTCTACTTGGCGCGGCCCTCCTCATAGCGCTCGACCAGCTTGGCCTGAACGTCATAGGGCACCTGCTCGTAGCCGGCGGGCTTCATGGTAAAGTCGCCCGTGCCGCGCGTGATAGAGCGCAGACGCGTCGAGTAATCCGTCAGCTCGGCCAGCGGCGCCTGGGCAATGACCACGGTATCGCCGCGCTCATCGGTCTCCATACCCGTCACGCGACCGCGTGAGGCCGAGATGTCGCCCATCACGGCGCCGGCGTAGCTCTCGGGGATAGTCACCGTGATTTCCTCGATGGGCTCCAGCACCACGGGGTCGGCATCGGCGCACGCCTTGCGCAGGCCGATGCGAGCCGCCGCGCGGAACGCCATCTCGTTGGAGTCGACGCTGTGATACGAGCCGTCGTACACAGCCACGCGAATGCCCGTGAGCGGGTAGCCGGCAATGATGCCGTCCTTCATGGTCTCCTGGACGCCCTTGTCCACGGCGGGAATCAGCGAGCGCGGAATGCGGCCGCCCACGACCTCATCCACAAACTCGTAGCCGTCGCTCGTGCCGTCGGGCCCAATGAGCGGCTCAACGCGCAGCCAGCAGTCACCATACTGGCCGGCGCCGCCGGTCTGCTTCTTATGACGACCCTGGGCACTTGCCGTGCGGCGGATAGTCTCGCGATACGGAATACGGATCGGCACGCTCTTGGCCGCGACCTTGGTGCGGTCCTCCAGACGATTGAGCAGAACCGAAACCTGTGCCTCGCCCACCGCCGAGATGATGGTCTGGCCGGTCTCCTCGTCGCGGTCGATGCTCATGGTCGGATCGGCCTTACAAGCCTTCTCGATAAACGTGTAGAGCTTCTCTTCGTCGCCGCGATTCTCGGCCTCGATGGCAATGCGGTACTGCGAGTTGGGGAACTTAAACGCCGCAGCCTCGACCTTGCCGGTAATCGAGAGCGTATCGCCCGTCTCGGCCGCCAGCTTGGGTGCCACGATGATGTCACCGGCATAAGCGTGGCCAACCTCGGTCATATCGCGGCCGCACATCACATACAGGTGGGCCAGACGATCGCTCTTGCGGGTACGCGCGTTGATCAGCTCAAGGCCCGGCTCAAGCGTGCCCGTCAGCACCTTGATAAAGCTGATGCGACCCTGCTGCGGATCGGCCAGGGTCTTAAACACAAACGCCACCGGGCGGTCATCGTCACTCGAGATCTTGAGCGAATCGCCGTCGATGAGCGGCATCTCGCCGTAGTCCGTCGGCGCCGGGAAGTACGTGGCGATGTCGTCCATCAGCGAGTTGACGCCCTGCTCCTTAATGCAATCGCCCGCAAAGACCGGCACAAAGATGCGCTCGGCGATCGCCTTCGACAGCAGGCCCTCGAGCTCCTCCTGCGTCAGTGTCTCCTCGCCTTCCAGGTATTTCATCATCAGCTCGTCGTCGGCCTCGGCCACCAGCTCGCACAGATGGTCATGGGCCTCCTCGGCCTGGGCACGATACTCCTCGGGAATCTCCGACTCAACGGCCTCGGCGCCGTTGCAGTGGCGCGCCTTCATGCGCACCAGGTCGATGATGCCGTCAAAGTCCTCGCCCTCGCCCCAGGGAAGGGTCACGGCGCCCAGGCGCGTACCAAAGCGCTCCTGCAGCAGATCCATCGTAGTCGCAAAGCTGGCCTCGGAGCGCGACAGGCGGTTTACAAACACCGCACGCGCCAGACGCAGGTCCTCGGCGGCATACCAGAGTTTAACCGTTGTAGGCTGCGGGCCGGCCTCGGCGTCGACCACAAACAGAGCCGTCTCGCAGACGCTCATCGCGGCATAGGCGTCGCCGATAAAATCGGGATAGCACGGGGCATCGAGCACATTGATGCGCGCGCCCTTCCAGTCGATCGGCGCAATGGTCGTCGAGATGGAAAATGCACGCTTGACCTCTTCGGGGTCATAGTCGAGCGTGGGCTTGGTGCCGTCGTGGCCGCCCAGGCGGGCGGTCTTGCCGGAAAGGTGGAGCATGGCCTCGGCGAGTGAAGTCTTGCCCACCCCGCCTTGGCCTACGAGCACCACGTTCCTTACGTTACCGGTCTTGGGAGCACCCATGATGACCTCCTTGCAGGGCCGCGCGCAATGCGCGACGCCAACGGGGAGAGTTCGCGGTCGGTGCCGTCCCAGGAGCAGCATGGTCGGCAGCCGAGCCGACTCACCCTCCAAATGTCCTATGCCACCACCCTACCCTTGCAGCCGCCCATCCATGCACACCTTTCGGCACGCGTATGAATACAGACGGCGAGAGGAAGAGACAAGCTTGTGAGGCGATTATTGAACCCCGTCGATGCAAACAAAAAGCCGCCACAGACGGTAAGACCTGCGGCGGCTTCGCCTCAATTAATAGTTGAGTAAATACCTGAGCCTACCCCTCGATACGGCTCAAGAACTCACGCGTGCGCTGCTCGCGCGGATGGCCGATAACCTGATCGGCAGGACCCTCCTCGACAATGCGGCCGCCATCCATAAAGACCACGCGGTCGGCAACATCGCGCGCAAACTGCATTGCGTGGGTCACGATCACCATCGTCATGTTCTGCGCCGCCAAGTCCTTAATGACACGCAGCACCTCGGCCGTCAGCTCGGGGTCGAGCGCCGAGGTCGGCTCGTCAAAGAACAGGATCTCCGGATCGAGCGCTAGGGCGCGGGCAATACTCACGCGCTGCTGCTGACCGCCCGAAAGCTCACACGGAACCTTGTTCTCGTTGCCCGTCAGCCCCATTTGCGCAATCAGCTCGTGAGCGCGGGCTTCCGCCTGCTCGCGCGGACGCTTAAGCACGCGGATCGGCGCGTCGGTGATGTTTTTCATCACCGTATAGTGCGGAAACAGATTGTAGTTCTGGAACACCAGGCCGAATCGCGAGCGCGCCTGCTTGGGCACATCGCCCTTCGCATACACCGCGCCCGAACCCGCATCCGTCGCGACGGCAAGGTCGCCAAACGAAAGCGAGCCACCGTCGAGTGTCTCGAGCAGTGTGGCGCAACGCAGCAGCGTGGACTTGCCGCCACCCGAAGGCCCGATAATCGCCACGACCTCGCCGCGCTTGACCTCGAGCGAAATATCCTTGAGCACCTCATTGCCGCCAAACGCCTTGCGCGCGCTTTCAATTTTCATCACCGAGTTAGTCATGGTAATAGTCCAGCTTCTTTTCGGCGGCGCCCAACAGCATCTCGACCACGAAGTTAAAGACCCAGTAGATCAGCGCCGCGATCGCAAACGGCACCATGCTCACCTGCGAGGCAACCAGCGCCTTGGCGGTCGAGAACATCTCACCCACGCCAATGGCAAACGCCAGCGATGTGTCCTTGACCAGCGTGATGATCTCGTTGCCCATCGCCGGCAAAATGCGCTTAGCGACCTGCGGCATCACAATGTACAAAAACGTCTGTAGGCGCGAGTAGCCCAGCACCTCGGCGGCCTCATATTGACCGCGCGGAATGGACTGCAGGCCCGATCGATAGATCTCAGCAAAGTAGCCGGCGTAGTTGATGATGAACGCCACGACACACGCCGTCCATTTGGAATCGGGCGTGAGCGAGATGCCAAACACGTAGTACGGGGCAAAGTAGATGGCAAACATCTGTAGCATGAGCGGCGTACCGCGCATCACCGAAATATAGATGCGCGCAATCCAGCGGAGCGGCGCAATTTTGCTCATGCGCATGAACGCCACGGGGATTCCCAGCGGAATCGACCCGAGCAGCGTCAGCACAAACAGCTGCAAACTGACCAAGAACCCCTGGCCAAGCATCTGCATCATGACCTGAATAGACAACCTAAGCTCTCTTTCGCAGCATCAGAACAGCGGATCTCATTCTCAAATAGACACAGTGCCCAAGATTGCGAGCGACAAGCCCGACGAAGCGTACTTTGGTACGCGAGGAGGGTTGGAGCCGCAAGGTTGGGTGCTGTGGCTATTTGAGCACCCAGTTGTCGAAGGATAGACCGTATTCTGCATACTTGTCGCACAGATCCTTGACTGTGCCGTCCTCGTAGAGTGCCTTGAGCGACTCGGTCACGGCGTCGGCCGACTTGGTATCGCCCTTCTTAAAGCCGACGGCATAGTGCTCGCTAGACAGCGGCTTATCAAGCTGCGTATAGGCATCGGGCTTGGCGGCGAGCTGATACTGGGCAATCGAAAGGTCGCAAGCCACGGCATCGACCGCACCGCTCTCGAGCTGCATAAAGGCCGTGTTGTACTCACCGATGGTGTCGAGCGTGGCAAACGTCGCCGCCAGATCTTTCTGGTCGCCCTCGAGCACATCCTGCGCAGCGGAATCGGTCTGGGTAATCACGGTCTTGCCGGCAAGATCATCCCAGCTCTTGATGCCCGCGTCCCTCTTGACCACCAGCACCTGCTCATTGAGCATGTACGGCTCGGAGAACGTGTAGTCGTCCTCGCGGCCCTCCATGGTAAAGCCATTCCAAATGCAGTTGATGGCGCCCGAGTTAAGCAGCGTATCCTTGGCATCCCAATCGATAGCCTCGTATTTGACCTCCCAGCCCTGCTTATCGGCAACGGCCTTGGCCAGATCAAGGTCAAAACCCGTGTACTCGCCGTCGTCGCCCACAAAGCCGTACGGAGGGTAGGACTTGTCAAAGCCCACCACGAGCTTCTTGGACTCCGCAGCGCCCTTCACATCCTTGGCTGCTGAAGAGCCGGCAGCAGAGCCCTTGCCGGCACCACCGCCACAGCCGACAAGACCAAGGCCAAGCACCGTGGCGAGCGAGCCGGCTAGACCAACAAACTGACGACGAGACATATCGGTATTCATGGTATCCCCCTTGGTGGCACTTTAGTTAGGTAAAGTGAGTCATATAACGTTCAGAATCATACACTTTAGCGTGATAGAGCACAAGGCGAATTTGCCCGCCGCGTGAGGGGTGTGGGGGTTAAGTTTCCTGCTCTACAGTCCTGCTCACGACGGAGGCCACATTAAGTGGCCTCCTGTTCGTGCGGAACTCGCGATAAACTTAACCCCCACACCCCTCACGCGGCGGGCAACCGTCGTTGGGCTTATCACTGACACGAATAAACCGCTTGCATATCGTCTGCTGGCTTGGCACGGTACAATACTTGCAGCTTAAATTCATGAATTAGTGGAGTTATTGATGGCAGAATCTCGTGCGGAGCGTAGGGCTCGTCGTGCTTTGATGGAGGCGACTGAGGGGTCGAAGGAGGAGAAATCTTCTACGAAATCCAAGTCTTCTAAAGCTGCAAAAAGCAAATCGACTAAGAGCAGGGCTAAGGCCAAGCGTTCTGACTCTCGCCGGGACGAGAATAAGGCACCTCAGACTCGCTCCAAGCGTCCGCGTAACGATTCGGTTCCGCCTGCGCGCAAGGCTGTGGATCCCAAATCCCCCTGTTCCATCATGAAAGCTTGTGGTGGGTGTACGGCGCTCAATCGTCCTTATAAGAAGCAGTTGGCGGCCAAGCAGGCTGCTATGGAGGAGCTGTTTGCTGAGCTCTGCGAGCGCGAGGGTATTGCCGTTGATCCCATTCGCGGTATGGGCGTTACCCTTGGCGACCCGGGCAAGTATCCTGCGCCGCGCGGTTTTCGTCATAAGGCTGCCACTCCGTTTGCTCCTGGTAAGGAGGGTGCTGTCCGCTGCGGCTTCTTTGAGCGCGGTACGCACAAAATCGTTGCCGTTCCCGAATGCCCTGTCGAGGCACCGGGCGCCCGCCAGATTCTCAACGGCATCGCGCATGAGGCCGAGCGCCTACACATTCCCGCCTTTAACGAGGACAAGCATCTGGGCTTGCTTCGCTACGCCGTCGTTCGCTGCGGCTGGCGTACTGATCAGATCATGGTCACCCTCGTGACTGCCCAGCGCGATCTGCCGCATGCGCAGGAGTTTTTCGAGGCCGTCGCCGCGCTCGATCCGCATATCGTCACCGTCGCCCAAAACATCAACGGACGCCCTGGCAACGCCATCCTGGGCGAGGAGACCCGCATCGTGCATGGCGCTGAGTGCATGCGCGACCAGCTGCTCGGCTGCGAGTTCGACATCTCCCCCACTGCGTTCTACCAGACCAACCCGCAGCAGACCGAGCTGCTCTACCGGCTCGCTATCGAAGGCATGGACCTGCGCCGGGGCGACGTGCTTATGGATGCCTACTGCGGCAGCGGCACCATCGGCCTTTGCGCCGCAAAGGATGCCCAGGACAAGGGCGTCGGCATCATGCTGCTCGGTGTGGAGCGAAACCCCGCGGGCGTTGCCGACGCACGCCGCAATGCCGAGCTCAACGGTCTCACCCGCAGCGCTTGGTTTATGGCCGACGACGCCACCGACTACATCCTCGATGCCGCCGACAACAACGAACGCGTCGACGTCCTTTCCATCGACCCGCCGCGCGCCGGCTCCACCCCCGAGTTCCTCGAGGCCGCCTGCGCGCTCAAGCCGCGCAGCATCACCTATATCAGCTGCAACCCCGTGACCCAAGAGCGCGACCTGCACCAGCTCCTCGACGGAGGCTATCGCCTGCTCAAGATCACACCGGTCGACATGTTCCCCCATACCGACCACACCGAAACCGTAGCGATCCTCGAGCGCCGCTAACCCACCCCGGTAGATTTTGGGACAAAAAAGGGGGCGGCCAGTCTGGACCGCCCCCTTTCGTTGGCTATATGAGCCCGTTACATGCTCTTGCGCAGGTCGCACACGCCGGCTGCCGCCATCTCGCGCAGTAGCGTCTCGCGGTCGCGCGTCACGATCAAATCCAGCGGGAAGTGAATCTCATCGAGCATCTTGCGCGCCTGGTCGAGCTTGCCAATTGCCATACCAATATGCGCGTCGGTCGAGACGCCAATCCCCACGCCCAGTTCGGCACAGCGCTCGGCAATCTTGCGGCACACGCCCCAATGCTCGGCATCGGTACCATGCTCAAGACTATGGTTGTTGATCTCGATAATCTTATGCTTGGCCTTAGCCGCCATCAGCACCTCATCGATATCAAAGCGAACACCCGAGCGACCCGTGTGGCCCAGCACAAACACCTTGGGGTGCTCCAGGGCATTGATATACATCTCGGTCGCCTGGGCAAGCGTCGCACCTTCGGCAATCTGCGGATTATGCACGCTTGCTACCAAATAATCCAAATTGCGCGTAACCAAATCGAACAGCGAATGCTGGCGGCTGAACGGATCGCCGGCAATATCAAGCGTGACAGGAGTGTCCTCGCCAAACAGGCTTCCGTCCAACGAAACGATATCGGCCTCGGCACCACGCAGCACCAGTACGCCACTCCAAATGCGAGGCCAGACATCCTGGTTGATAAAGAACTGGTAACTGCGCAGGTCATTGGGGCAAGGCGAAACCATAGAGCTCAGATGGTCGGCAGATCCGAGCACCTGCAGGCCACGCTCTGCCGCCCAGTACACATTCTCCTCAATGGTCGAATATGCATGCGCAGAGAACATCGTATGGGTATGGATATCACAAGAAAGCAGGTAGGGCATCGGATCTCCTTATCCGGCATGGCCGTCGCGTATATTCATTGTACGCATAGCCTTCGATAGTCGTAAAACCACTCCATCCCAACGACACAACGTACACGACAACGGGGTTCGGCTTAACACCAAACCCCGTTTCACGTAAAACATTACAGGCAGAGCGCTTTACTTTTAACGATACTCGTCTGCCAACTGTTTCCAAGCGGGTAGCGAATTGACAATCGTTTCGTAGCTCACGCAATAGCCCAGGCGGAACCAACCCGGCATACCAAAGCTGTCCGAGGGAACCGCAAGCAACTCATACTTCTTTGCGCGCTCGCAAAACGCATTCGCATCGGGCTCCAACGCTTTCACCCATAGGTAGAACGCGCCATCCGGCTCAACATAGGTGTAGCCGTACTCCGCTAGTGCGTCGGTAAGCGCGGTGCGGTTGCGCGCGTAGGCCTCGACATCGCTCGGCTCATCGATGCAGTCGATAATCACGCGCTGGAAGAGCGCCGGTGCGCATACAAAACCCAGCGTACGGGCAGCACCCGCAACAGCCGGCATCAGACGGGCAGCCTGCGGATTGGTGTTGGGAACCAAGATCCACCCCACGCGCTCACCCGGCAGCGACAGCGACTTGGAATACGAGTAGCACACGATGGTGTTCTCGTAGATCGAGGGCACCCAAGGCACCTCGGCACCGTACACGATCTCGCGGTACGGCTCATCAGAAATGAGCATAATCGGATTCTCGGGATCGCGCTGAGCGTTGGCCTCGCGCAGAACATTGGCCAGTCGCGCCAGCGTGTCGCGCGTATACACGGCACCGGTCGGGTTATTTGGCGAGTCGATAATGACGGCCACCGTCTTATCAGTGATCGCCTTGAGCACGTTACCCACGCTCAGCTGGAACGTGTCTTCGTCGGCAAGCGCCTCGACACACGTGCAGCCGGCCTTCTCAATCCATACGCGATACTCCGGAAAGTACGGGGCGATAACAATGACCTCGTCGCCCGGATTCGTAACGGCGTTGAGCGTGCAGGTGAGCGAAGCCGCGGCGCCCACCGTCATAAAGACGTCCTTGCCCTCATAGCTCGTGCCAAAACGGCGGTTGAGCGATTCGGCGACGGCTGCTCGGCATTGCGGCAGGCCCGGCGCGGGCGTATAGCCGTGCAGCTGGTCGCTCGGCAACTCCAAGGCCTTCTTAATGGACTCAGCCACGGCAGCAGGCGCCGGAACACTCGGGTTGCCCAGCGAAAAATCGAATACGTTCTCTGCACCGATCTGCGCCTTGCGCTCAAGGCCATAGCTAAAGATCTCACGGATGATGGAACTTTCCGCACCGCGAGCAAACATAGTTTCGTTGATCATCTGTTCCCCTTTCGCATAGGCGGTATTGTACGCTTTAGCCAACTAGAGCGCCACATTGTTGATTGGGGACAGACTTAAATGCGTGAAAACGCTCATTTAAGTCTGTCCCCAATCAACAGATGCAAAAAGCCTCCGCAGGTTTCCCCGCGGAGGCTTTTGCTACAAAGGGCTATTCGTCGGTGTCGGCATCGGCACTGACGGCATCGTCATCGCCAGCATCATCAGATGCGGCTTCGGCATCCTCCTGCATGGCCGCCTGCGCAAACGCCGCGGCATCAGCCGCCAGCTCCTCCTCGCTCATACGAGGCGCGCGCTTCTTGGTCGGCATGCCGGCCGCCTTGGCATTGCGCTCCTCCTTGGCCGCCAGGATATCGCCCTCGCGCTCAAGGTAGGCATCCCACTCGTTGTCGAGCAGGGCATTCACGGCGTCGCCTTCGACGGTCTCGCGCTCGAGCAGCACCTTCGCCATCAGATCGAGCTGATCGCGACGGGCATCCAGAATCTCGACCGCACGGCGATGGGCCTCGCGCATGATGCGCTGAACCTCGATATCGATGCGGCGCGCCGTCTCCTCGGAGTAATCCTGATGATCGGCGTAATCGCGACCAAGGAACACCTGATGCTGCGCCTCGCCAAACACTTGCGTGCCCAGCTCCTCGCTCATGCCCAGACGCGTGACCATCTCGCGTGCCATCTTGGTTGCGCGCTCCAGGTCGTTGCTCGCGCCCGACGTGATGTCGTCGCACATAAGCTCCTCGGCAACGCGGCCGCCCAAGAACACGGCAAGTTCGTCGAGCATCTCGTTCTTGGTCTTGAGGAAGTGATCCTCCTGCGGAAGTTGCAGCGTGTAGCCCAAAGCCTGGCCGCGGCTGACAATCGAAATCTTGTGAACCGGATCGGAGTGCTCCAGGATGTGGCCAACCAAAGCGTGACCGCTCTCGTGGTAGGCAATCGTGGTGCGCTCGGCTTCGGTCATCACGCGACCCTTGCGTTGCGGTCCGGCAATCACGCGCTCCATCGACTCCTCGACCTCGTCCATCGAGATCACAGAACGATGGCGGCGAGCGGCCAGCAGCGCAGACTCGTTGAGCAGGTTCGCCAGATCGGCGCCGGTAAAGCCCACGGTCATCTGGGCGAGCTTCTCAAACTTAACGTCCTCGTCCATCGGCTTATTCTCGGCATGCACGCGCAAGATCTGCTCGCGGCCCTTTACGTCCGGACGGTCGACCGTGACCTGGCGGTCAAAACGACCGGGACGCAGCAATGCCGGATCCAGAATATCGGGACGGTTGGTTGCGGCGATCAGGATGACCGACTCGCTCTCCTCAAAACCGTCCATCTCGACCAGCAGCTGGTTGAGCGTCTGCTCGCGCTCGTCGTGGCCGCCGCCCAGACCGGCTCCGCGCTGACGTCCCACGGCATCGATCTCGTCAATGAAGATGATCGACGGAGCCTGAGACTTGGCCTCCTTAAAGAGGTCGCGCACGCGGCTGGCGCCGACGCCCACGAACATCTCGACAAAATCAGAGCCCGAGATGCTAAAGAACGGCACGCCCGCCTCGCCGGCAACGGCCTTGGCCAACAGCGTCTTACCGGTACCCGGAGGGCCCACCAGCAAAACACCGCGCGGAATCTTGGCGCCCAGCTTGCGATAGCGGTCCGGATCGCTCAGGAAGTCGCGAATCTCCTCGAGTTCCTCGACGGCCTCGTCCACACCGGCAACGTCGTCGAACTTGACCTTGGGGCGCGTGGCCTCGTTGGTCTTGGCGTTGGTCTTACCAAACTGCATGTTCCTATTATTGGCGCCCATCATCTGGCGCATAAAGTAGAACATGATGGCGATCAGGGCGATCGTCGGCAGCACGCTCATCGCCAAGTCGCCCCAAAAATCGGGATCATTGGTGTTGACGATGTACTTAGTGTCGGGATGCTCTGCCATGAGCTCGGCAAGTGAATCGGAGCCAACATAGGTCGAGGAGAAGCTCTTGAGCTCGCTCGTGTCGCCCTTGTCCTTTTTCGTCTTCCAGTAATGACCCGTCACGCTTCCGTCTTGAACTGTGTAGGTCAGATCTTCAACGCGATCCTGCTTGATGGCGCTGACCATCTCGCTCGTCGCGAGCTTAACGGTATTGCTGGAGCCGGCAAAGCCGGAGCCCATATTAAAGAAGGCATAGCCCAGTAGCGCGCAAGCCAAAAGAAAATACAGCCAGCCCGTACGCGTGGGCTTCTTGCCTCCGGGCATCCCCGGGATCTTTGGGTCCCGGGGAGTCTGAGAATTGTTATCGTTACGGTCGTCGGGCATCTTACGAATAAACCTCCGCTTTCAAAATGCCCAGATACGGAAGGTTGCGATAGCGCTCGGCATAGTCGAGGCCGTAACCCACCACAAAGGCATCGGGGCAATGGGTTCCAACATACTTGGGCGTGACGGCCGAGACACGGTCCTCAACGTCCTTCCACAGGAAGGCAGCGACCTCCAGCGAGGCGGGCTTGCGGCTCTCGAGATTCTTCATCAGGTACTTGAGGGTCAGGCCCGAGTCCAGAATGTCCTCGACGATCAGCACGTCGCGGCCACGGATGTCGATATCCAGGTCCTTAATGATACGCACGATGCCCGAAGACTTCACACCGTCGCCATAGCTCGAAACAGCCATGAAATCGATGTTGGTCGGCAGATCGATCTTGCGCATTAGGTCGCCCATAAAGACAACGGCGCCGCGCAGGACCGCGATCAGCACCAAGTCCTTACCCGCGTAGTCGCGCGTAATCTGCTCGCCCAGGCGAGAGACGATACCGTCGATATCCTCCTGCGTAAACAGAACCTTCTCGATATCCGGATGTTGAGAAGCCATGACAACCCTTTCTTGTGCTTAATCGCCCACACACCGCCGCATGGACGCGAACTACACATTCTAGCAGCGCACGGGGTATATTTTCCAGCCCGCGCACCATCAGCGCGGGAATACCGTCAACGTCGCACAGAAAAGCAGATGCGGAGAGCTAATCCGCGTCAACCACGCGAAGCAGATAGGCCACGCGCGTCGCCGCCGTACACTTAAAACGCTCGTCCGCGCGAACTCCAGCGACCCACACCACCGCACCTCCTGGCGCCGTCCTCACTATGGGCACGCCAGCGCGCTCGGAAACGGGAATGCGAGCCTCGCCTAGTAAGTCGGATACCTTTTTGCTTCGGCCACTCATGCCTAACGGGCACATTACGTCTCCCGGTGCGGGACCGTCCACCCACAGGCGCGCCAATCGCGCCTCGGCAGGGATCTCGCCGCGCGAGCCCGCCAAAGTCCGCTCGCTATCGCCGTCGGCAAAACCCAGGGCCGCCGCGTCCACCAAAGCCGTCACTTCCCCAGCAGCCGCAAGCTCACGGGCGCGGCGCACGATATCGCATCCCGGCTCAACGGCCATCGGCTCTGCGACCAGCATACGTCCCCCGCCCAACGGCAAACGACCGGGTATGGTAACCCAGTCCGCAACCAGGCCCTCACGAGCCGCCGGCGCTTTAAACGCCAGCATGCCAAACTCAACGCGTGCGTCAATGCCCGCCGGAAGCGTGACCGAGCCCGCACCCTCGGCAACACAGGAAAGAACTCGCTCCACATGGCGCATCTCTGGACGAGCATCCGAATCGATGCGCTTGATCGCCAATCGCACGATGCGCCTCGCGATCACTACCTCGGCTGCGGCAAGACGCCTGGCATCGAGCACCAGCGCACCCGCCGCCTCCTTTCGTAGGCAGCTACGAAACGCCTGCGCCGAAAGCTGGGATAGAAACGCATCTTCGTCACCCAAAATCTCACAGGCGGCACCTATCGTCTTGCACACGTTCGCGTTGCGCTGTGCCACCACGGGCATTACCCGGTGGCGCACGTAGTTTCGCAGATACGAGATATCCTCGTTACTCTCGTCCTCCCGCCACGGCTGGCCCTGCACCTGCAAGTAGCCCACAAGCTCGCTATGGGTAAGGTCGAGTAGGGGACGCACCACGATATTCCTTCGGCGGGGAATGCTCGAAAGCCCAGCTGGGCCCGATCCCTTAATGGCGTTCATCAAAAAAGTTTCCGCGCGGTCCGAAGACGTATGAGCAGTACAGATGCGCGCCGCTGTTCTCGGCGCCCCCGTCTTGGCACATAGCTCGCGAACATACCTTCGCGCCGCGGCATAACGCACCTCGCGCGCAGCCGCCTCGATATTGCCCGACTCCCCATCAAAATAGGCATGCTCCACACACAGCGGCAAGCCATATTGCGCGCACAGTTCACGCACAAAGGCCTCGTCGCCGTCAGACGCCTTGCCTCGCAGATGATGGTTTACATGAAGCACGTGCAGGCGTTCGCGAGCAATGGGGGCAACGCCGCGGCCATCTTGGATATCAAGCTTTGATGTGCACGCCATAAGAAGCAGAGCCGTCGAGTCCGCACCGCCTGATACCATGAGCACCACAGGGGCAGCCTGTTGCCTCGTCTTGGCCTCATCGGCCGTCCGAGGCGTGGCATGGTGTCCATAATGCTGTGATACCGTTGGCATTCGCTTCCTCCTCTATTCGTCCGCACTTATTGTATCCTTTGGAATCTTATGTCTCGCCTGCACCTTCATATCCTCGGCAGCGGCTCAAAAGGCAACTGCGCACTCGTCGAGGGGCCTCAGGGGCTCATCATGATCGACAACGGCCTGTCCCGCCGCGAGACACTTAAACGCATGGCGGAGCTTGGCCTCTCGGCAGACGACGTCGCCGCTCTTGTAATCACCCATGAGCATGGTGACCATATCAAGGGGCTCGATGTATGGTGCAAGCACTGGCATGGTCCCCTCTTTGCCAGCAGGGACACCCTTTCATGCAAAGAAAACCTCGCGCGCCTGCCCGTAGAGGAATTTGACCCCGGCGACACGCTCCCCATTGCCGGCATCCACGTGCAAACCTACTCAACATCGCACGATGTCATCAATCCTGTCGGCTATCGATTTAATGCTCTCGATGATTCCATTGGGTTTGCCACCGACACCGGAGAGTTATCGAGCAAGGCCATAGGCATCCTCAAAGACTGTCGAGTTCTCGCGCTCGAAAGCAACCACGATGTAGCTATGCTGCGCGAAGGAGCGTACCCCCGCTTTCTTCAGGAGCGCATCCTGTCCACAAAGGGGCACCTCTCCAACAACCAGGCCGCCGAAGCCGCGCGCGAACTTGTTACCGATCGCACCGAACAGCTCATCGCCATGCATATCAGCCAAGACAATAATCGTCCAAGCCTTACCGTCAAAAGCTATGCCAACGCGCTTGATGCAAGTCTCGATGATGAACTCGGCAGTTCTGCCACCCGTCTTCAAGGGCCACGGAAGCTCTCGATACGCCCTGCAAGTCAGTATCAACCGACAACTATTCAATAGCCCCTCAAGACAACAAAAGGGGGCTGGGAATCACTTCCCAGCCCCCTTAACTCATACTCTCGATTGAAGCAGAGCCATCGTTAGTCGATGGAGATCTTCGTGACGTTCTTCTTCTCGACGATCTTAGGAACCGTAACGGTGAGGATGCCGTCAGCATACTTTGCAGAGAGGCCCTCGCTCGAAGCGTCCTTCAGATATACGCCACGCGTCGCGCTGTACGAGCTAAACTCCTTCTGGAGGAAGTTCTTACCCTCGTTTTCGGCGCTCTCCTCGACGTTCACGCTGATGGACAGGCGACCCTCATTGAGCTCAACGTCGATGTCATCCTTGGCGACACCGGTCAGATACGCCTTGACCTCGTAGCCATCGCCCTTGTCCTCAACGTCAACGGGGAACGCCTTGGAGGCAATCGAGTTGTTTGCAAGGTCGGTCATATCATCAAACAGATCGAACAGCGAGCTAGCAGAAGGACGAACGCCAAAAACCGAACGATAAGGAACCATGCTTGCCATGTTTACCACTCCTTTTAAGGACTGCCGAGCCATCTTCTAGGTGACTGGGACTTCTTTTGACGCTCTTATATATGCCCACCCAGTGCTCATATATACATCGACTATAAAGTTTTTTGAGTCCAGTACTATAAGCATATCTAAGTGTGTATGACTAAGGTCTTAGTAAGGTTAAGGTTCTTTGAACCAGAGCTTAAATAAGAAGTATGTTCGCAGCTACAAATAACAAGGGGCTTACAATGAGCGCGTACGCGTTGTTGGTAACGAGCTAAAGGGCATCATGGACGACCAAAACCAGAACAATATGTTTATGCCGACACAGGGCGAAGATACTTCTACGCGGCCGCCACGGTTCCATCGCCCTCACATCTCGCAAGAGCCCATTAATGATCCTGAGCCCGATTATGTGACGAGAAATCGATATCAAACGCTCGAGGATGCCCAAACGGGACGTAAACATATGGGCGTTGCCTCGGGAGACCCTGTATATCTGAAAGACGCACCATTATCTAAAAACAGCGCAGCTAGTGATGAGCCGATGAAAGCATCCGCCGCTCATCAACAAAGAGGGCCTCGACCCAAGCAAACCTTGACGCATTCGGCTCGCTATCTCGAAACGCCAAAACAGGGAAAGTCAATCTTCGTTTCGTCAAGTAAACGACGCAAGCAGCATCAGCTGACAATTCTGCTTTTGATCATTGCGGCCATAGCAGTTGCCCTTGTTATACGATTTATTTTCTTTAAATAAAGGCTCAATACCAAAAACAACAAGATCGTCTGGTGTAATTGAGTCATTTACACCCCGTAAACGCAAAGAAGGGGGAGGCCGCGAGGCCTCCCCCTTCTTCAGTTTCGATGACGGCTCGGTGCCGTCCACCGGTCAGCGGCGCCCTGGCCTCCCACGGGCTGGCC
>CAJMLP010000021.1:0-37160 GCA_905214215.1 uncultured bacterium | reverse complement strand
GCGCAACGCGTTGCGCTGAGTCCTGAGGCTGTTGCAATGAAGATGAGAATCAAGGCGTTCAGTTACATGGCGAACCATAGCTGTGACGAGCTGCGACATATTCCTGCCGTCGCTATAATATTGCAAGCATTTATTCCGGAGGAGCAGCGGGAATAATAGTCAGGTTCTGATGCGGGACTTCGGCTCTTCTATGTCGCGTTGAGGTTGGTCCATTATGGCGCTGAATAAATAATGGGATGTATTGCCAATCAAGGGTTAAAGAATGATTTGGAAGATTCATGGCATTAGATTGCCGGCCGCCGAGTCCGCTCTTCGTGATCATGCTTATCGATTTTTCGGCCAGGGTTCTTCTCGTCGGGCTTAAGGCACCGCTCGACCGGTTGCGACCCGATGATTCGATACTCGCGGCGATACGCATATTTGAGCGTTTTGATAACGAGGCTTCACGGGATACCTTGGATTGCCTTGTTAGCCACGCTTGAATCCGGGGCACCGTAAAAGACGAGTTCGTGCGAGGAAATGTCGCTTCCGGAATCAGTCTTCCTATTTACGGCTGTCCAAAGCAGTCATTTCGCATGATAGAAGACGAGCCGTTATTTCGGTTGAATAAGCTGCAGCGATCCGTTCGCGATGCCATCAAATGATCCGGTGGCGTAGTCGTGTTATATGCTGCAGCTTTAGGGGAATGAGGACGGTACCGATTGGGATAATGCTCTAGTGGTGTCCGGTAGCGGATATAATTAATTCAATTTCGGCTCCGCGCTTAAGGACCCATAATGAAAACTCTCAATGGCCTCATGAAACATCTTAGGGATAAAGGGATAGAGACGCACGGCTCTGTCCATAAAAGAAAGATGAAGAATTACGGCTATTATCATGGCTACAAGGGTCATCGTTTTGTGGGCAATTCTTCCAACTGCTTGGATTTAACGAGCTTTGACGAGGTAATTGCCTTAAATGAGTTTGATATGGCGGTCAAGGCGCTCTTATATCCAAGCGTAATGTTTATTGAAACTGCGCTAAAGAACTATACGCTAGAAGCCGTGCTTGAAGATTCTCACTCGTTCGTGCTGGAAGATATTTTCTCTCGAACGCTCGTGGCGTACCGTGATTACCCTAGAAAAAGTAAAGACTATAGCGCTGCTATGAAAAAGCGCCTGGGTCTGCGCGCGGAAATCAATAGATTGATTCAGTACAATTATTCCAAGAACCCTGTTGTTAGGCATTTTTACGACAGCGATAAACCCTTGCCTATTTGGGCGCTATTCGAGGTCATGACTCTAGGAAACTTCGGTGTTTTCTATTCGTGCTTAAAGGGCTCGGTTAGACAGAGCATATCTGATGACCTAAAGCTTCCGAACAATTACGACGGTCCCGGGCTTCTTGAGCGTACTATCTTTGCGCTCAAGGACCTCCGTAACGCGATTGCTCATAATAGTGCCGTTTATGACGTTAGGTTTAAGAGGGCAAAAGTGGGCAATCAGCTTGGCCAGATGCTGTCATCCGAGATTGGCGTTCCTTCGATAGACTTTTCAACTATTACTGATTATGTCGTCCTAATTGTCTATCTACTCAGAAAGATGATGGTTTCCAAAACTGAGTGCTATCAGGTTATTCGAAATTATTCGAACGTGCTAGAAGATCTGCACGGATCTCTGTCCTCCTCGGATTTTCACAAGATAGTTAATACCGGAGCTAGGAGCAAGATGGATTCACTCCGTAGTTATATAGCTGCAACTTAAAAGTCAGCGTCTGAAGATGAAGATAGTTTTCACTTGTGTTGGGGCCCGTAGACAAACACAGGATATCGAGTAGAATATAGCCAATTGCGGTGGAAGCTCTCGGGCGACACCTGAAGAGGGTTGATGCGTCGGCCCTCTTTTTTTGACGATATTTTACAGCATGCTTGACATGGCTGCGCGAGGCCGTGCGGGGGCATCCGTGTAGGGAATGTCACCTCCAGAATCGATCTTGCGATTCAACTGCCGCTCGACGTGGCCATATCGCAAGATACCGATCTGGCGTCGGCGCACCGGAACCCATCGATCATTCGCCCGGTAATCACGACGGTATTGTTTGCGATCTTGCTCTCTTGCTCCGTGAACATGCAGTAGATCGGCAAGAGCCAGTTGGCATAGATGCCCATCCCGTACGCTAAAGACGCTACCAATGAAACGCTCTGCTCGCCGGGTAGACCATGGTAGTAGCCGGCTGCGTTCATATGGAGGCGCCTGTCCATCAGGTCGTCGATATGAGCTTCTTTGGATGTGAACTTCAGCACCCTTTCTGCTCTTTCGCTTTGGTTTGCAGGGTTGCCAGAAGACAAAAAGATCAACGTGCTCGTTGCGTGCGCTTCATTTTATGTCCGCGCCAGTGGCTACACTTTTAAAAATCGGCACGAAGGTACCTGTCACATATCTCATGCTATAGACATATCGGCGAGTTCAGAATTGAAGGTGAAGTGAGTATGAAAGGCAGAAATCAGCACGTTACGAAGCGTTCTGATGGCAATTGGCAGGTTAAGGGCGAGGGAACAAGTCGCGCTTCTTTCGTTACGACGACCCAGAGCGAGGCGATAAAGCTCGGTCGACGCATTTGCTCCAATCAAGAATCGGAGTTGATTGTCCATCGTCGCGACGGAAGGATTCGCGCAAGGGATTCCCATGGCCACGACCCCTTCCCACCGAGGGGATAAGGGTTCGGCTCCATAGCGACAGCGGCCCGTAATGGTGTGCCCACTGTCGTTAAATGACTTCATCATTGCGGTGAAGGTTGTAAACGATGCTGTCGATTCGATGTTCGCATTGGAGCGCATATTTGGGCGTTTTGAAAACGAGGTGGTGCGGTATGATGGTTCACTTCATTGAGGTGTAGAGTACATATCTCAATACAAAAGCTCTTTGGGAGCTTTAAGGGTGACGCTTTCTGATAGAGTGTTGCCCTTTTTCCATGCATGTAATGCGTAACGTGCTAGCTAAACGCCATTCCGGCAATGGGATGGTCGAGTATGGGCGGTTTGGCACCTTGCGCCTGCTGTCATTGGTGTAGCAAGCACTTGATTTAGCCTGCTTAAACTCTATAATCAAATAAAAACTCTGAAATATCTTTTCAAAACAATGAAAGGAATGTTGAGGACGATGCTTTGCCAGTTCACCTTCAGGAACTATAGATCCTATCGCGATGAGGTGGAGCTTTCCATGCAGGCGACGCCGATGAAGGAGTTTGAGCGTTCCCTCATAGAGTGTTCCGACGGGCAGAGTTTCCTTCCGGTGGCTGCGGTGTACGGGCCCAACGCTGGCGGCAAGTCTAATCTGCTCGAGTCTCTTGATTACGTTCGCTCGGCGGTGGCCAGACCGATAAGACTGCTGTCTGCCAGTGCTGATGCAGCAGAGGGCGATCGCCCTTTGATACCCCGTTGTTCGGCGTTTAAGTTCGATGATGTGTCTGCTGCCGAGCCCACCGAGTTCGAGCTCTACTATCGCGCGGGTGAGCACGAGTACCGCTATGCCCTGTCCGTGCATGCGGACGAGATCGTGTCCGAAGGCCTGTGGCGGCGAAAATTGGGAGCGTCACGCACGGCGATGCTGTTCGAGCGCGAGGATACAAAGGTTGAACTCGGCCCCACACTGCGTAAGCTTGTGACGGCCGCGAGGTTCAACCCAAGTCTGCCGTACCTATCGTTCCTTTGCATCAACTTCGATGCACCGGTGGTCCAGGAGGCGGCCAGATGGTTTCTCGACGCTGTGTTTCTCAACTACAACAGTTCCTACCTGGAGCGGATGCTCGAGCAAATGCTCGACGAGGGCGACTCGCGCGAGGTCACGCGTTTTTTGCGCGCCGTTGATGTGCGTATTGACGGCTTCAGAGTGGAGAGGGCGCCGGAATGGCGCGGCCGGCGCGTCTTCGTGAGACACGAGGTGGGCGGCAAAGCGTACGAGCTGCGTTTATCCGAGGAATCTGCCGGCACCCAGAAGCTCATGGGGTTGGCTGCGTATCTGATGGCAGCGCTTGAGTGTGGTGGCACCGTTGTGGTAGACGAGCTCGACGCCAAACTGCACCCGAAGCTTCTTCGCTATGTGATCCTGCTGTTTAAGGATCCTGAGGTCAACAAGAGTGGCGCACAGCTCATCTTCTCGTCCCAGGACGTGTCTACCATGCGAAACGATGTGTTCCGCCGTGACGAGATATGGTTCGCTGCGCGCGGCGAGGGGGAGGCGAGCCAACTGTGGTCTCTCGCCGACATCCACGAGGCAAACGGTAATCTGGTAAGCAAGAACGCGGCTTTCGACAAGCAATACCTGTCCGGTCGCTACGGCGCCGATCCGTATCTCACCCGCATCGAGGAGTGGGATTAGCATGGTCCTTTTCATGAACAGAAGCCGCAGGTAGAAGCGTTGCTACTATCCAGTGTTGTCGGCATGTCTTGAATTTGCCGCATACTTCCGGATTGGGCGCTCATTTTGGACTCTCGAAGTCCCCACATTCCCTAAAAAAGTTCTTAAAACAGCCTTAAAGGCGCTCCAGCTCGCGTTGACAGCGTAAAATACGCATGTTTGACTATGACAGAAGTGGATTTTAGAGGAAGGGTGCGCTATGGAGGTGCTGGTTGTTGGCAACACCGCATATGTTGACGATGACTTTTGCGCCAAGGCGTTCCCCGGGGACCACGTTAAGGTCGTCGCTGCCGCGGAAGCGCGCCGCGACGAGTCGTCGCCCCATGCCTCGTGGAAAGAGCTCCTCCAGCACCTGGATCAGGCCTACGAGTTCGACCGCGTGGTCTACCTGTCTAATTTCCTTACCCCGCATACCGATACCGTGGGCGATATCGAGCTGCTGCGCTCGGTCTTTCGTACGTGCGCGGGTCGCCGGGTCCAACTACTGTATGTAGCGGGGCCCGCGGGTGCCGAGGGTGCCGCCGATGCCGCGGGGCGAACGGGCAAGGGCATTATCGCGCACGCAGCCAACGACCTGTGCCGCTACTACGCTGCTCGCGAGGGCGTTCAGACCAAGATCCTGCGCGTGCCGTTCCTGTATACCGCGTCTGCCGCGCTGGAGGACCCGTTTTTGGTGCCGATGTTCGACGCATGCTCAACCGGATCGGCCGCTTTGCAGGGCGCGCAGGATGCGGCGTTTCCGCTGCTGTGTGCCGAGGAACTTTCGGTGCTGGTACGCCGTATCTTCGACAGCTGGGATGGCAACTTTGAGACGCTCGATGTAGCCGATACCTTCCATCACACGGTGGGTGAGGTGGGCGAGGCCCTTCAGGCGCTGTTCCCAGGGCTCTCAGTTGCCTATGGCGAATCTGCCGGCTACGCCCTGCACGCCAGCGACGTCGCTCGCGTGCGCTATGGCTGGTTTCAGCGCTACGACTTGCTGCGCGACCTCTCGACCATTCAGGCTCGCTGGGATGCTGGTCGCGCAAAGAAGGTCAACCCCTTGCGCGCGGCCATCGACCGCATTCAAATGCGCACGCTGCCTGTCAAATGCTTGGAGACGGGCGTTGCCTGGGTTCTGTTCGAGGTGCTGGAGCGCTTGTTCTCCCAATCGACCCAGCTCAACGTGCTCGATTATCGCCTGCTCTACGTGGTGCTGATCGGCACGCTGTATGGCTTGGACTTTGGCCTGGTTGCGGCGCTGCTGGCGTCGGTGGGTTTGGCTGCGAGTTACTTTACTCTGTACGGCTATACCTTCCAGGGCCTGTTCTACGAGCCGTCCAACTGGCTGCCGTTTATTGCATACTTTGTTGTGGGTGCCGTGTGCGGCTATGTGCAGCTGCGCAACAGCGAAGCCATTAGGGCGGAGCGCGATCATAACGAGTTAGTGCGCAACCGCAATACGTTCCTTACGCAGCTCTACCACGACGCGATCGAGGACAAGCGCGCGTACAGGCGCCAGATCGTGGGTCGCCACGACAGCTTTGGCAAGATCTTTGCCGTGACGCAGGAGCTCGACGTGTTCAACCCACGCGACATCTATCGCAAGTGCTGCGAGCTTCTGGGCGAGATCCTCGAGAACGATTCGGTGACGATCTACCATGTTTCTGGCGGAGCATTTGCACGCCTGGTGGCAGCAAGTCCCGCGATTGCCGAAGATGCCGCACGCTCGCTTACGCTTGAGCAGCTTGCGCCCCTTTTGGGCGACGGGGGTCGTTCGAACCTGTGGGTGAACCGCGAGCTGACGCCGGGGCTTCCCATGTTTGGATACACAATCGAGCGCGATGGGGCACCCGCCGTGTTGATCTTTGTGCGTAGTGCGGCCGAAAACCAAATGACGCTCTATTACCAAAACCTGTTCCGCATCTTGTGCGGCCTGGTCGAAAGCGCGCTGGGCCGTGCCTTTGACTATGAGGCGGTGGCACAGGATAAACGCTGCGTTGACGGCACTTGCGTGCTCAAGCAGGCTGCCTTTGGCCAAGAGCTCGCGGCCGTGCAGGCGCTGGCAGATGGCAAGATGGGCAGCTTTTTGCTCCTGCGCGTGGTACCGGGCATGGAGCCTGTCGGCGAGCTGGTGGGCGCAATTGGGTCGGCAATCCGCGAGAGCGATGCGGCGGGCCTGGTCGATGGTGACATGCTCTACCTGCTTATGCGCCAGGCAAAGGCGTGCGATCTGCCCATTATCCGCGAGCGCCTGAGCGCAAAGCAGATTGCGGTGGAGCCCGTCGACGGCGAGGACATCGTGGCGCTGCTGCAGCACATCGCTTACACCGGCGACGGTGAGGGAGGTGTCGCTTGATCTCGCTTGTCGTTGCTGCCGTCTTGCTGCTGATTCATGCGCTGGTTTGCCTGATACTGTGGACGCTCATGAAGTTGGGCCTGCTGCCGGTGCGCGGGCACATGCTGGCTGTAATAGTGTTGGTGCCGCTGTGGGGCCCGTTGCTGGTGGTTCTGCTATCGGTCCGCAGCGCGGTGTTTGGCGAGGGGCTGAAAGAGTCTGCACTGGAGTCGCTGCGCTTCAACGACGACCTTCATCGCAGCATCCTAGTGCACGACCGTGAAGCCGATGCGGGCGTGATCCCGCTCGAGGAGGCGCTCATCGTCAACGATCCGGCAGACCGGCGTCGCCTAATGCTCTCCATGCTCACCGAGGAGCCCGAAGCGTACCTGGCGCAGCTGCAGGCGGCTAAGCTTAACGACGACGTTGAGGTGGCTCACTATGCCGCGACGGCGGTGGCGCAGATCTCCAAGGAGTCCGACCTTAAACTGCAGCAGCTGGAGCGTGCCTTTAAGACGGACCCGAGCGCGCAAAACCTCAACGAATACTGCGATTTTCTTGGTGAATACTTGGGCTCGGGTCTGGCCGAGGGGCGCGTGGCTCAGATTCAGCGCCAACAGTACGCGCGTTTGCTTGCGCGTCGCTGCGAGCGCGAGGACACCCTTGAGCTTCGCATTCGATACGCGACGGCGCTGGCCGATGTCGGACAGATCGACGAGGCGCAGGCCGTGACCGACCAGCTGGTGCTCGATGTGCCCGAGGAGCAGGAGGTTTGGATGCTTTGTCTGCGCCTTGCGGTGATGCGCCGCGACGGTGACGAGGTCCACCGTGTGATTGATGCGATTGACAAACAGCATGTATACTTGAGCGCCGCCAACCGCGAGGAACTGGCGTTTTGGCGCAACGGAGAGGAGGCCCGATGAGCGTGGTACAGCATATCCGCGACCGTGCGGGCCATTTTCGCTGGATGGGGCTGCTTGTGGTGTGGGCGGTCTTTATTGCCATGGCGGCCGTGCTGCTGGTGGAGCGCGCCGGCGTGCAGTACAGTGCGGGCCAGCATAAGCTGGGGATGCTTGCCGCCAACGATGCGGTTCCGGCCTCCTCGGCAATATTTGGCCAAAAGCCCACGTGCCTGGTCATTACCGATTCCGATCAAGCTGGCGTCGAGGACGTAAAGGAGCAGTTCGACCAGATTCTGCTCGATATGAAGATCGCGCACCGCGACGTGGACCTTGCGCTGGACGGCGCGGATGCCATTCCCTCGCTGACCTCCTACGATCGCGTGATTTTGCTCATGCCGTCGCTCGATGGGCTCGGTACGCACCTGAGCGACATTATGAGTTGGGTGAGTGCCGGCGGTTCGCTTATGCTCGCCATGCCTCCGGATAACTCGGGCTATCTGCAAGTGATTGCTCCCAAGCTTGGCATTGAATCTGCCGGATATGACTATGTAAAAGCCGAAAGCATTGTGCCGAGCGAGGACTTTATGCTGGGCGGGGGAGAGCGCTACGAGCTCTCGGACCCCTTTGATTCGTCGCTTTCGGTTTCGCTGCGCGAGACGGCTCGTGTGTGGGCTAAGACCGGCGATGCGGGCGCCCCGCTCATTTGGTCGAATGACTGCGGTAGCGGTCGCACCGTGGTGTGCAATATCGGTATCTATGACAAGGTCATGCGCGGTTTTTACGCCGCGGCGATCAGTCTGCTGGGCGATGCCACGGCCTACCCCGTCATCAACAGCGCCGTCTTCTATCTGGACGACTTTCCCAGCCCCGTGCCCTCGGGCGACGGCACCTATATCAAGCGCGACTACGGGCTTTCTATCGCCGACTTTTATACCAAGGTCTGGTGGCCCGATCTGCAAAAGCTCGCGCAAAAATATGGCGTTCGCTTTACCGGCGTGATGATCGAAAACTACGAGGACGCGGTCAACCAGACCGAGCCCGCGCGCCAGGCCGATACCACGCAGTTCCGCTACTTTGGCGGCATGCTGCTGCAGATGGGCGGAGAGCTGGGTTTCCACGGCTACAACCATCAGCCGCTGGCGCTCTGGGATACCGACTATGGCACACTGTACGACTACAAGACGTGGAAGAACAAGGAGGCGCTCGTCGCATCGCTCAACGAGCTTATAGCCTTCCAGGACGAGGTACTGCCCAACGCGCATGGCTCGGTCTATGTGCCACCGTCGAATATCCTTTCGGCCCGTGCGCGCAAGCTTATCGGCACTGACGTTCCGCGCATTAAGACCATCGCCAGTACGTATTTTGAGGATGGCACCGACTTGCCCTATGTGCAGGAGTTTGGCGTGGCGAGCGATGGCATTGTGGAGCAGCCACGTATTGTCTCGGGCGGCATGGTCAACGATTCCTATATGCGTCTGGCAGCCGTGTCCGAGCTCAACATGCACTACGTGAGTACGCACTTTATGCATCCGGACGACCTACTGGATCCCGGTCGCGGAGCCAAGGAGGGCTGGGAGGTCTACAAGGGCGGTCTGACCAACTACCTGGAGTGGCTTACCAAGTCTGCGCCCGACCTGCGGCGCCAGACCGGTTCGGAATGCTCGGGCGCCATCCAGCGCTTTTCGTCCGTGACGGTGAGCGTGGATACAAGTGCGGATGCCTGGACGCTCAGCCTGGGCAATTTCCACGACGAGGCGTGGCTCATGTTCCGCGCCAACAACGGTGAGCCAGGTGCAGTCACGGGTGGCGAGATTACGCATCTGATGGGCGACCTGTACCTGGTCAAAGCCACGGACAAGACGGTGACCATTGCACGCAAGGAGGGTGGCGACAAATGAGAATCTGCTTGGTACTCGAGGGTTGCTACCCCTATGTGCACGGCGGCGTGTCCACCTGGATGCACGGCTACATACAGGCCATGCCCGAGTACGAGTTTGTGCTGTGGGTGATTGGCGCGCATGCTGTCGACCGCGGCAAGTTTGTCTACGAGCTGCCCGGCAACGTGGTCGAGGTGCACGAGGTGTTTCTAGACGATGCCCTGCGCCTATCGGGCGAGCAAGAAGAGGCCGACTTTAACGCCCGCGAGCGCGAGGCGCTGCGCCGCCTGGTGTCGCTCTCCAATCCGGACTGGGACGTGCTATTCGATATCTTCCAGCGCCGTCGCGTGCATCCGCTCTCGTTTTTGCAGAGTCGCGCCTTTATGGATATCTTTCGCGACGTGTGCCTGGCCGAGTACCCATACACGCCCTTTGCCGATGCATTCCACACCATGCGCTCCATGCTGCTGCCCGTGCTCTACCTTCTGGGCAGCGAGGTGCCGGTGGCCGATGTGTACCACGCCATCTCGACCGGCTACGGTGGCCTGCTCGCCTGCCTGGGCTCAAGCGTTCACCATGCGCCGGTGCTGCTGACCGAGCATGGCATCTATACTCGCGAACGCGAGGAAGAGATCATTCGCGCTGACTGGGTGGTGCCGTCGTTTAAGGACCGCTGGATCCGCTTTTTCTACCTGCTTTCGGAGGAGATCTACCGTCGCGCCTTCCGCGTGACCAGTTTGTTCCATAACGCTCGCAAGACGCAGATCGATATGGGCTGCGATGCGGACAAATGCATGGTTATTCCCAACGGCATCCAGTTTGACCGCTTTAAGGACATTCCCTTAAAGCCCGATGACGGCTGGGTGGACATTGGCGCGGTGGTGCGCCTGGCGCCCATCAAGGACGTCAAGACCATGATCTATGCCTTCTTTGAGCTGCACGAGCGCCTGCCCAAGGTGCGTCTGCACATCATGGGTGGCGTGGACGACGAAGAGTACGGCGCCGAGTGCCATGCGCTCGTCGACACCCTGGGCGTGCGCGACCTGATCTTTACCGGCCGCGTCAACGTGGTCGAGTACATGGAAAAGCTCGACTTTACCATTCTGACGAGCATCTCCGAGGGCCAGCCGCTCAGCGTGCTGGAGTCGCTTGCAGCGCGCCGTCCCTGCGTGACGACCGAGGTGGGCTGCTGCCGCGAGCTGCTCGAAGGCGCCCCGGGCGATGACTTTGGCGTGGCAGGTTTTGTGGCGCCGCCCATGTATCGCAAGGGCTTGGCCGATGCCATGGAGCGCATGTGCACAAGCCGCGCCCGCCGCATTGAGATGGGGGAGCGCGGCCAGCGTCGCGTCGCCACGTACTTTTTGCACGAGCAGATGCTCGCCAACTATCGCGCGCTGTACGACGAGACGGCGCGCGCGTTTGACCTGCCCAGAGAGGGGGAGTAGCCGGTGGCCGGAATCGGTTTTGAGCTCAAGCGCCTATTTAGGCGCAAGGGTCTGTTTGCCACGATGCGCGCCTATGGCTACGCCGGCATTGTGTGCACGGGCCCCATGCTGCTGGGCGTGCTACTCCAGGTGGGTATCTTGGTGCTGTGCGGTCTGTGGGGCGTGGGGCGCGCCAACCAGGATCTGCTGGTGTGCATGGTGACCTATACACTGCTGGCCTCGCTTACGCTCACAAGCTTTTTCTCCATGCCGGTCACGCGCTTTTTGGCCGACATGCTCTTTGCCGAGCGCGAGGATGAGATCCTGCCTTCGTTTTGGGGATCTAATGCCATCATGCTCGTTGCGGGCACGGTGCTCTACGGCGTCTTTTTGCTGTTCTCGGGGGCCACGCTGCTGCAGGGGCTACTGTGCCTGTGGCTCTTCAACATCATGATCGTCAACTGGAACGGCATGAGCTATCTCACGGCCATCAAAGACTATCGTGGCATTCTGTGCAGCTTTGCGGCCGCCATTGGCGTGGCGTGCCTGTGCGCCCTGGCAGCGCTGGCGTTGGGACTGCCGCCGGTCGAGGGCCTGTTGGCGTCAATCGCCCTAGGCTACGGCGTCATGCTTGCCTGGGATGTGGTACTGCTGTACCGGTATTTTCCACAGAGTGATCGGAGTCCCTGGCGTTTTTTGCGCTGGCTCGACCAATTTATGCCGCTTGCGCTTACGGGGCTGTTTACCAACTTGGGGCTTTTCGTACACCTGGTTATTATCTGGGCGGGCCCTATTGGCGTGCAGATCAAAGGCCTGTTTTACGGGGCTCCTTACCATGACGTGCCGGCACTCATTGCGTTTTTGACCACACTCGTCACGACCGTCAACTTTGTGGTGTCGGTCGAGGTCAATTTCTATCCGCGCTACCGTGACTACTACAGCCTGTTTAACGACGGCGGCGTGGTGGGCGATATTGTGGTGGCCGAGGAGGAGATGCTCTCCACGCTCAACAGCGAACTGCGCTTTTGCGCGCTCAAGCAGCTGTTTGTGACGGCGGCGGTCATTTCGCTCGAGACCACGGTGCTCTCGGCCCTGCCGCTGGGCTTTAACAATCTTATGCACGGGTATTTTCGCACGTTATGCGTAGGCTACGGCCTGTATGCCGTGGGCAACACGATCCTGCTTATCTTGCTGTACTTTACCGACTACAAGGGAGCCGTTCTGGCCTCGGGCCTGTTTGCCGGTGTGGCAGGGCTGGCGACCGCCGTGTCGTTGCTTTTGCCGCAGCAGTTTTACGGCTTTGGCTTTTTGTTGGGTGCGGTGGTGTTTTTTATCGTGGCGCTGCTGCGGCTCGATACCTATTCCGCCAACTTACCGTATCGTATCCTGAGTCAGCAGCCCATTGTGGCGACCGACAAAACGGGTCGTTTTACACAGCTGGGCCGCTTGCTCGACCGTGCCGAGCAGCGCTATGAGGAAGGCCGCCGCAAGGGCGTGCCGCACGGCGCGTTTCAGCGCGCAGTAGTTCGCGTGAATCGCAACCATTGGGGAGGTTCTGATGATCGATAAGTTGATGTCTCGCCGCTGTCTGATCGAGGCAGCTGCCGGCGCGCTGCTGCTTTCGGGCTGCTCATCTCAGGACGAATCCTCGACCAAAAAAGTCAAAAAGCAGGGCAAGATTAAAAAGGCCGAGGCCTCCGACCAGTCCAAGCATCTGCGCGATAAGGACGAGCTGTACGAGGTCTATGATGACTCGGGCATTGTGACCATGTATCTGACGGTCTCTCGCGGCAACAGCTCCGAGAACACGGACCATAGCTGGGCCGAGATCAACACGTACTCGGTGTATGACTATGCCGACATGGGCGTGACGCGCTATCAGGTTATGGGCCTGCTGCAGGCGGGCGACGAAGACGGCCCGGTGGCCGGCGAGGTTGGCTATGGCGAGGAAGCGCCCAATGCCACCGTGCAGGTGCGCGGCCAGACATCGAGCTCCTACACGCAAAAGAATTACAAGGTGGAGCTCAAAAAGGGCAAGGGCACCTGGCGCCAACAGCGCGCGATTGCGCTCAACAAGCACATGGGCGAGGGTATGCGTTTTCGCAACAAGATGGCCTACGACCTTATCCGCGGGATTCCCCAGATGATGGGCCTGCGTACGCAGTTTGTGCATCTGTGGGTGTGCGACCAGACCGAAAAGTCCAACGATACCTTTGAGGACTACGGCCTGTTTACGCAGGTGGAGCAGCTCAACAAGACGGCGCTTAAGGCACATGGCCTGGATAAGAGCGGGTACCTGTACAAGGTGAACAGCTTTGATTTCCATCGCTACGAGGACACCATTAAGCTTGCCGACGATCCCGACTACAACCAGGCAAACTTCGAGGGCATGCTCGAGATTAAGGGCGATTCGGACCACACCAAGCTCATCGAGATGCTCGATGAGCTCAACGACGAATCGCAAAAGATCGATAACGTGCTCGACACCTACTTTGATACCGAGAATCTGGTCTATTGGCTGGCGTTTCAGATCCTGACGGGCAACTGCGATACGCAGAACCGTAACTGCTATCTGTACAGCCCGCTTAACTCCAAGGTCTGGTATATCCTGGATTGGGATAACGACGGCATGCTGCGTAAGCTGGAGCTTTCTCTTACCGGGTTCTCGGACTATGCGAGCTGGGAGCGCGGCGTAAGCAACTACTGGGGCAACGTGCTATTCAATCGTGCGCTGCGCAGTAAGGCGTTTCGCAGTGAGCTCGACCGCGCCGTAAAGGACCTGCGCTCGTATATGACCGAGGCGCGCCTGGCCAAGATGATCAAACATTATCGCGAGGTTACCGAATCGCTGGTCTTTGCTTCGCCCGATACCGACAATCTGCCTGTCACCAAGGACCAATACGAGCAGATCGCCGCGGCGATTCCCTCCGAGATCGAGGAGAACTATAAGAGCTACTGCGAGAGCTATAAAAAGCCCATGCCGTTCTACATTGGCGTGCCGCAGATCGATAACGGTAAGCTGCGTATGAACTGGGATGCGTCCTACGACTTTAAAGCGCGTGACATTCGCTATACCGTGGAGCTGGCGCGCGACTATGCCATAAGCGACGTGCTTTTTAAGGCCGAGGACGTGCTACTTCCCGAGGTGACCTGTGATGCGCCCGATGCCGGCCAGTATTTTGTGCGCGTGCGCGCCACCAACTCCGACGGCTATACGCAAGATGCGTTTGACTACTATGTGACCGACGACGGCAAGCACTACGGCATGAAGTGTTTTTACGTGCAGGACGGCGGTAAGGTCGTGGAGGATACGTATGAGGAGGGCTAGCGCGCTGCTTGAGCGCTTGGCAGCTCCGCCTGTGCGTGCCACGCAGGAGCGTTACCGCCACGAGCTCAAATATCTCATTAACGAGGGCGAGCACGCCGCGCTTGCCTGTCGCATGGCGCCTGTGTTTAAGCTGGACAAGCATGCGCAGGCGGGCGGTTATACCATTCGCAGCCTGTACTTTGACGACTACTGCAACTCGGCCTACGAGGAAAAAGACGCCGGTATTCTCATGCGCAAAAAGTATCGCGTGCGCATCTATAACGGCAGCGACAAGGTGATTAAGCTCGAGCGCAAAAAGAAGTACGGCAGCTGGATCTACAAGGAGGACGCGCCGCTCACGCGTGACGAGTTCGAGCAGATTCTGGCTGGCGACTACGACTTTTTGCTGAGGAGCCCCTATCCGCTCTGTCGCGAGTTCTACATCGAGTGCATCTGTAATATGATGCGCCCGCGGACCATCGTGGACTACGAGCGCGAGCCGTGGGTGATGGACGAGGGCACCGTGCGCATTACCTTTGATAGCAACGTGCGTGCGGCGGTGGGGAGCTTTGACATCTTTGACGCGACGTTGCCCGCGTTGCCCGTGCTGGAGCCCGGCAAGCTGGTGATGGAGGTCAAGTTTACCGAGTTTTGCCCGCAGCTGGTGCGCGATATGGTGCCGCCGGGTGCGGCCGAACTCACGGCGGTCTCTAAGTACTGCCTGTGTTATGACAAGACCGCCTACCTGCGCGGTTTTAACTACTGGGAATCGGATTTTGGGAACCGAGGGGATATTTAGACCATGAGCACCAGGGACTTTTTAAGAACTCCGTCTTGGAGGCGTTTGGCCAGGTCGACCCTGCCAAGATCGGCCTTTCGCTGCTCGTGGCGCTCGCCATGGGCATCCTGATCTACTACGTGTACAAGCGCTTTTTTACTGGCGTGGTCTATTCGCGCAGTTTTGCCGTGACGCTCGTGGGCATGTGCGTGCTCACCTGCATGGTCACGCTCGCGATCTCGACAAACGTGGTCATCTCGCTTGGTATGGTCGGTGCTCTGTCTATCGTCCGCTACCGTACGGCGGTCAAGGACCCGCTCGACCTGCTGTATCTGTTTTGGTCCATTACCACGGGCATTACGGCGGGAGCCGGTATGTATGCGCTCGTGGGGCTCACGGCGGTGGTGATCGTGGTGATGATTGCCGGCTTTGCGAGCCATCAGGACAAGGCGCGCGTGTACATGATGGTCATTCACTACACGGGGCAGACCACCGGCGATGATATCGTGCGTGCATTTGGGCGTACCAAGTTCACCGTCAAATCCAAGACGATGCGCGGTGACAAGGTCGAAATGGCCGTCGAGGTGTTCTCGGACGGTGTGGATATGCCCTATGCCGACGCCATCCGCGCACTCGATGGCGTGGAAGATCTAACGCTCATCCAATACAACGGCGAATATCACGGGTGATTTTGTTCCGGCGTTCTAACGAACGCCGGACCGCTCGACGCTGCTTGCGCTGACGTTTTCTCGACCTGGGTGAGCTGGTCTTGGTTTGGTTTTATGTAAGGGATGGTGCCGCGTGGACGTGCAACAGCTAGAAGAGTCCTGGGCTGCAAGGGCCGGCGCGCGTGAGGCGTGTCTTGTTGCGGCCTCGCATGTGCCGGCGGCGCTGTCGATGCTGGGGATTGTGCAGCCCGGCGATCGCTTGGTGGCCTTTGCGGATGACTTTGCCGATGCGTTTGCGCGCGGCTTTGATGCCTGCGACGTTGTGCTCGTGGGGGAGCCGTCGGTTGCGGCGTTTACCGCCGCGTCTGAGGGCTTTGATGCTTCGTTTGATGCTGGCGGGTCGCATCTGTGGTGGTTCGTCAATTCCATCGGCGGGTTTGGCCTACGTGTGCCCGATCTGCGTGCGCTGGGTCGGGCGGCGCGTGAGGCCCGTGCGTTGCTCGTGGTGGATAACACCGTGGCAAGCGTCTTTGGGTGCGATCCGCTGCGTTTGGGTGCCGTCCTGTCGCTCGAGGCACTCGACCGTGTGTGTACCGGCGTTGCGCCGCGCAAGCTCGTCGCCGCTTCGGTGGCGCGCTCGCAGCTTAAGCGCCATCGCGTGGATGCCGCCGCCGAGTGTGCGCATGCGCTTCTTGCGGATTGCGGCGCGTCTGCACTCGACCTTTCTGCTAATGAGGCTTGCATGCTGGAGCGGGGGCTGTCTTCGCTCGACGCTCGCATGCAGGCCCACTTCGATCGCGCCCGTGCGCTGGCCGAGTATCTGGCCGCCAACGAGATGGTACGCAACGTGCGCTATCCCGGGCTGACCTCGCATCCCGACCATGCGGTTGCAACGGGAATCCTCGAGCACGGCTTTGGCCCGGCAGTTGAGTTTGACCTTATCGAGCGAAGTGCGGGTGAGCTGTTCGACACATTGCCGGGGGAGTTCCGCACGTCGCCCGCCGGCGGCTCAACAACGCGCCTTTCGGCCCCGCGTGGTAAGCAGGGGGGCGCCATCCGCCTCTTCGCCGGCACCGACGACCCTCTGCAGGTGGCTGCCACTCTCGATAACGCCCTTCGCAAGTAGCTAATCGGGGTCTGTGTCACGAAAACGGCCTATTTACTACGTTTAAGCCGTAGGGGTCGACCATACCCGCTTATTTTGAAAATCGCCAAGCTGTCTACCAGCGGTTTTATTTTCATAATGCCCGGTATGGTCTAGGGTATTCAACTAAACGTAGTATATGGGCCCATTTTGTGGCGCGAGCCTCAATCCGAGGGCGCGCTGGACAACAATTCAGTCCCAAAAGGACTATCCTGCGTTGATGCTGGCGATGAGGTCGTTGGCTTTGGTGGCGATGACGTTGTTGATGTCGGCCTGCAGCTCCTCGTACGCCGCTATGGCTCGCTCGCCGGCGGGGGTGAGCGATGATCCGCGGGCGCCGTCGCGCTCGATGAGCTTGCAGCCCAGCTGTCCTTCCGCCTCGTTCACAATGCGCCAGGCTTTGGAATACGCCATGCCCATGCTCTTGGCGGCGCGGTTGAGCGAGTGCTCGCGGGCGATGCCCTGCAGCAGCAAGACACAGCCGTGGCCGAACACGCCCGGCAGGTCTTTGTCGCACGCTTGAATGACCAACTTTGCCGTCGTCTTGTACTCCATGCGCTCCACGTCTCCCCGCTAAAGTGTTTGCTGGGCAAACGCAAAGCCTGCGTCAAACCCTCGTGTGCTCTTCTTAAATCATGCATTGTAGCAGTCAAAGTGCGTTAAGATACTTCCCCAGTATTGGGCGCCCAAGGTTGGGCTGGGTCCTACGAGGCCTGCAGCCGGCCGGTCGCATGGAAAAAGGAGAAACATGGCTACGTTCTTTCCCGGTGAGTCCCACACGTTTTCGGAGTATCTGCTGGTCCCTGGTTACTCGTCCTCGCAGTGCATCCCCAACAACGTCTCTCTTAAGACGCCGCTAACCCGCTTCAAGCGCGGTGAGAAGCCGGCAATCACCCTGAACATCCCCATGGTTTCCGCCATCATGCAGTCCGTCTCGGGCGTCGACATGGGTGTCGCGCTCGCTACCGAGGGTGGCCTGTCCTTCATTTACGGTTCCCAGAGCGCCGAGTCCGAGGCCGCTATGGTCAAGGCCGTCAAGGATCACAAGGCCGGCTTCGTTCAGTCCGATTCCACGCTGACTCCCGACATGACCATGGAGCAGGTCATTGAGCTCAAGGAGAAGACCGGTCACTCCACTATGCCGGTCACCGACGACGGCACCCCCAAGGGCAAGCTCCTGGGCATCGTCACCAGCCGCGATTATCGCCCCAGCCGCGATGACCATCAGAAGAAGGTCTCCGAGTTCATGACCCCGCGTGAGCAGCTCATCGTGGGCGACAAGAACATCAGCCTCAAGGTTGCCAACGACGTCATTTGGGACAACAAGCTCAACGCCCTGCCGATCGTCGACGACAACGATCACCTTATGGGCATCGTCTTCCGCAAGGACTACGACAGCCACAAGACCAACCCCAACGAGCTGCTCGATAACGACAAGCGCTACATGGTCGGCGCCGGTATCAACACCCGCGACTATGCCGAGCGCGTGCCGCTGCTCATCGAGGCCGGCGCGGATGTCCTGTGCATCGACTCTTCCGAGGGCTTCAGCGAGTGGCAGAAGCGCACCATCGAGTGGATCCGCGCCAACTACGGCGAGGACGTCAAGGTCGGTGCCGGCAACGTCGTCGACGCCGAGGGCTTCCGCTTCCTGGCCGACTGCGGTGCCGACTTCATCAAGGTCGGTATCGGCGGCGGTTCCATCTGCATCACTCGCGAGACCAAGGGTATCGGTCGTGGCCAGGCCACCGCGCTGATCGACGTCTGCCGCGCCCGTGACGAGTACTACGAGGAGACCGGTGTTTACGTGCCCGTGTGCTCCGACGGCGGTATCGTATACGACTACCACATGACGCTCGCCCTTGCTATGGGTGCCGACTTTATGATGCTGGGTCGCTACTTCGCCCGCTTCGATGAGAGCCCGACCGAGCGCGTCAACGTCAACGGCCAGTACATGAAGGAGTACTGGGGCGAGGGTTCTGCGCGTGCTCGCAACTGGCAGCGCTACGACCTGGGCGGCGCGGCGAAGCTCAGCTTCGTCGAGGGCGTCGACTCCTACGTTCCCTACGCCGGCTCCCTCAAGGACGGCGTGGGCGGCACGCTCTACAAGGTCAAGTCCACGATGTGCAACTGCGGTGCCCTCTCGATCCCCGAGCTCCAGGAAAAGGCACGCCTGACCCTGGTCTCCTCGACCTCGATCGTCGAAGGCGGAGCTCACGACGTCGTAGTCAAGGACTCCCAACAGAGCGTAACGTATCGATAAGATAAGACCTGCACATAAAGGTTGAGCCTCAACCACGTTATTTAGATAAAGCGAGATGCCTGCAAGTCGCAGGCATCTCGCTTGTCGTATTTGCTATCATCGTGCGAGTTAACCTTAGGGTCGGGCGGCTTGACTTTGTTCGCTACAAGTTCCGCACGCAAAGAAGAGCACTTAATGTGCTCTTCGTCTTGCGCAGGACTGTCCGCAGTAGCGAATCAAGCTAAGCCGATCGACCCCAGCTAAGATTAAAGGAGCTGATATGTGCGATTGCACAGATCATAAGGACGAGATCCCTGCCTACGACGCGCAGGCCATTGAGTCCAAGTGGATGAAGGCCTGGGAGGACTCCAACCTCTTTGCCGTCGACACCGATGACAGCAAGCCCAAGAAGTACGTGCTCGAGATGTTCCCGTATCCGTCGGGCGACCTGCACATGGGCCACGCGCGCAACTATACCATCGGCGATGCCATGGCCCGTCAGGCCCGCATGCGCGGCTACGACGTGCTGCACCCCATCGGCTTCGATGCCTTTGGCCTGCCCGCCGAGAACGCCGCCATCAAGCACAACACGCAGGCTGCCGCCTGGACGTATAAGAACATGGACCAGGCACTCGCCACGATGAAGCGCATGGGCTTCTCTTACGATCTGGATCGCATGGTCAAGACCTGCAGCCCCGACTATTACCGCTGGGGCCAGTGGATTTTTGAGAAGCTGTGGGAAAAGGGCCTGGTCTACCGCAAGAAGAACCCGGTCAACTGGTGCCCCACCTGCAAGACCGTTCTGGCTAACGAGCAGGTCACCGAGGGCAAGTGCTGGCGCTGCGGCACCGAGCCCGAGAAACGCGACCTTGAGCAGTGGTATTTCAAGATCACCGAGTACTCCCAGGAGCTGCTCGACGATCTGGAGAAGCTCCCCGGCTGGCCCGAGCGCGTCAAGCAGATGCAGGCCAACTGGATCGGTCGCTCTGAGGGCGCCGAGGTCGACTTTACCCTGTGCGATGCCGATGGCGAGCCCATCGAGGGCGATGAGGGCAAGATCACCGTCTTCACCACGCGTGCCGATACCCTTTTTGGCGTCTCCTTCTTTGTCCTGGCTCCCGAGTACGCCCGTCTGCACGAGCTCGTCGAGGGCACGGAGTACGAGGCGGCCGTCACCAAGATCGTTGAGGACTCCAAGCACATTTCTGCCGTCGAGCGTGCCCAGGGCACTCTCGAGAAGCACGGTGCCTTTACTGGCCGCTACGTGGTGAACCCCGTCAACGGCGAGAAGATCCCCGTGTGGGTTGCCGACTACGTCGTGGCCGATTACGGCACCGGTGCCGTCATGGCCGTTCCCTGCGGCGACCAGCGCGACTTTGAGTTCGCCCGCAAATACGATCTGCCGATCGTGCCGATCATTCTGGACGATGAGGATCGCGCTGCCGTCGAGGCTAGCGGCGAGACCATCGACACCTTCCATGCCGAGACCGTCGACTGGGATTGCGCTCACGCTGCCGAGGGCACGCTCGTCCAGTCCGGCAAGTACACTGGCATGCGCGGCGGCAAGCACTCCGAGGGCGAGGCTGCGATCGTGGCCGACCTCGAGGCCATGGGCTGCGGCCGTCGCAAGGTCGAGTTCCGCCTGCGCGACTGGCTCATCAGCCGCCAGCGCTATTGGGGCAATCCCATCCCGGCCATCCACTGCGAGCACTGCGGCATCGTGCCCGTGCCCGAGGATCAACTGCCGGTGACGCTGCCCGAGAACCTTGACCTGGGCGCCGGCGAGACCCTTGCCGAGTGCAAGGAGTTCTACGAGACCACCTGCCCGGTCTGCGGCCGCCCGGCCAAGCGCGAGACCGATACCATGGACACCTTTACCTGCTCCAGTTGGTATTACCTGCGCTATACCGACCCGCACAACACCGAGCTGCCTTTCTCCCGCGAAGCCGCCGACCGTTGGATGCCCGTCGATAACTACATCGGCGGCATCGAGCACGCCATCCTGCACCTGCTCTACAGCCGCTTCTTTACCAAGGCACTGCGCGACCTGGGCCTGCTGAGCGTGGACGAGCCCTTCACCAACCTGCTGTGCCAGGGCATGGTCAAGGACGAGAACGGCGACACCATGTCCAAGTCCAAGGGCAACGTCGTGCCCCCGAGCTCGGTCATCGAGCCCTACGGTGCCGACACCATGCGTCTGGCGATCCTCTTTATTGCCCCGCCCGAGAAGGACTTCGACTGGGATCCCAAGGCCGTCGAGGGTGCCAACCGCTTCATTAAGCGCGCCTGGCGTATCGTGTGGCAGCTCGTCCAGTCCGGCGACGCCAGCGTGGCCTTCGACAAGTCCGTGCTCGACGAGGTCGCGATGAAGCTCTATCGCGAGCGTCACCGCTCCATTGCCAAGTGCACCGAGGACTATGACCGCGGCCAGTTCAACACCGCGATCTCGGCCGTCATGGAGCTCGTCAATGCGGCGAGCGCCTACCTCAACGCCACCGAGGGTGCCACCCGCGACAAGGCGCTGTGCTACGGCGTTGCCAAGGATATCGTGAGCGTCCTTGCCCCCATCTGCCCGTTCTGGGCCGATGAACTGTGGCATGAGGCACTCGGCTGCGAGGGCAACGCCTACACCGCCGCTTGGCCCGAGTATGACCTGGCCGAGTCCATCGAGGACACGGTACAGATCGTCGTCCAGGTTCTCGGCAAGGTCCGTGGCCGCATCGACGTGGCCCGCGACGCCTCCAACGAGGAGATGCAGGCTGCCGCTGAGGAAGCCGTCGCCAAGTGGCTCGAGGGCAAGACGGTCGTCAAGGCCATCTGCGTGCCCGGCAAGCTGGTCAACCTGGTGGTCAAATAAGCTCTGCACGTAAAGCTGACATGCAATAAACGAGGGACGGTCCGGTTGGGTCGTCCCTCGTTTTGTGTTGTCTGCCCTGCTTAGTCAGTGCGTCGCACCGTCTTCTACGGGATGTGTACCAGGTCCCTAAAGTAAACGTTGCCCGTTGCCTCTTCGAAAATCCAGATGTTGAGGTAGATGTCGTTGAGGTCGTTGTTCACATCAAAGTCCGGGTCGTCGAAGGTGCCTACAAAGGTGAGCATGGCGCGCGTTTCCTCGCCCGCTGCGACCTGCTGGCGCATGCGCACATCGCGGACCACGCCGTTGACGTAGGCATAGGAGTCCACATCGCCAAACATCATGTCGACATCGGTGTTGTTTGTCACCGCAAAGACCAACGCGGCGTCGCCGTAGCCATCCGTGTCCTTGCCCACGCAGATAACATGGACGTTCTCGTCTGCCTCAAGGTCGATGGGGAACTGTTCTTGGGGGTCGGGACTCAGGCCCTGGGGATCGACGATGTCTTCGTTTATTTTGTCGAAGCTTTCCGATGGCGTCTTTTTCTCGATGGCTTTGGTGCTGCCAGGGTTCGGTTCGCATGTTCCGGTTTTGCCATTCGTGTTGCCGCAGCCTAAGAGGGCCAACGAGCACGTTGCGATGGCGAGCGCAGTTATGCAGGGGGTGCCTAGACGTTTCATGTGTGCCTCCTTGCCGTAGAGGATTTGGAATGGTTCGTCGTTGCGCGACTTGCTGGCTGGCTTGTTGCAGAATGCCCCTTAGCGTAAGTCTGATCGATAGGGGCTCGGGGAGGAATGCCCTTGGGGTCCGAACGGGTCTGTGGAATGGGACGCATGGCCCGTTTTGGGGCTGTTGAGGGTGCGCCGCATGGGGTTCCTCGACCAATTGTCCTATTCTTGTGGAGAAGCTGTGCGCACGCTGACCTGCAGATTCGTACTGTGCTTGCACGTTTTCGCAGGTATTGGTATAGTTTGCTTGCAAATGAAGTTGTAATTGAAAGAAGTGGGGTTTCGGCCCCGCTTCTTTTTTGTATGGATGGAGGTGCCGCAATGGTCAAGACCAAGACCGAGCAGGCGATCATCGACGCGCTCGAGGCCGTTGCTCCCCAGCACGATGTCGACATTGTCGACGTTGAGCTCGTGGGTGCCACCAAGGCCCCCTGCGTGCGCGTGCGTATCGAGGGTGCCGAGGGTCAGAGCCTGTCGCTCAATGACGTCACGGCCAACACCAAGTGGGTCGGCGATGTGATTGAGGAGCTCGACCCTATCTCTTCGAGCTATACGCTTGAGGTGTCGAGCCCGGGCATGGCGCGCCCGCTGCGCCGTCCGCGCGACTTTGCCCGCTTTGTGGGCGAGAACTGTGAGCTCACCTCCACCGCCTCCGAGGGCCGTCGCAAGTACGCCGGCAAGATTGCCACCGCCACCGAGACGAACGTGACCCTCGAGCTCGAGGACGGCGAGTCCGTTACCCTCGATTTCTCTGATGTTAAAAAGTGCAAGTTGAAGCCCACCTATGACTTCAAGCCCGCGAAGGAAGGAAAGTAAGATGGCAGCATCCGACATGATGTCCGCCCTGATGGAGCTTTGCCAGGAGAAGCACATCGACCAGCTCTACCTGATCGACCGCCTGGAGCAGTCGCTCGCCAAGAGCTATGCCGAGATTCTGCATCTTGAGTGGGGCGCCAAGGTGACCATCGACCGCACCACCGGCAAGATTTACGTCTACCGCCTGGAGCCGATTGACGATTCCATGGACGAGGAGGGCAACTTCACCGAGTTCGAGGAGATCGACGTCACCCCCAAGAACACGAGCCGCATCGCCGCCCAGCACGCCAAGGCCGAGATCAACGCCATCGTGCGCAACTCCGCCCGCGAGCAGATCTACGAGGAGTTCTCCGGCCGCATCGGTGACCTCATCAGCGGCACCGTGCTGCAGTCCACGCCCGACTTCACGATCGTCAAGATCCGCGAGGGCGTCGAGGCCGAGCTGCCGCACTTCGACCAGCGCCGTTACGAGAACGAGCGCAACGAGCGTCCGATGGGCGAGCGCTATCTGCACAACCAGCACATCAAGGCCGTGATCATCGACGTTCGCGATCCCAACTCCACCCTGCAGCCGGTTCGCGGCGAGCACAGCCGTCCGCCGATCGTTATCTCCCGTACCCACCCCGAGCTCATGCGTCGTCTGTTTGAGCAGGAGGTGCCCGAGATCTATGAGGGCACCGTCCAGATCAAGTCGATCGCCCGCGAGCCCGGCCAGCGCTCCAAGGTCGCTGTCCACTCGCTCGACGACCGCCTGGATCCCGTGGGCGCCTGCGTCGGCCCCAAGGGCAGCCGTGTTCGCGCCGTCGTAGGCGAGCTCCGCGGCGAGCGCGTCGACGTCATCCTGTGGGATGCCGATCCGGCCGTCTACGTCGCCAACGCCCTGTCGCCTGCCAAGGTCACCCGCGTCCTCATCGACGAGGAGAAGGCCTACGCCGGCGTCATCGTGCCTGACGACCAGCTTTCGCTCGCCATCGGCAAGGAGGGCCAGAACGCCCGCCTCGCCGCTCGCCTGACCGGCTGGCACATCGACATCAAGTCCGAGACCCTTGCCGCCGACATCCTCAAGAACGTCCCCGTTCACGAGGAGCCCGCCGCCGACCTGATCGGTGACGAGGAGGACGACGACGTCCGTCGCTGCGAGTACGTGTCCGAGGACGGCGTCCAGTGCCGCAACCAGGCCCGTCCGGGCTCCCGTTTCTGCGGTGTCCACGACACCGACGCCTTCGATGATGCGGAGGACCTGATCTAGCGCGCGGTCGCGCCGGGCAGGTCCCGGCGCATCTCCCACGCTCGTTCAGTCTCTAGGCACCCAAGGTGCCAGAAAGGGTAGGTGAAGTCATATGGCAAAAGTCCGTGTGTCCACCCTGGCCAAAGAGTTCGGCATGACCTCCAAGGAACTGATGGGTCATCTCGCCGAAATGAAGATTCCCGCTAAGTCCGCTTCCTCCGCGCTGGAGGACGCCTACGTCGCCATGGTCCGCAAGCAGCTCGCCTCGGTGATCGAGGCCCGCGCCAAGGAAGTCGAGGCCGCCAAGCAGGCCGAGGAGGAGGCAGCCGCCGCCGAGGAGGCAGCGCGCGCCGCCGAGGCCGAGCGCGAGCGCATCGCCGCCGAGAAGGCACGCGAGGAGGAGCGCCGCCAGTTCGCCGCCGCCCAGGCTGCCGAGGAGGCCGCCCGTGCCGAGGCCGAGGCCAAGAAGAAGGCCGAGCAGGAGCGCCTTGCCCGCGAGAAGGAGGAGGCTGCCCGCGAGGCACAGCGTCGCGCCGTCCCCGCTTCCGACTCCGGTTCGCGCTTCCGTTCGCTGCTCGACCAGATCGCCGCACAGGAGACCGTGCTCAAGGAGAAGAAGGACGCCGAGGCAAAGGCCAAGGCCGAGCGCGCCGCCGAGCGCGGCAACCGTCGTGGCGGCAATAACGACCGTCGCGGTGGCCGTCGTAACGATCGCAACGCCTCCGACAACAATTCCGATCGCAACGCCTCCGAGAGCCGTCCGCACAGCCATCGCACCAACGCCAGCAACAACGTTGCTGCCGGCATGGACTTCCCTAACCCCGACAAGCAGGGCAAGGGCAAGAAGCGCAAGGGCGGTCACGGCAACGAAGAGGATCACTACAGCCGCATGGCGCGTGAGGCCGAGGAGTACAGCCGCGAGAAGGTGCTCGAGGAGGCCCGCGCCGCCGTCGAGGAGGCCTCTCGCGAGTCCACCGGTCGCCGCAAGAAGCGTAAGGAAAAGCGCGAACGCGAGGCTGCTAAGGCTCAGGAGGAGCGCAAGATTGAGGAGGCGCTGGCCCAGGGCGTGAACCCCGAGGAGCTCGACGCCATCAAGGTCTCCCAGGGCGTTACCGTCCAGGAGCTCGCCGAGGCGCTCGACGTTCCGGCTAACGACATCATCAAGCGCCTGTTCCTGCTGGGCACGCCGCTCACCATGACGCAGTCCATGTCCGACGACCTCGTCGAGCTCGTTGCCGACGACCTGGGCCGTCAGATCAAGATCATCACCCCCGAGGAGGAGAACACCTTCTCGTTCTACGACGATCCCGCCGACCTTAAGCCTCGCGCCCCGGTCGTCACCGTCATGGGTCACGTCGACCACGGCAAGACGAGCCTGCTCGACGCCATCCGTCACACCGGCGTCGCTGCCGGCGAGGCGGGCGGCATTACGCAGGCCATCGGCGCTTCGCAGGTCATGATCAACGACCGCAAGATTACCTTCATCGATACCCCGGGCCACGCTACCTTTACGGCCATGCGTGCCCGCGGTGCCAAGGTGACCGACATCGTCATCCTGATCGTCGCCGCCGACGACGGCGTCATGCCTCAGACCATCGAGTCGATCAACCACGCCAAGGCCGCCGGCGTACCCATCGTCGTCGCCGTCAACAAGATCGATAAGCCGGGCGCCAACCCCGACCGCGTGCGCCAGGAGCTCACCGAGTACGGCATCATCCCCGAGGAGTGGGGCGGACAGAACATGTTCGTCAACATCTCGACCAAGCAGAAGATCGGTATCGACGACCTGCTCGAGACCGTGCTGCTCCAGGCCGACGTGCTCGAGCTCAAGGCCAACCCGGACACCTTTGCCTCCGGCAACGTCCTCGAGGCCAAGCTCGACAAGGGCCGCGGTTCGGTTGCCACGGTTCTCGTGACCCGCGGTACCCTGCACGTGGGCGATACGCTGGTCGCCGGCCTTACCTACGGCCGCGTCCGCGCCATGCTCGATCCCAAGGGCAACGCCGTCACCGAGGCCGGCCCCTCCGACGCCGTCGAGATCTTGGGCCTGCAGTCCGTGCCCAACGCCGGTGACGAGTTCCGCGTTTTTGAGGACGAGCGCGAGGCTCGTGCCCTGGCCGATGAGCGTTCGCTCAAGGCCCGTATCGAGGAGCAGAGCCGCGTGAAGCACGTCACGCTCGAGAACCTCTTCGAGACCATCGCCGACGCCGAGGTCAAGGAGCTCAACCTGATCATCAAGGCCGACGTCCAGGGTTCCATCGAGGCCCTTCAGGACTCGCTCGACAAGATGGATCAGTCCGAGGTCCGCATCAACACGATCCACTCCGCCGTCGGTGCCATCAACGAGACCGACGTCGTCCTGGCCGACGCCTCTAATGCCATCATCATCGGCTTTGGTGTCCGTCCTGACGGTAAGGCCCGCTCCGCCGCCGAGCGCGAGGGCGTCGAGATCCGTTGCTACGACGTCATCTACAAGTGCCTCGAGGAGCTCGACGCTGCCCGTATCGGCATGCTCAAGCCCACCGAGGTCGAGGTCTCCACGGGTACCGCGACCGTCCTGGACACCTTCAAGGTGCCCAAAGTCGGTATCGCCGCTGGTGTCCGCGTCGAGGAGGGCGAGATCGCCGCGACCGATTCCGTGCGTCTGGTGCGTGACGGCATCGTGGTCTTCAACGGTAAGATCGCCTCGATGCGCCACTACAAGGACGAGGCCAAGAGCCTCAAGAGCGGTTCCGAGGGCGGCATTGGCCTGGAGAACTTCCAGGACGTTAAGCCCGGCGACCAGATCGAGGGTTACCGCATCGACCAGGTTGCCCGTACCGAGTAGGGGGTAGCGCTATGAAGCAAACGCAGGCAACCCGCCGTCTGGGCGAGCAGCTTCGCGAGAAGCTTGGTTATATCCTGCTCTTTGAGGTTTCCGATCCGCGTCTCGACCTGGTTACTTTGACCGCGGTCGAGGTCGCGGTGGACCGTTCGTTCGCGCGTGTGTACGTGTCGTGCGATGCGAGCCGCTACGACGAGGTCATGGAGGCGCTCGCTAGCGCCAAGGGCCGTATTCGCAGCCTGTTGGCTCGCTCGCTCGATTGGCGTGTTACGCCCGAGCTCGATTTTCGCATCGATCGCTCGACCGATGAGGCCGAGCGCATCACGCGTGCGCTGGAAAACGTTCCCGCCACGCTTGTGATCGAAAAGGACGAGGACGGCTATCCGATAGCGGATGCCGCCCAGGAGGCAGCTTTAGATGACTAATTCCGCCGACCTCGCCTCGTGCGAGTCTGCAGATATTCAGCGGCGCATCCTCGAGCTCATCGAGGGTGCGTCCTCCATTGCGATTTCGGGACATACTTCTCCCGATGGCGACGCCCTGGGCTCCGTGTTGGGTCTGGGCCTTTCGCTCATGAAGTTTTTTCCCAACAAGGACATTGCGCTGCTGTTGGCAGACGATGACCCGGTTCCGCGTATCTACCGCTTTATGGAAGGCTCCGATCGCCTGGTGCCGGCATCTGCGTACACCGGCAATCCTGACCTGTTCATCTCGGTGGACGTTCCGGTCGTAGAGCGTCTCAATAATTCCGCCGAGGTGCTTCGTCGCTCCAAGCATGTGGTGTGCTTCGATCACCATCCGGCGCGCGAGGAGTTTGCCGAGCTCAGCCTGAGGCGCGTCGAAGCTGCAGCCTGCGCCATGATCATCGACCGCTTCTTGGACAATTGCGGCATTGTCGCACGTGATGGCGTTGCAACCTGCCTGCTGTGTGGCTTGGTTACCGATACCGGCCGTTTTCAGTACCAAAACGCCGACGCCGCCGCGTTCCATGCAGCCTCGCGTCTGGTTGCCCACGGTGCCGATCCGGCGCGTGTGGCACTCGAGGTCTACCAGAGCATGCGCGTTGAGTTTTTGCACCTCAAGTCCATCGTTATGGGCCGCATTAAGACGGTGGCCCACGGGCGCGTCGCGTATAGCTACGCGTACCAGAGTGACCTTGAGGCGTGCGGTGTCACCTCGGATGAGTGCGACGGTCTGGTTGACGTGGTGCGCTCGGTGATGGGCGTCGAGGTCTGCCTGTTCCTGAAGGGCATTGAGGGCGATACCAAGGTGCGCGGCAACCTGCGCTCCAAGGGTGACCTCAACGTGTCCGAGATCGCTGCTGCCTTTGGCGGAGGCGGACATCCTGCTGCCGCCGGTTTCTCCAACAACGGAACGATTCTCGAGACGCTCACCGTGGCACTTCCCATGCTGGCCGAACTGGTAGGGGAGGATCCCGCTTCGGTGACCGTCGAGCTTTAACTTTTTGGATGGTACATGGCTCGTCGTACGCCTTCTCAACTGAATATGCTGCTCGCCGTCGATAAGCCGGTGGGCTGCACGTCCCACGATGTGGTTTCGCAATGCCGGCGCGCCCTCCATGAGCGGCGCGTCGGCCATGCCGGCACGCTCGACCCCATGGCATCGGGTGTCATGGTGGTGGGTGTGGGCCAGGCCACCCGTCTGCTGGGCATGCTCACGCTCGATACCAAAAGCTATGTCGCCGACATCTCGTTTGGCGCCGAGACCAATACCGATGATGCGGAGGGCGAGGCGGTCCGCACGGTGGCTGTTGCCAACGAGCTCCGCGATCCTGCCTATGCCCGTGAGCGCCTGGCCGCTATGCTGGGTCCGCAGATGCAGGTGCCGCCGGCGTTTTCGGCTATCTCGGTCAATGGCGTTCGCGCCTACAAGTCTGCTCGCGAGGGCAATGCGGTGGACCTACCTCCGCGCCCCGTCGAGGTCTATGCCGCCGACCTGATCGCCGTGGGCGGCGAAGGTGATACGTGTGTGTGGACCGTGGCGTTCTCGGTGAGCAAGGGCACCTATATCCGTGCGCTCGCTCGCGACTTGGGCCGCGCCTGCGAGAGCGCCGCGCACATTTCCGCGCTGCGCCGCACGGCCTCCGGTGTTGTTTCCATTGGCGCCTGTCATGCGGTCGAGGAGCTTTCTCCCGAGTCCGCGCCCGGCTTTGCCCTGGATCCCATTGCGGCCCTGGGCGCCACGCGTGTTGACTTGCCGGGCAATCTTGCCGAAGACCTGCTCTGCGGCCGACGCATTCCCGTTGAGCGTGCGCTTGCCGATTTCGATGCTTCGAAAGCGCCGTTTGCGCTGGTGCTCGATGGGGGACTCAAGGCGCTCGCCCGCATCGAAAGTGGCCGTTTTGTCATGGAGCACGTGTTTCCGCAGGCAATCGGCGGTGTTCGATGATGTTGTCCGCTCGCGAGCTCGCGCGTATCTTTTTTGAAGGCGAGTCGGACGAGGCTCGCATCGACACTGCCGATGCGTTTGATGAGTGCGAGCACTTGGGTGCTGCCTCGATCGCCATTGGCGTGTTCGATGGCGTTCACCGTGGACACCGGGAACTCATAGAAGCGCTTGTCCGTGATGCCCGTGCCCATGGCTGCAAGGCGGTCGTGGTCACTTTCGATCCCGATCCGGACGTTGTGGTGAGTCCTTCGCCCGCTCAAAAATTGATGACGACGGCCGACCGTCTACATGCCTTGGCTCAGACCGGGGTCGATGCAGTGGTGGCCGTTCCCTTTACGCCTGAGGTTGCGGCACTCGACCATGTCGGTTTTCTCACACTGTTGTCACGCGTGGTCGACATTCGTTCGATTCGCGTTGGCAGCGATTTTAGGCTGGGTCGTGGCGGTGCTTCTGGTGTTGCCGAGATGCGCGTCTGGGGTTCCGAGCACGGCGTTGACGTGTATGGTCACGATCTGCTTTGCGAGGGCGGTGAGGCCATTTGCGCCACCCGCATCCGTCATGAGCTGGGACAGGGCCATGTGGAGCTGGCTGCTGAGTTGCTCGGCCGCCCGTATATGCTGCGCGGCGGTGTTATTCGCGGCCGTCACGAGGGCTCTGGCATGGGCTTTCCCACGGCAAACCTGCAGGTTCCCGACGGCATTCAGGTGCCTGCCGATGGCGTGTATGAGGGCCTGGTGCTCGTCGATGACACCGTATGGCCTGCTGCCGTTAACGTCGGCCTGCCGCCGACGTATGCCGACGATGCCGCTTCATCGCATCTCGAGGCTAACTTAATTGGTTATACGGGCGACCTGTACGGCGCTTCCGTTTCGCTGGCGTTTACGCGCTGGCTGCGTCCCTCGCGTGTGTTCGACTCGCTGGATGAGTTGATTGCGACCGTCGAGGGTAATATCGAGGATATTCGTCACAACTTGGGCGAGCAGGGGGTGAGTATCCGTGATTAGCGATGAGGAAAAAGACCAGGTACGCGCTGCGTCCGACTTAGTTGCCATCGTGCAGGAAACGGTTGAGCTCAAGCCCCGCGGCCATGAGTTTTGGGGTTGCTGCCCCTTCCATGGCGAAAAGACGCCTTCTTTCCACATTATCCCCGCTACGCAGGTCTGGCACTGCTTTGGCTGCGGCGAAGGCGGCGACGTCTTCACCTATATCATGAAGCGCGAAAACCTGAGCTTTCCCGAGTCAATCCGCTATTTGGCCGATCGCGCGGGTATTGAGCTGCACGACACCGGAGACCGCCGCGAGCGCGGTACCAAGCGTGCCCGCATCTACGATCTGTGCGCCGAGACCGCCCAGTTCTATCACACCATGCTTATGCGCGGTAAGGACGGCCGTCCGCGCGAGTACTTTGCCAGCCGCGGCATGGGTGGCGACGTCTGCCGCCGCTACTGCCTGGGCTTTGCGCCTGGCCGCAACGCGCTGGTGTCGCACCTGTCCCAGGCGGGTTTTACCCCGCAGGAGATGATCGATGCCAACGTTGCCGTGAGCCGCGGGCGCGGGCAGCTTGCCGACCGCTTCTACGACCGCGTGATGTTCCCCATTTTTGATGAGCAGGGTCACAACATCGCCTTTGGCGGTCGCATCATGGGAGACGGCCAACCCAAGTACCTCAACACCGCCGAGACGAGCGTGTTTCATAAAAAGCGAAACCTCTACGGCTTTAATTGGGCCAAGGAGTTTATCGTCGCGCAGGATACCGCCATCGTGGTAGAGGGCTATACCGACTGCATCGCCTGTTGGGAGGCGGGGATTAAAAACGTCGTCGCCACGCTGGGCACCGCGCTCACGGAGCATCACGTCAAGACGCTCACCCGCTTTGCCAAGCGCATCGTGTATATGTTTGACGGCGATGCCGCCGGTCAAAAGGCCGCTCGCCGTGCGATTCAGTTTATCGAGCAGGATTCTATGGACCTGCGCTGCGTGGTGCTGCCCGACGGTAACGATCCCATGGAGTTCATCACGGCGCACGGCGGAGGGGAGCTGCAGAAACGCATTGACGCCGCCGAGCCGCTCATGGACTTCGTGTACCGTTCGCTGCAGGAGTCGAGCGACATCTCCACGCCGGGCGGTCGCGCCAAGGCGCTGGAGGATGCGCTGACGCTTATCTATCCGCTGCGCGACAGCTATATGATCGACACGTACTTTATTCAAATTGCCGACCTGTTGGGTTTGGATCTGGAGACAGTGCGTGCGAGCTCGGGCCGTGTGTTTCGCGATGTCGCCAAGCGCGAGGATGCGGAACGACGTCGTGAGCAGAACTATGAGCGCCAGCGGGCACAGGCTGAGCGCTCTGGTAGCGCGGGCGGTCGGACGTCTGGTTCGCAGGGGGCATCTAGCGGTGCTTGGGCATCGGGCGCGACGCCGCCGGTGTCCGCGCCGGTCGAAGAAGAGCCGTATGACTACGTCCCGCTCGATGCCTACGGCGCCGCGCCCGTGGAGGTCGTCGACGACCTGCCGCCGATCGACGCGCCTGATGGTATGGGTGCTGTACCTGCGACTGATGGTTCGGGTGCTCCGGCTGCGGCGGCGCCGATGGTTCTTACTGATCTTGAGCGTAAGTCCTTGGCAGGGGAGCGTGAGCTGCTGACCATGCTCACGAGCTACCCCGACCTGTTCCGCACGTATGCCGACCGCATCTGCTCTATCGAGTGGGTTGACCCGCGTCACGAGTCCATCGCATGGGCCGTTCTGGCAACGCCGCCGGGAACCGATCCTGCAGCCTGCATGGATGCGGCGCGCTCGGTGTGTCCCGAGGCGGCAACGCTTGTGAGTGCCGGGCGCATCTCGGCGACGAGCAAGCACCCCACCGAGACGAACATCGTGTTTATGCTCGATACGCTCGAGCTCTACACCATCAAGCGCCGTATGCGTGCCGCACAGGCCAAGCTGCGCCAGGACCGTTCGCTCGACGATGAGGCCCGTCGCGCGCTGACCGTGCAGGCCGCGCAGGATTCACAGCGTCAACGCGAGCTGCAAAAGTCGATCGGCGGCGTGGCGGACCCGTTCCGTTTGATCGGCCTGGAGGCCGCGGGCACCGAACAAGCCTAGATGTTGTGGTCAACCAGCGTATTCTCGCCTATATCCTGTCCTCTTTTTGGGTATAGACGTCGATGTGTGTGCTAAAGTATTGAGTCCTGTGGACTATGAAGGGAGAATCTGTGCCAAAAAAGACTGAGAGCACGGGTACTGGGCTGGAATCCTACGTTGCAAAGCTCATGGGCAACGGCTCAAACAGGACTTCGGTAACCGAGGACGAGATTCAGGTCGCCCTGAAGGATATCGATGTTTCTGACGAGCAGCTCACCGCGGTGTATTCCGCGCTGCGCAACAGCGGCATCCAGATTATCTCCGCGAGCGGTAACGACGACGCCCCCATGGACGTCGACGATGACGATAACGATACCGATACCGACGATTTCGATGACGACGACGAGCACGATTCCGGCTCGCTCGACGATCACGAGCTCAAGATGGCCCGTCAGGCCGATGCCGAGATGGGTTCTTCCAAGAGCAAGAAGAAGCGCACCGTGCGCACGTCCCGTTCACGCTCGCGCGTGCGTGGCATCGATGCCTCCACGGTGATGCTGACCGGCGATCCTGTTCGTATGTACCTCAAGGAGATCGGCAAGGTCGACCTGCTGACCGCCTCCGAAGAGGTCGATCTGGCCATGAAGATCGAGGCCGGTCTTGAGGCCACCGAGAAGCTCGAGGCCGCCGATGCCGGTGAGCTCGAGCTCACGCGTGCCGAGATGCGTCGTCTTACGCGCATTGAGAACGTCGGCCTCGAAGCTAAGCAGGCACTCATCAGCGCAAACCTGCGTCTGGTCGTCTCCATCGCCAAGCGCTATGTCGGCCGCGGCATGCTGTTCCTTGACCTGATCCAGGAGGGTAACCTCGGTCTGATTCGCGCCGTCGAGAAGTTCGACTACCAGAAGGGCTTCAAGTTCTCCACGTACGCCACGTGGTGGATCCGTCAGGCCATTACGCGCGCTATCGCCGACCAGGCCCGTACCATCCGTATTCCCGTGCATATGGTCGAGACTATCAACAAGCTCGTCCGCGTGCAGCGCCAGCTCCTTCAGGACCTGGGTCGCGACCCGACCCCCGAGGAGATCGGTGCCGAGATGGACATGAGCGCCGACCGCGTCCGCGAGATCCAGAAGATCTCGCAGGAGCCCGTGTCGCTTGAGACCCCCATCGGCGAGGAAGAGGATTCCCAGCTGGGCGATTTTATCGAGGACTCCCAGGCTATCGTTCCGCCCGATGCCGCCAGCTTCTCCATGCTGCAGGAGCAGCTCACTCAGGTGCTCGACTCGCTTGCCGATCGTGAGCGCAAGGTTATCGAGCTGCGCTTTGGCCTTGTCGACGGGCATCCCCGCACGCTCGAGGAAGTCGGCCGCGAGTTTGGCGTCACGCGCGAGCGTATCCGCCAGATCGAGTCCAAGACCTTGGCCAAGCTCCGCCACCCGAGCCGTTCGAGCAAGCTAAAGGACTATATCGAAAGCTAGTCAAGCAAGAGGCGCCCTCAAGCACATTCGCTTGGGGGCGCTTTCATGTAGTCATTGGGGACGTTCTTGAATGACTAGTCGTTTAAGAACGTTCCCAATGACTAGGGCGGAAAATTTCTTAAAAAAGTTCTTGCCCTGAGCTGATTCGTCCGTATAATAAACTTCGTTGCTTGAGAGCACGCACCTATTCCTCGGTAGCTCAATGGTAGAGCACGCGGCTGTTAACCGCGCTGTTGTAGGTTCGAGTCCTACCCGGGGAGCCAGAATTTTCCAGCCCTTTCCGTTGGGCTTTTAAATTCCTCGGTAGCTCAATGGTAGAGCACGCGGCTGTTAACCGCGCTGTTGTAGGTTCGAGTCCTACCCGGGGAGCCAGGTTGTAAAACCCGTCGCTTATGTGGCGGGTTTTTTCATACCGCGATCGCCTGGCGCGAACGTTACCATATCAACATTTCGTGTCGAGGATGTAATCCCGCGACCCACCACCTCAACATGGCGCGCTCGTTGTAGAATATTGCAATGATTGCTCCCACGAGATGGTGCCGCGAGCACCAGATAAGGAGATTCTTGTGTCTGAGACCATTAACGGCAGCCTGAGCGTCTCGAACGACGTTATTGCCGATATTGCCGGTTATGCCGCGATGACGTGCTATGGCGTTGTCGGTATGGCTGAGCAGCTCCAGGGTGCCGAGAGCGTGCGCCTGCTTGCCGGTCAGCGCCTCCGCAAGGGCGTGCTTGTCTCCGCCGACGAGAACGGCCTTACGGTCGATCTTCACGTCGTGCTCGAGAACGGCGTCAACATGAAGTCCGTCTGCCACAATCTTTCGAGCTCCGTTGCCTTCACTCTGCAGGAGATCGCCCAGATCGATCCCGCCAGCCTTAAGATCGGCATTCACATCGACGCGCTCAAGAGCCGTCTGAACTAGCATCCGAAAACGGAGATTCAAATACCCATGATTGCAAAGACCATTCGCACCTGTTTTCCGATCGCTGCGGCTGCTGTTTCCGACAAGGCCGAGGAGATCAACAAGCTCAATGTCTTCCCCGTACCCGACGGCGACACCGGTACCAACATGTCGCTCACGCTCGCCTCGGTGACCAAGGAGCTTTCCGCCCTTCCCGCCGATGCCGATATGGAGGCCATCGCCGGCGCCATCACCCACGGCTCCCTGATGGGTGCCCGCGGCAACTCCGGCGTCATCACCTCTCAGATCCTGCGCGGCGTGGCCGAGGGTCTCGTCTCTGCTGATGAGCCCATCACGTCCGCCAACATCGCCTATGCGTTCCGCCGCGCCGTCAAGGTCGCCTTCCAGGCCGTCCGTAAGCCCATCGAGGGCACGATTCTCACGGTGCTGCGCGATGTCTCGACCAAGGCCGACGAGTGCGAGAAGAAGAAGTTCTCGGCCGAGGACGCGCTCGATGCCATCGTCGTCGAGGCCTACCAGTCCGTCGCTCGCACGCCCGACCTGCTGCCCGTTCTGAAGGAGAACGGCGTGGTCGACTCCGGCGCCTTTGGCTTTGCCATCTTCCTCGAGAACTTCGTAGCTGCCGCTCTTGGCCGCAGCACCGTTGTCGAGGATTTCTCCGCTACGTTTGACTCCGCCGGCTCTGCCCGTGATGCCGCTCTTGGCCGCGTTGAGATCGAGGCTAACGACGACTGGGAGGGCTCGGAATTCCGTTACTGCAATGAGTTCCTGTTTAAGGCCGACGCCCCGTTTGACGAGGACGAGTGCCTTAAGTTCCTGGGTTCCATGGGCGACTGTGAGCTGCTCGTGGGCGCATATCCCGACTACAAGATCCACGTGCACTCCAACACCCCGAACCTGGTGCTCGAGCACATGCTGCAGCTTGGCCAGATCTACGAGGTCTTTATCCACAACATGGAGATGGAGGCCCACGACCGTACCGCCAAGATCCACGAGGACCAGGAGAAGGCCGCCGAGCCCGCCAAGGCGCTGGGCTTTGTCGCCGTTGCCGCCGGTTCCGGCGAGGCAGACATCCTCAAGTCCCTCGGCGTCGACGTGATCGTGTCGGGTGGCCAGACCATGAACCCCTCGACTGCAGACTTGCTGGGCGCCGTTGACCAGGTCAACGCGACCTCGGTCATCATCCTGCCCAACAACGGCAACATCCGCATGGCTGCCGAGGCCGCTGCCTCAGCCTGCACCGACAAGAAGGTAGCCGTCGTTCCCACCAAGACCGTCCCGCAGGCCTTCTCCGCGCTGTTCGCGGTCCTGCCCGATTCCGAGCTCGAGGATGCCGTCGCCGCTATGGTCGACGCCATCAGCGAGGTTCGCGATGGCGAGGTCACCCGTGCCGTGCGCGATTCCAGCGCCTCCGACGGCTCGCCGATTCACTCCGGTGACGTCATGGGTATCATCGCCGGCTCCATCGACGTGGTCGGCTCCGACGTGAAGCAGGTCACGCTCGATTGCATCAACCGTATGCAGGAGGAAGAGGAGGGCGACGCGCTGACGATTCTGGCCGGCGAGGAACTGTCCGATGAGGCCTTCCAGGAGATCGTAGACGCCATTGAGGAGGCTCAGCCCGATTTGGAGATCGACGCCCATCGTGGCGAGCAGCCGCTCTATCCCGTGATCTTCTCGATCGAGTAGGCTCTGCCCATGTCCGAGCTGTGCTCCGTGCCGCGCGTCTCGGAGCGCTTTGCCCAGAGCAATGCGCTCGACGA
>CAJMLP010000020.1:0-38221 GCA_905214215.1 uncultured bacterium | reverse complement strand
GAGCGTTGAGGAGTTCGCCGGGCGCATCGAGCGTACGCTCAAGCGCTATCCGTATCTGGTGATGGAGCTGGACGGGCGTCCGGTAGGCTATGCCTATGTGAGTCCGCTCAACAGCCGTGAGGCATACGACTGGTCGGTCGAGACATCAATCTACCTGGCGCGCGACGTGCGCCACGGCGGGCTGGGCCGCAAATTGCATGACGCGCTCAAGCAATGCCTGATCGCGATGGGCATCACCAACATGTGCGCCCTCATCGCCGTGCCGCACGACAAGGACGACGAGTATCTGACGCACAACAGCCAGGATTTCCATGCCCATATGGGATATCGCCTGGTGGGCGCCTTCGATCGCTGCGCCCAAAAGTTCGGCCGCTGGTACGACATGTGCTGGATGGAGCTGGTCCTGGCCGAGCGCACACCCAACCAACCCAAACCAACCTGGTTCCCCGACCTCCCCAAACCTACCATTTAGGGACAGGTTTATTTTGGCAGGTTTTATCTGGGCAAACGTTGCAAGCCGCTGCGAAGGATGCGGATACCTTCGCGGCGGCTTTTGTTTTGGGTGTGTATGACCAAGGCGATTGACCTGCGGATGCAGCAAAGCTCCAGATAAAACCGACCAAACTAGACCTGTCCCTTTTTGGCAGGTTTTTGGCTGTCTTGTGGCATCAAATCGCCGCAAGAAGCACGGCGTTCGTATGCTATTTTGACCTGAATCGTCCCCTCGGGACGCCTTGCGAGCTAAGTGAGTAGACTTTTTGGCGCAGGGCGAGCACAAAGCGCATCTGCCTTACTAAAACCGCAGGTCACAGAGATGGCTGTTTTGGGTGTGCTCGGCAGATCGCGAAAAGTCTACTCACTTAGGTTTACGGTGCTGGATATTCTGGACAGGAACAGTTGAGCTTGGACGGCGTGCGTTGCCAGGCGATGCTGGCATTTGCGCCATGCTGGTTTGAGATTTTATAAAAACCGCAGGTAAAACGTATATTAGGTGCATTTTGCCTGGTTTGGCGCGCTAGCCGATGGGCTCGGTGTATTTGGCGCGGTCGGTGCGTTGGATGCGCTTGGAGATGTGCAGCGGGCGGCCGTCGGTGTCGTAGACGTAGTCAGTGATAAGGATCAGTGCCTGCCCGCGCTCAACGTTGAGCAAAAACGCCTCGTTTTGCGAGGCGTAGCACACCTCAAAGGTCTTATGCCCCTGTGCCGGCGCGCGATGGAATTCTTGGCGCAGCGTGGCGTAGAGCGAACCGTTGATATCGCGATCGATGAGTGCTTCAAAGCTCGGTGGTAGATAGGTGGTCTCCAGGCACAGTGGCGCATCGTCCAGGTAACGCAGGCGGACAAGTTTGACAAGCTTGCTGCCCACGGTAGCGTCAAAGAACTTGGCCACGCTGCCCATTGCTTTGGCAAAGCCCGAGTCCACCGTGCGCGTGGTGGGCTTCATGCCCCGGCCTTCGACCTGCTTGGTATAGCTCGAAAACACCAGGTTGTTCTCGTGGAGCGCGGGCGTGTCGGCCACAAAGGTGCCACGTCCGCGCTCGGTGCGCACCAGGCCCTCGTCAACTAACACCTTAAGCGCGTGGCGCACGGTGCTGCGCGACAGCCCCGATTCGTCCATGAGCTCCATCTCGGACGGCAGCTTGTCTCCGCGTGCGTAGGTGCCGGCGGCGATGCGGTCACGCAGCGTACCCGCCAGACGCTCGTATTGGGCCAAGTTCTTTTTTGACGAAGTGCTCATGCGAATAACCTGTATCTAACTTATATGCTTACCGAACCAAGCATGTATCCAACATGACAACAAAACCGCTGGTAATAGATTGCCGAAAACTTTACCAGCAAAATTTCTAAGACAAATATAGCATACAACAAGTCGACATAACCAAAACATGTATGTAACTTGTATGCCATCGACAGCATCAAACGAGAAGAAAGGCTGATGCACGATGACTACTCAGGAACAGGTTAAGGACGTCGTCTCCCAGGTTTTGGCTGACAAGGCAGACAAGGGCGGCATCAAGCGCGTCGTGTGGATCGGCGCCGGCGGATCCAACGGCGGCAACTATCCTGCCCAGTACTTTATGGAGCACGAGGCCACGCAGGTCGTGAGCTCCAGCTACACCAGCAACGAGTTCGTGCACGCCACGCCTGCCTACGTCAACGAGAACACCCTGGCCGTCGTCGTGTCCATGCGCGGCACCAAGGAGACCATCGTCGCCGCCCAGGTCGCCAAGGACCACGGCGCCAGCACCATCGCCATCTATGTTGACGAGTCCGGCCTCACCGAGGTCTGCGACTACAAGATCCAGTACGACAGCCTGGCCGTCGACGAGTCCTGCATGGGCCGCACCAACTCCGCCGTCGTGACCATGATCGCCATGGAGCTTACGCAGCAGACCGAGGGCTATGCCGAGTACGAGACCGCTATGGCCGCTTTCGACTTGGTCGACCCCATCTATCGAAAGGCCGTCGAGTACACCCGTCCGCTTGCTGCCAAGTGGGCCGAGCAGAACGCCGACAAGCCCTGCATCAACGTGATGGCTCAGGGTCCGCTCTTTGGTGCCGCCTACGTCTTTAGCATCTGCAACGTGCAGGAGATGCTGCAGATCGACTCCTGCACCATCAACACCTGCGACTTCTTCCACGGCCCCTTCGAGATTCTGGACAAGCGTACCTCGCTGTTCCAGCTCATCAGCGTCGGCCGCAGCCGCTGCAACGACGAGCGCGGCATCCGTTTTGTCAATCAGCACGGTGGCGAGCGCGTCTATCAGCTCGACGCCAAGGAGCTCGGCCTCAACGACATCAAGGACAGCGTGAGCGAGTACTTCAACCACCTGATCTTTGCCCCGATCCTCAACAACGTGTACATGCGTGCACTCTCTGCCGTTACCCACAAGGACTACATGACGCGCCGCTACATGTGGAAGCTGGACTACTAGTTACGCCGTTCTACCGAACGGCGTAACGGCTCGACGCTGCGCGCCCGGCATTTGGCCAATCTGCCGTTCAATTTCAAAGGCGCGACCAGAAGGTCAGCGCCTTTTCATTTCACGGCACCTTGGCTCAAATGACGGGCGCTCGCTGACGTTGCCAAAACGTCGGCGTCGTCGTGTTTGTTAAGGGGTTGGTGCATTGGGGCCAGGTTCATATGCACCAAGTTGGTGCATATGAACCTGGCCTCTTTGCACTAATGGGTTGTAGCGGAAAAGCAGATTTTCCCGTCTGCCGATTTGTGCCTTGAAAAATGTATATAACGACTATAACGTAGTGTGAAACATATTGGAAACAATACCGAGGAGGCTGCGTTGAAGAAAAGCAATCTGGGCTATGTGCTGGTGCTGATCGCCGCGCTTATGTGGGGCAGCATCGGAATCTTTGTAAACGGCATCTCGGCCATGGGCGTTACGTCCCAGAGTATGGCTGCCTTTCGCTTGTTGTCGGGTGCCGTCTTAATGGCTCCGGTCTTGGCATTCATGGGTTGCCAGGGAGGTGCTCGTGAGGGAAAGGCATCGGGTCCCCTGGCACTGTTCAAGGCAAGTCCTAAAGAGCTTGTTCCTTGTGCGCTTCTTGGCATTATCGGCCTCGCCACCGCTAACACGCTTTATTACGAGTGCATGGGCGAGGTGGGCATGTCCACGGCCTCGGTGCTGCTCTACACCTCGCCGGTGTTTGGCGTCATGCTCGGCCGCGTACTTTATCGCGAGGATGTGACTCCCAACAAGCTCGTTGCCATCGCTTTTAACATCGGTGGCTGTGTGCTTGCAGTGACCGATGGCGACCTTTCCGGTTTTCATTTTTCGGTTTGGGGCGTCACGTCGGGCGTGATTGCGGGCTTTTGTGGCGCGTCGCTCGCGGTGTTTAGCCGGATAGCAACCAAGACGGTCCACCCGCTGGCTGTCACGTTTTGGGGCCTTGTTTTTGGCGGTGCGGTTATGGCGGCTATCGCGGCTCCGTGGCCAGATGTCGCCGCGGCAATGTCGCCACAGCTGCTGCTGCTGTTCCTTGGCTTTGGACTCATCCCCACAGCCGTGGCCTATGTCTTATATATGCAGGGTCTGTCCATGGGGCTCGAGACGTCGAAAGTTCCCGTCGTAATGTCATTCGAGACGGTCGTCACCGTGCTGCTGGGCATTGGTGTCTATGCCGAGCCCGCCGGCGCGATCAAAGTTCTGGGCATCGTTTTGGTGCTCGCGTCCATCGTGATTATGAACACCGACTTTTCCAAGCTGCGCAACAGTGTGTTTGTCGGCCATGTCATTGAGAGCATGACCTTTAAGCCCAACGCGTGGTGGACGGAGAAATCGCAGGACATGGATCTGTTTAAGGAACGCACCGGCATCGCGCTGGAGCCCACCGTGCAGGAAAGCCCCTGGTACTTCGTGCGATAAGGGATTGCGCACGGCGTCCGACCTGGGATTATCCAGCCAGCGCCGGCCTACCCAGCCCCAACGTTTCAAGTACGTTAAACCCGTCAACGGTCGATTTTCACCCGCGAACGGTCTTTATACTAATTAGCAATATAAGCAACGTATAAGACGTTATAATGACCATAACGAAAAGGAGGAGGCAAGATGAATCAGATCATTCTCGCATCTCATGGCGGCCTGGCCGCAGGCGCCAAAGACACGCTCGAGATGGTTCTCGGCGACGTGTCGAACGTCCACGTCGTGTCGCTTGCTCGTGACGACAAGGAGCCCATCACCAATAAGGTGGACGCCATGATCGCCACGTTCAACGCGGACGACACCGTCTATGTGCTGACCGATATGCTCGGCAGCTCGGTCAACAACAGCATGGTCGAGCTTTCCAAGAACGGCACGAAGTTCACGGTTGTCAGCGGTTTCAACATCCCGCTGGCGCTCACGCTCGCTATGAGCCCCGTCCCCGTCAAGGGCGCCGAGCTCGCGGCCCTCATCAACGAGGCCCGCACCGGTCTGACCAACCCCAACGCACCGGTCGAGGTCGCCGCGGCTCCCGCCAAGAAGGCCAAGGCGTCCCGTCACAGCTCCGGTCCCGCCAAGATTGTCCTCGCGCGTCTTGACTACCGTCTGCTGCACGGCCAGGTCGTCTTTACCTGGACCACCAAGGTCCAGGCCGAGCGCATCATCGTCGTCGACAACGCTGCCGCCAACGATGACATCAAGAAGGGCGCTCTCAAGCTTGCCAAGCCCCAGGGCGTGCGCCTGAACGTCTTTACCGTCGAGCGTGCCCTCGCCAAGATGGACAAGCTCAACACCCTCGGCGAGCGCGTCATGTTCGTCTTTGGCAACACGGCCGAGATGCTGCAGTTCTGCCAGGGCTACAAGCTCGACGCCATCAACCTGGGCGCCACCGCCAACCACGACGGTGCCGATCAGATCGGCGGCAAGGACAGCTCCGTCTTCCTCGACGCCACCCAGAAGGCCGACGTCAACCAGCTGCTCGACATGGGCATCAAGCTCTACGTCCAGCAGACCCCTACGTATCAGAGCGTCGACATCGACGCCAAGCTGTAATCAACCAGGCTTTTGCCTGACTGAAAGGAGAAGGGTATGAATACGTTCATCAGTGCGGTGCTCGTCGGCCTCGTCGGCGTGTTCTGCATGTGGGACTCCCGCCTGCTCGGTCGTCTTAACTTCGAGCAGCCCCTCGTTGGCGCTACGCTCGTCGGTCTGCTGCTGGGCGATGTGCCCACCGGCCTTGCCGTCGGTGCCGCCGTCGAGCTCGTGTCCATGGGCCTGGTGCAGGTCGGCGCCGCCGTTCCGCCCGATATGGTCCTGGGCGGCATCGTGGCAGCTGCCTTCGCGTGCCTGACCGATGCTTCTGCTGAGACCGCCATGACGATCGCCATCCCGGTCGCCGTCCTGGGTCAGCTCCTCGGCATCGTGTTCCGTTCCATCATCGCCGCCCTCACCCATGTGGCCGATAGCGCGATCGATAACGGTAACTTCAAGACCGCCTACCGTATGCACATCTGCGCCGGCTCCGGTCTGTACGCCATCATGTACTTCCTGCCGATCTTCCTGGCCGTCTTTGTTGGCACCGACCTGGTTCAGGCCATCGTCAACATGGTTCCCGAGTGGCTGTCCGTTGGTCTGAACGTTTCGACCAAGATCATGACCGCCTACGGTCTGGCTCTGCTGCTCACCATGATGATCAAGAAGGGTATGACCCCGTTCCTGTTCATCGGTTTCCTGCTCGCCGCCTACCTCAACCTGTCCGTCATCGCGGTCGCTCTGATCGGTGTGTGCCTGGCTATCGTCTTCATGGGCTTCAAGTTCAATGGCTCCCATGCAACCGCCGGTGTCGATTCCGACTACGATCCGCTCGAAGACGACGAAGACTAAGGAGGAACACACTATGGCAACCGCAACCAAGGACGTGTCCCTGAACAAGAAGGTCAGCCAGTTCTTCTGGCGCTCCTGGGCCATCCAGGCCTCTTGGAACTACGAGCGTCAGATGAACATGGGCTTCCTCTACGGCATGGTTCCTACGCTCGACCGCCTCTATCCGGACGAGTCCGACCCCAAGCAGCTCGCTGCTAAGAAAGAGGCTTACCACCGTCACATGGCGTTCTACAACTGCACCCCGCAGACGAGCGCTTTTGTCCTAGGTCTCGCCGCCTCCATGGAGGAGGAGTACGCCAAGGATCCCGAGAACTTCGATCCCGATTCGATCAACGCGGTCAAGACCTCCCTCATGGGTCCGCTTTCCGGCATCGGTGACTCCCTCTTCCAGGGCACCATCCGCGTTATCGCCTTTGGCCTGGGCGTTCAGCTGGCTCAGCAGGGCTCCATCATGGGCCCGATCCTGGCCATGCTCATCTCCATCGTCCCCTCTGTGCTGATCACTTGGTTCGCAGCCAAGATGGGCTATCAGGGCGGCCACGAGTACCTGAGCAAGCTTCAGGGCGGCGACCTCATGGAAAAGCTCATGTATGTCTGCGGCATCGTAGGTCTTATGTCCGTGGGCGGCATGATCGCTACGCTGATCGGCGCCACCACCCCGCTGCAGTTCGCTGAGGGCACCGTCGTTATCCAGGACATCCTGGACGGTATGATGCCCCAGATGATCTCCCTTGGCCTCACTGGCCTTATGTACTGGCTCATCAAGAAGAACGTCAACACCGGTTGGCTTCTCGTGATCGCCATCGTGGGCGGCATCGCCCTCTCCGCGGCCGGCATCCTGGCCTAGTCGCGACCAAGCGCCTAACCGCTTTCCCCCGGGGGCCTGCCTGGCATCCCATACCCCAGGCAGGCTTCCATCCCTAGATGTGTCAAAGGGACAGTTCCTTTGACACATCCTCAACGGGCCGGCGACTCGGTCCAAACCACGGTAACCCTGCGAGCGCCCGGCAATGTGGCGCCGCAAAAAATCGAAAGGAATGTGTCAGATGTACGAGATCGACCTTAACCTCCCTAAGCAGATCGTCGCTGACGTCCTGTCCAACCACGAGATCCACAGCGTCGCCTTCGTCGGCTGCGGTGCTTCCATGTCCGACCTTTACCCTGCCAAGTACTTCCTGGCCAACAACACGGACAAGCTGAACGTTCAGATTTTCACCGCTAACGAGTTCAACTACGACACGCCTTCCTGGGTCAACGAGCACACCTTCGTGATCACCTGCTCCCTCGGTGGCTCCACGCCCGAGACCGTCGAGGCCAACAAGACCGCCAAGAAGCACAACTGCCCGGTCGTCTCCCTCACCAACAAGGCCGGCTCCGCTCTGACCGTCGACGCCGACCACGTCATCGTTCACGGCTTCCATGCCAACTACGCTGCCAAGTGCGAGAAGCCTGGCTACGCCATCGCTCTTGCTCTCGAGATCCTTCAGCAGACCGAGGGCTATGACCACTACGAGGACATGATCACCGGCCTCACCAACGTCTTCGAGCTCTGCGAGAACGCCGCTCAGTCCGCCAAGGGCCTCGCCAAGCAGTTCGCCCAGGACTTCAAGGACGACAAGATGATCTACTTCATGGCCTCTGGTGCCTCCGAGAAGATGGCTTATTCTCACGCCGCCTTCCTGTTCACCGAGATGCAGTGGATCGACGCCGCCGCCTACAACACCGGCGAGTACTTCCACGGCCCGTTCGAGGTTTCCACCGAGGGTAAGCCCTACGTCTTCTTCATGTCCGATGGTGCCACCCGTCCGATGGACGCCCGCGCCCTCACCTTCCTTAAGCGCATGGGCGCCAAGGTCGCTCTGATCGACTCCAAGGACTACGGTCTGGCCGACGCCGTGCCGGCAAGCGTCGTCACCTACTTCAACCCGCTGCTGCACCTCGCCGTTATGCGCGAGTACGGCAACCAGATCGCCGAGGCCCGTCAGCACCCGCTGACCATGCGTCGCTACATGTGGAAGCTTTCCTACTAATCACAAGTAAGTAGACCTTACGGGTTGATTGAGAGGGGATGGGGTTTTGCCCCGTCCCCTTTTTTGCTTTGGGGAGGGCGTGTCTGTCGCGTCGCAAAACACCAGATAAAACCTACCAAAATAAACCTGTCCCTTTTCGGCAGGTGGGAGGAGATGCGTATGATTAAGGCAGTGCTGTTTGACATGGACGGCGTGCTGGTCGATACCGAGTGGTTCTACAACCGCCGTCGCGTGGCGTTTATGGAAGAGAAGGGGTTCCATTTTGACGAGATCCCCGATCTTTCGGGGTCTAACGAGCCTGCCATTTGGAAGTCGCTGGTGCCCGACGATATTGAGCTGCGCGAGCGTCTGCGCGTGGAGTACAAGCAGGTCTACAGCCCGGTTCACCCCGTTCCGTATGCCGAGCTGCTCAACGAGCAGACGGAGCCGGTGATGCGCGAGCTGCACGAGCGCGGCGTGAAGTGCGCCATCGCAAGCTCGTCCTATCGTGAGCTCATTGACGAGCTGGTTGAGATTGCCGGTATCGCCGACGTGCTGGACTACACCATCAGCGGTCACGAGTGCAGTGCGTTTAAGCCCGACCCCGAGATCTACCTGCGTGCCATGAAGGCGCTGGGAGTTGACCCCGCCGAGTGCCTGGTTATCGAGGACTCGCCTTTGGGTATCGAGGCCGGCAAGCGCTCCGGCGCCCGCGTCCTGGCACTGCGTCCGCATGAGGGCGTCAACCTGGACCAGTCCGCCGCCGACGTCGTCATCGACAACCTGAGCGACATTTTGGCCGCTCTGTAGTGTCAATCCACCGCGAGAAGCACTGGTTCACGCGTCATTTGCTGCGGATTGGCTTAATTTGTCATCTATTTGGATCCGTTTGGCTTCGATTCGGACTAAGTGAGTAGACTTTTTGGTGCAGGACGAGTACAAAGCGCATCTGCTCTAGTAAAACCGCAGGTCACAGGGGTGGCGGTTTTGGGTGTGCTCTGCAGATCGCGTAAAGTCTACTCACTTGTAATTTGGGCCTTTGGTCGTGGGGTTGCTGGTCCCGCTTTGGTTGTCGAGAGAGGGTGAATTGAGGCGCCCCCGCATGCTCCATGCTACAATCGCGGCCACGCCCCACAACTACATCTGCCTTCGAAAGGAGCCTACGTGGCGAACGCCATCGATCAGCTCACGGACCGCGTGCTCGTGCTCGGCCGCCTCACCATCGTTCGCCGCGCCATTACTGCCGTGGCGGTCACCATTTCTGCCGTTCTCCAGACATTCCTGATCCAGGCGTTCATTCAACCCGCCGACCTGCTTCCGAGCGGCCTTACCGGCGTCGCGGTCCTGCTCGATCGCGTTACCTCGCTCGGTGGCGTTCACATCGACATCTCGCTCGGTATGCTCGCGCTCAACATCCCCGTGGCGCTCCTATGCTGGAGCGGCATTAGCAAGCGTTTCGTCATCTTCTCGATGACGCAGGTCGTGCTCTCGTCGCTGTTCCTCAACGTCTTTCACTTCGCGCCGTTTTTGGGCGACAAGATCATGCTAATCATTTTTGGCGGCGTGGTCTCGGGTCTGGGCGCTGCCATCGCGCTTAAGTCCGGCGCATCTACCGGCGGCACCGACTTTATCGCGCTGTGGGTCTCCAACCACACGGGTAAGACCATCTGGGGTGTCATCTTTGGTTTCAACTGCTTTATCCTGGCGATCTTTGGCTTTATGTTTGGCTGGGATAACGCGGCGTACTCCATAGTGTTCCAGTTTATTTCGACCAAGACCATCGACAGCTTCTATCATCGCTACGACCGTGTGACGCTGCAGATCACAACGCGCAAGGCAGACGAGGTCATGACCGCCTATGTTGACCATTTTCAGCATGGTATTAGCTGCGCCGAGGTCATCGGCGGATACAGCCGTGAAAAGATGTACCTGCTGCACACCGTTGTCTCGACCTACGAGAGCCAGGACATTATCAAGCTAGTGTGCGACATTGATCCCGGTGCCGTGATCAACGTGTTCCACACGCTCAGCTTTGTGGGCGGCTGGTGGGGTGGTCATGTCGACGAGCCCATGCCCACGGCCGTTCCCGATCCCGACAAGCCCGCACGCATGGCCAGCAGGCAGGCGCGCCTCAGCGAGCAGGACAGTCTGCAACAGGACGACGGCAAGTAAGGTTTTGCTGTATGTGGTGTATCGTTTTATCCAACTGAGGTAACATATAAAAAGACGTTATATACGTATTAGTTATTTTAATATTTCGATAAGAGTGATTAGATATGCCTGCGCCCAAAAATGCACCGCTTTACCAGCAGATTTACGACGAAATCAAGGATGCGATCGAGAAAGGTGTTTATGCACCCAAGGAGCGTATTCCGTCCGAGCTCGAGCTAGCCGAGCGGTACGAGGTGAGCCGAATTACGGTGCGCCGCGCCGTCGAGGAGTTGTGCTCCGATGGCTACCTGGTTAAGCAGCAGGGCCGCGGCACCTTTGTTTCCACGCCGCACATCAATCGCCAGTTTCACGCCTCGACGCTGCAGACGTTTACCGCGCTGTGTGCCGACAACGGCATGAAGGCGGGCGCACATGTGATCGATCGTCAGATTGTTCCGGCGCGCCAAAACGAGATGGAGTTCTTTGGCCTGCAGAAGGATGCGCTGCTGCTGCATATCAAGCGCGTGCGTACGGCCGACGGTGAGCCCATCTTTGAGGAGAACATCTTTGTGCCGTTTGACGCCTACCGTGAGCTGTTGACGGCCGATCTTGAGGACAAGTCGATTTTTGCCGAGGTCGAGCGTGTTGGCGGAACGCCGATTGTCTCGGTTGGCTACCGCACGGTCGAGGCCGTTCGCGCCAATGCCGAGCAGGCGGCTGAGCTGGGCATTGCTCCGCACGATCCGCTGCTCAACCTGCGTGCCGGCTTTATCGGCCCCAATGGCGAGCCGGTCCTGATGGGTAAGCAGTACTACGTGGGATCGCGCTACGTTATGGTCATGTAAGTTACGCGGTTTTACCAAACCGCGTAACGGGCCGACGCTGCGCCCTTGGTTCCGCCGTTCTAGCGAACGGCGGACCGGTCGACGCTGCAAACGCCCCTAAGCGGCAATCTGACGTTCAATCGTCGGTCGCGTACCGAAGTACGCTTCCCTCCTCTTTCACGTCACCTTGCTCGCTTAGGGGCGTTTTCGCTGACTTATGCTCAACCTGAGACGTTTCCACGCCTGTCAAGAGCTTAGCCGTTGGGGACGTTCTTAAACGACTAGTCATTCAAGAACGTCCCCAATGACTACCCGCAGAATGAGCGTGGCTGACAGCCGTACGGCAGCGGTCCGCGTGGCGGCGTATAATCGGCGGCAGATGACTTGGACGTTAGGAAACCATGACCGATAGCATGCAGCAGATGGCGCTCGACACGCTCGGCGCCTATTTTGGCTACACCTCGTTTCGCCCGGGGCAGGACCGCATGGTCGATGCGATCCTTGCCGGTCGCGATGCGCTGGGTGTTATGCCCACAGGCGCCGGCAAGTCCATTTGCTACCAGGTGCCCGCGCTCATGCTGCCCGGCATCACCTTTGTGGTGAGTCCGTTGCTCTCCCTTATGGAGGACCAGACCCGTGCGCTGCTCGCGGCGGGCGCGCGACCCAGCTATCTCAACTCCAGCCTTACTCCGGCCCAGCAAAATACCGTGCTCAAGCGGGCGCGCGAGGGCCGCTACCAGCTTATGTACGTGGCGCCCGAGCGCCTGCTCGAGCCGCGCTTTCTGGCCTTTGCGCAGGAAGCTGCGGCCGAAGGCGGCATCGGCGTTCCGCTCGTGGCCATTGACGAGGCCCACTGCGTGAGCCAATGGGGCCAGGATTTTCGCCCCGCCTATCTGCAGATTCGTGAGTTCATCGATTCCCTGCCGCAGCGCCCCATCGTGGCGGCCTTTACCGCTACGGCGACCGAGCGCGTGCGCACGGACATTCAGCAGATGCTCGGCCTGCAAAACCCGGCGACGGTGGTGACGGGCTTCGATCGCAAGAACCTCTACTTTGGTTGCGAAGAGATGGGCGACAAGGCCAAGACCGCCTGGGTGCGCGACTACGTGATCGCGCATTCGAGCGAGAGCGGCATCGTGTATTGCTCGACCCGCAAGACGGTCGATGCGCTGGCAGGCGATCTTGCCGAAGCGCTGGGCCCCAGCGGCATTCGCGTTGGCCGCTACCATGCCGGCATGGGCAATGACGCCCGCCGCCAAAGCCAGCGCGCCTTTATCGACGACGACATCCAGGTGATGGTTGCCACCAACGCCTTTGGCATGGGCATCGACAAGCCCAACGTGCGCTACGTGATCCACAACAACGTGCCCGAGAGCATCGAGGCCTACTACCAGGAGGCGGGCCGCGCCGGCCGCGATGGCGACCCGGCCAGCTGCCACCTGCTGTGGAACGGCAACGATTTTCGCATGCGCCGCTTTTTGATCGACCGCGGAGATGCTGCCGACGAGGCACTTGACGACGAGCAACGCGCGTGGGCGCTCCAGAATCGATATCGTCTGCTCAGCCAGATGGAGGGCTACTGCAATACCACCGGCTGCCTGCGCGAATACATGTTGCGCTACTTTGGCGACGAGGCCGCGGCCGAGCATGCGGCAGCCGCCGCGGGCGGCACCGCCACGGACGAAGCCGAGGGCTGCGGCAACTGCAGCAACTGCCTCACGCAGTTCGAGGTCGAGGACGTCACCGATATGGCCCGCGCTGCCGTGCGCTATGTGGCCACGCGTCCCATGCGTTTTGGCAAGTCGCTCATCGCCGACGTGCTCCACGGCGGCAACACCGAGCGCATTCGCCAGATGCATCTGGACGAAGACCGCGGCTACGGTGAGCTGTCGAGCGAATCGGTCGGGCGCATCAAGGACATCATCGGCCAGCTGTGCGGCCGCGGTTATCTGGCCACCTCGCAGGGGCAGTACCCGGTCGTTGGGCTGGGCCCGCGTGCCGGCGAGGTCGAGGATGAGGCGTTCGCCTTTACCGTTAAGCGTCGCGCGTCCAAGCGCAAGGCCTCGGCCCGCGCCCGCCGCGCGGTGGATCTGCTGCGCGAGGAGGCTGAGCTGGATCAGCGCCCGCGCGTGGGCGACGATGCCGAGCTGTTCGAGCGCCTGCGTGCCTTGCGCAAGGAGATCTCGACCGAGCTGGAGATGGCGCCGTATATGGTCTTTTCCGACAAGGCTCTGCGCGGCCTGTGCCGCCTGCGCCCTCAAACGCGCGAGGAGCTGATCCAGGTCAACGGCATTGGCGAGAAAAAGGCCGACGCCTTTGGCGAACAGTTTATGGCGGCGATTGAAGAATTTGAGTCCGAGCATGCGCGGGATGGAGCGTAATGATGGCAGCCGATAGCAAGACCGAACGTTCCGAGCGCGCCGAGGTGTCCGCCGTGCCGCTGTACCAGCAGGTTATGGACGACCTAAAGGGGGAGATCGCGCGCGGCGTGTACGCGGCCGGCTCGCGTATTCCTTCCGAGATGGAGCTCGCGAAGTCCTACGGCGTGGGACGCATCACCGTGCGCCGCGCCATCGAGGAGCTGTCGCGCGCGGGGTATCTCAGCCGCCAGCAGGGGAGGGGCACGTTTGTGTGCGCGCCCAAGCTCAAGCGCAAGATTCGCCAGAAGGGTGACGTCCAGAGTTTTACTGAGGGTTGTGCTGCCAACGATATGGTGGCCGGAGCGCGCCTGGTGTCGCGCACGGTGGTTGCGGCGACGCGCGAGGACGCGGCGTTTTTTGGCGTGGAGCCCGGCAGTGAGCTTATCGTGGTCGAGCGCGTGCGCACGGCCGACGGCATCCCCGTCATGCTCGAGAACAACGCCTTTGTGCTCGCCGACCATCCCTACCTGCAGACGCTGGCCGCCGAGGACCTCACCGATAACTCGATCTTTGCGCTCGTTGCCGACCACTCGGGCCGCGCGCCGCTCAAGTCCGACCCCTGTACCGTGGAGATCGCGCTTGCCGATGCCCAGGTGGCCCCGCTGCTGGAGGTGCCGGTCGGCGAGCCGCTCTTTTATATGGAGGCGTATTTTACCGATGCAGACGAGCGCCCCCTGCTGCTCGGGCGCCAAAAGATCGTGGGCTCGCGCTACGTGTTCGACATCTAACATCCACAGATAGAACAATATAGAACAAGTTTGGCGAAATGGCTTCACGAGCGTCGTCGTGCGTGCTATAAATAGGACAACATAGAACGACCGCAGGTACGAGCTGTCGTCGCTCAAAGCCGCCCCACAAGGAGGAACATCAGGATGAACGCACATGATCTGGTTCAGGAAATCATCGAGCGCAAGGGCAAGATCGAGAACGTCTTTTGGATCGCCTGCGGCGGTTCGATGATCGACCTGATGCCGGCCAACGAGCTGCTCAAGCGCGAGGCCACCACGTTTACCTCGACGGTCTACACGGCACGCGAGTTTTGCCTGATGGCCCCCAAGAGCCTAGGGTCGAAGTCGCTCGTTATTGCCTGCAGCCACAGCGGCAACACGCAGGAGGTCGTCGACGGCTGCGAGATGGCACTGGCCGCCGGCGCCGAGGTCGTCGCCCTCACCGACTGCGAGGGCTCCAAGATTGACAACGGCAAGTGGACCACCTGGGTCTACCCCTGGGGCGAGGGCGTGTCGCAGGCCGAGGTGCCGCAGGGCATCGGCGCCCTGATCGCCGCTGAGCTGCTCGACCAGCAGGAAGGCTACGAGGCACTTGCCGACATGTACGAGGGCCTCAAGCAGATGGATGCGCTACTGCCCGCCGCCCGCGAGAAGGTCAACACCGAGCTGGGCGCCCGCTTTGCCGAGCTCTGCCAGCAGCACGAGTTCTTCTACATCCTGGGGTCCGGACCCAACTTTAGCCAGACCTACGCCATGGCGATCTGCTCGCTCATGGAGATGCAATGGCAGCACTGCTGCTACATCCACTCCGGCGAGTACTTCCACGGCCCGTTCGAGGCTACCGAGCCCGGCGTGTTCTACTTTGTACAGCTCGGATCGGGCGAGTGCCGCCCCATGGAGGAGCGCGCGCTGGCGTTCCTCAACACGCACACCGATACGGTCATGGTGCTCGACGCACTCGAGTACGGCGTGGGCGACGTGCCTGCCAGCGTGCGTTCGTACCTGGAGCCGATCTTCTTCTACAACATGAGCTGCGAGCTGCGCGCCGCCCGCGGCAAGGTGTTCGACCACAGCCCCGAGGTTCGTCGCTACATGGGCATCGAGCAGTACTAAGTAACGGGAAAACCATTCACCTTCGATTCGCAAGGGCACTGCGTGAGTCAAAAAAGTGGGCCGCGCCGGGGATTTCCGGCGCGGCCCACTTAGTATCGCGCTTAGATTCGCAAGGTTGCGGTAGCCAGCGGCCTACTTTGCGTCGTAGGCCTCGGTGTCCCACCAGTCGAGCTGGGCGATGTTGTCGCGGATGTGCTGGCAGCTCTTGTGGAAGCCCTCGAGCTCGTGCTCGGACAGGTCGAGCGTGTAGACTTCCTCGACGCCCTCGGCACCGATCACGCACGGCAGGGAGGTGAAGATGCCCTCCTCGCCATACTGGCCGGTCATGAGCGTAGATGCCGAAAGCACGGCGTGCTCGTTGTGCAGAACGGCGGCGCAGACGCGCGCGGCGGAGTTGGCGACGGCGTACTCGGTGCACTGCTTGCCCTGGTAGGTAACATAGCCGCCCTTGCGCGCGAGCTCCTCGACCTCCATGTGGTCGAAGGCGTACTTGTCGGAGTTCTCGGCCTGAAGCTCGTTGAGGCTCTTGCCGGCGATAGTTGCTGCCTTAAAGGCAGCCAGCTGGCTAAAGCCGTGCTCGCCGATCATGTAGGCGTCGATGGACTTGGGGCTCACGCCGACCTTCTTGGAGATCTCGGTGCGCAGGCGGGCGGAGTCCAGGCCGCAGCCCGAGCCGATGATCTTCTTGGGATCGTAGCCGGTCAGGTGCCACAGCTCGGTGCACACGACGTCGCAGGGGTTGGAGATGCTCACGAAGATGCCGTCGAAGCCGGCGTCGACGATGCGCTTGGCAAAGGTGCGGGCGGCGTCAGTGGTAAAGAACAGCTCGCCGTCGCGGTTTCCGGCGGCAAGCGCAACCTTGCCGGCGGCGTTGACGATGACGTCGCAGCAGGCAAGCTCCTCGTAGTGGTCGTAGCAGTTGACGATCTTGGTGTTGTACGGGACAAACGAAAGGGAGTCGCGCAGGTCCTGGACCTCGGACGTCACCTTGGCCTCGTTGATATCGCACAGGTACAGCTCGTCGGCAATGCCCTGCATGAGCAGGCTGTTGGCGACATGTGCTCCTACGTGGCCCTGGCCGACCACACCGATCTTACGCGTCTGGTACATATACGTATCCTTTCGGCCGAGTTTTTCGCGTCGAACCATTGTAGCGTCCTGCTGCCACTTTGCTAGACTAAAGCGCCGTAGATTTTTGGGACATGCCTTAATCTCTACTTTTGGGGTGATTTGGGCCGCTGACGGCATCGCTGGGCGATGTGCTCGCGCGGATGGGGCCGCTCGTTGTACCATAGCTGCAACTGACTCGTAAGGAGCATCCATGCCCATTCGCATCCCCGACGCCCTCCCTGCCGCCGCGCAGCTCGAGAGCGAGAACATCTTTGTCATGACCGAGTACCGCGCGCTGCACCAGGACATCCGTCCGCTGCGTGTGCTCATCCTCAACCTCATGCCCACCAAGATCGCCACCGAGACGCAGATTATGCGCAAACTCTCCAACACGCCGTTGCAGGTGGAGGTGGACCTGCTGCGCACCAAGACGCACGAGGCCACGCACGTGAGCGCCGGCCACCTGGAGACGTTCTACCGCACGTTCGACGACATCCGCGACATCCACTACGACGGCCTGATTATCACGGGCGCGCCCGTGGAGCAGATGCCATTCGAGGAGGTCGACTACTGGCCCGAGCTCTGCCAGATCATGGATTGGTCCACCACGCACGTGCACTCCACGCTGCACATTTGTTGGGGCGCGCAGGCGGGGCTCTACCATCATTACGGTATCCAGAAGTACGACCTGCCGGCAAAGGCGAGCGGCGTATTTGAGCATTATCTGGTGAAGCCGCAAAGCCCGCTGGTCCGCGGCTTTGACGATCGTTTCTATGCCGTGCATTCGCGCAACACCGATGTGCGCCGCGAGGACGTGGAGGCCGAGCCGCAGCTTGAGGTCGTGGCCGTATCCGACGAGGTGGGGCTGTACATTGTCAAGTCGACCGACAGTCGTCGCTTCTTTGTCTTTGGCCATCCCGAGTACGATACCGACACGCTGCGCCTGGAGTACGAGCGCGACGTGAAGCGCGGGCTCAACCCTCAGGTGCCGGCGCATTACTTCCCGGGCGACGATCCCGCTGCCGAGCCGCGCAACGTCTGGCGCAGCCAGGCTCAGCTGCTCTACACCAACTGGCTCAACTACTACGTCTACCAGACCACGCCCTACGACCTGGCTCGCGCCGGCGAGGAGCACTAGGCCGCTGTCGTGGCTGTGGCTGCGGCGGTTACCGTGGCCGCTACGCGACGAGCGTGGATAATCGGACACACGGGCGTGGATAATCGGACGCATGTTGAATGAGCGTGGATAATCTCCCGTTTTTAGCTCGTAAGGGGGTGCGGAGCGGGAGATTTTCCACGCTCGATTTTTCTGCAGCTGTTGTACCGGCGGCAGCATCATGCGTCGAGTACATACGGGCCGCATCGCAAACTAGGTAGTTTTGATCCACGGCATATTTTCTTTCAATGAAGTCGGTGGCTTTTGAGGCTCAAAATGTGGAGACAGGGACCTCTCGACAACCGTTCTACCTGCAGATATAAGCCATTAACCTAAAGCGTTCAAAACCGTCAAGCATTTGGTCAGCTTTTGGTTGGCATTTGGTCAGACTTCGCATGAAACCGCCTGGTACGTTGGCGCCGTTCCAAGAGTTGGGAGGCGACATGGCAAACATGACGGCGAATCAAAGACTCACAAGCCACATTAAAGCTTGCGAGCAGCAGATGAGCTGCGTGTACGCGCGCACGACGGCGGAGGCAAAGCAGATTGAGCGGCGGGTGGTGGCGGGAAGTCTCGAGGTGGTCATGCCGGGGTTGTATGCGCGTCCGGAATACTGGTCCGAGCTCAAGTTTCGGCAACGTTATCTGCATCGGGTGCGGGCGCTTGCGCAAAAGCACCCCGACTGGACGTTTTGCTCCTATACGGCGGCTGTTATCTATGGTCTTTCGGTTTCGCATGCCAATTTGACGCACATCCATATCGCCGCGATGCCGGCGCAATCGACGACGCCGGGCTCTCAGGTCATTCGCCATCGTTATGCTTATCGAACGCGGGCCAGTCAAATGGATATTGCCATGACCGATATCGATCAAACGATTACGGATTGCCTGGTCGACGCGTCGTTTGTCGAGGGGCTGATCATTGCGGACTCGGCGCTCCATGAGCAGCTTTTGTCGAAGGAGCACCTTGTTGAGGCAGTCAACAAGCTTGGTTTGAATCGTCGCGGTGTTGTGACGGCGCGCAGGGTTGCGCGGTGTGCCGACGGCTTGTCGGAAAGCGGCGGCGAGTCCAAGGCGCGTGCGCTGATGATCGAGCGCGGCTGGCAGGTTCCGGAGCTGCAAGTTGAGCTGTTCGACCCGGTTGAGCCGGGAAAGCCGTATCGCGTTGACTATCTGTGGCGCGTGGGTGACCGGTTGATTATTGGGGAGTTCGACGGATTCGTTAAAAGCGAGAAGGCGGCGGAGGAGGGCAAGCTCGCAAAGGCGCAATTTGACGAGCGCCAGCGCGAGTCGAGGCTTTCGATGCTCGATAACTGTAAGATTGTGCGCTTGTGCTGGGATGATCTAAGGGACCCGACAAAGCTCGATCGCAAGCTCAAGGTTGCCGGCGTGCCGCGTGCCTGCTGAGACGGTTACAGGACGTTAGGCTGCACGAGCGTGGATAATCGGACACACGAGCGCGGAAATCTGGACGCGTATTGGTTGAGCGTGGATTTTCAGACATACGAGCGTGGATTATCGGACGTTTGAATAATGAGCGTGGATAATCTCCCGTTTTTTGCCCCCGAACAGGCCCAAAGTGGGAAATTTTCCACGCTCATTTTTGTGGGGTGCAGCGTGCCAGCCGTTAGGCGCTGATGATGTGGGGTAGCGGCAGGTCGTGGGCATCGGTGGGGATGTGGTCGACGCGCTGTTCGTCAAAGGCGATGCCGACGATTTGACATACGGGCGAGAGCATGGGCAGGTAGCGGTCATAGCAGCCGCCGCCGTAGCCTAGGCGCGTGCCGGTGCGGTCGAATGCTACGAGCGGCACGACGACCATGTCGAGAGCTTCGGCAGGCACGATAGGGAAGCGGCTGCTGTCGATGTCCGTGGCCGCAAAGGCCCGCGTGGGGTGGGCGATAAACGGAGCCGCGTCCGCGTCGCCGGCAGCAACTGCCCGCATACACATGCGCTGGCCACAAGCTGCGGCGTCTGTTGCCGAGAGCATGCACGGATAGGCCACGCGCCAGCCACGTTTGGCGGCAGCTGCGGCAAACGCGGCTGAGTCGACTTCGGAACCCATCGCGGCATAGACGGCAACGGTGTGCGGCGCCGCGGCATCCAAGCGGCCCAGCAGCTCAACCAGCCGCGCACAGATATCAGCAGACTTCGCCGCCCGCAAGTCCAAATCAAGAGCATCACGCCGAGCAATCACCGCCCGCCGCAACTCAGCCTTGTCCATCCCGGCTTCCTCTCCCAAACCTACCAAAAAGGGACAGGTTTATTTTGGCAGGTTTTATCTGGGCAAATGTCGAAACCACCACAAAGGTGCCTGTCCCCTTTGTGGTGGTTTTGCTTGCTGTGGCTAGCCCAGCAGGTCGATGACGTTAAAGCCGGCGTTGCTCTTTGCGATGACGTCGCGGCCGCCAAAGACGCAGGTGGGCGACTCGGCCGCAATGCGCGTCACGTCGGTGCCGAGCGAGCGCAGCTCACCGGGCGTGGCGGCGAGCATCTGGGCGCGACGCTCCTCGCGCGCGTTGGGATCGAGTCCGGCCAGGTAGGTCGTGTTGCGGCGCTTGGTGAGCGCGTAGGGCTTCACCGGCGCGTCCATGCCGCTCACGCAGCTCACGATAAAGCCCTCAAAGGCGGCCTCGTCGGGCTCAAAGCTGCCGAGCCATTCGCCTGCGCGCGCCACGCGCTCAATCGAGGGATCGATCGCCGGGTCGCGGTAGGTGTAGAACGCCGTTTGACGCTCGCCAGCCGCGCGGAATCCGCAACCGTATGCGCCGCCCTTCACACGGATCTCGTTCCACAGGTAGTCGTAGGAGAGCGCGTTGGCGGCAACCGCCCAGGCGCCCGTCACGTCGAGCCCCAAGCGACGCGGGTCGCACGCGCTTGCCGCAAAGCAAATGTCGCTGGGGATGACGAAAGCCTCGTGACGGTCGCGCGGCGTCGGCACCACGAGCGCGTTGCGGCCGGCATCGGCGCCGTCGCCTGCGCCAAGCCCCAGGTCGCCCGCGGCATCCCAGTACGCGTCAAAGTCCTCATCGCTGCCGGTAAAGCTCGCCAGGCAGCCGTCGGCCACAAAGATGCGGCCTGCCAGCTCGGCAAGCTTGGCACGCAGGTCATCCAGTCGCTCGTCAAAGTGGTCGAGCAGATCGCGCAGGAACAGATAGAAATCCACGCCCGAAAGCTGCTCGCGCACCACGGCCGAAGACGAGCTGTAGCTCATCGCACGACCGAGCGCCGCCGAGTGACCGTTGTTGATAAAGCCCTGCTCAAGCCCAATGCGAATCTGCGTGAGCACGTCGCGCACACGGTCGGCGTCGGCATCGAGCAAAAGCGTGCTCGACCACACCTCGCGCGGCAGGCTCGCCAGCGCGTCGATCTTCTCGGACAGGGCGCCGGCGCTCACCAACAGGTAGGGGCGCACGCCGTCCACGTCGGGCTGGGTCATGACCTCGGTCGTAAAGCTCAAAAAGCCCAGCTTGCCGGCAAGCAGGTTGTCGAGTTCCTCGGCCGAATGCTCGCGCGTGGGTAGCTGCTTGAGCAAGCGGCCGAGCAGCGTCACATAGGGCAGGTCCTCAAACGCGACGCAGCTCAGGTCGAAGTACTGCATGGCGTAGGCCAGACGGTTGGTGGGGATGTCGTGGCGCAGGCAGGGGATGGGCGCGGTCGTGTCCACGACCAGCGGCGGCTCGGGGCGCGCCTCGCCAATGTCGGATACACGCAGGCGCGGCAGCGTGGCCTTGTCCTCGGGCGTGTCCTCGGCCTCCTGCGCGGCACGCAGCGCGGCCGTGCGCTCGACCACATCGGCCAGCTCGGCATCGGTCATGGCGTCGCGCCTGGTAGCCAGCTCGGCAGCCTCGGCGCCCTCCGCACCCTCGGCAGCGTCTACCGGAACCAGCTCGACCAGCGCCATGTGGTCGTTTTGCAGTACGAGTTCGCGCAGCAGGTCCTCAAAGTAGCTGCCGTCCAGCTCGCCACGCAGCTCCTCGTACACCGGGCCGTACTTGAGCGCCAGCGTCGCGGCGTCGTCATCGTAGAGCCAGGTGCTCAGCGCGTCGCACGCAATGGCCACGCCGTCGGCGATACCGTAGTCGCGCTGGCGCAGGTCGTACTCGTTGCTGCTGATGATGGCCTCCAGGCGCTCGCGCGGAACGCCATGCTCGCACAGGTCGCGGCAGGCGTCCTGGAACACGCGGCGCAGCTCGCGCGCCACGCCGGGCTGCGCGTTTTGCAGCATGATGAGCTCGTAGGGCTGCAGGCACTCGGCCGCGGTGTAGCTCACCACGTTGCCGCCCAGGCCCGCCGCCAGAATTGCCTTCTTAACCGGGGCCTCGTTGGAGCCCAGCAACGCCTCGAACAAGATATCCGCCGCGATCGTGCGCTTGCGGTCGAGCGCACTGCCTAGCACCAGGCCCAGGCCCACCAGGGCGTTCTCGGGCGTGGTGGCCATCTCGACGCGCTTGTACTCGCAGGTCACGGGTGCCTGCACGACCAGCGGATTGGGCGCCAGCATGGACGGGTCCTCGCCGGCGGCAACGGCTGCGTCCATGCGGCAGCTCGCGGCACTCGGCTGCGACAGATAGCGCTCGTCCAAAAAGGCCAACGCGCGGTCCACGTCCAGGTCGCCGTAGAGCGTGATGTAGGAGTTGGAAGGATTGTAGTGGCGCGCGTGCGTGTCCAGGAACTGCTCGTAGGTGAGCGTGGGAATCGCGCGCGGATCGCCGCCGCTCTCATGCGCATAGGCGGTGTCGGGATAGAGCGCGGCGTTGACGGCGTCGTCCAGCACGCTCATGGGGTCGGACAGCGCACCCTTCATCTCGTTGAACACCACGCCGTTATAGCGCAGCGTGCCCTCGTGCAGGCTCGCGGCGCTGCCATCGCCCTCGCCCTCGGCGCCCTCCGGCAGGTCCAACTCGTAGTGCCAGCCCTCCTGCTCAAAAATGGTGGGTTTGGTATAGATGGCCGGGTTGAACACCGCGTCCAGGTACACGTCCATCAGGTTGTACAGATCTTGCTCGTTGGTGGTGGCAACGGGGTAGATGGTCTTGTCGGGGTAGGTCATGGCGTTGAGGAACGTCTGCATGGAGCTCTTGATCAGGTCGACAAACGGCTCCTTGACGGGAAACTTAGCCGATCCGCACAGCACCGAGTGCTCAAGAATATGGAACACGCCGGTGGAGTCGGCCGGCGGCGTCTTAAAGCCAATGGCAAAGGCTTTGTTTTCGTCGTCGCACGCCAGGTACAGCAGGCGAGCGCCCGAGGCGGTGTGGCGCAGCACGTAGGCGTCCGAGTCGAGCTCGGGCACGGTCTCGCAACGCTCGACGGCAAAGCCGTGGCAGGTGGTGCCGGGTGCCAGCAGCGCGGCGGCTGCGGCGCGCGGGTCGGTTGAGGTGGTGGGCATATGCAGTCTCCTTTGACGCCCCAGCGGGGGCGAATCGAGTCGAATCCCCGAGAGTATACCCATATGGGGCCTTCGACCAATCTGCCGCACGAGCGTGGATTTTCGGACACACGAGCGTGGAAATTCGGACGCCCGCCAAATAGCAGTGGATTTTCGGACGAAATCGGCCGCCAAAAGCCTAGAAACCGTCCAAATAACCACGCTCGTGCGTCAACTACGTATCTCTCACCTCACATTCATCTCTACGACGAGGGATGAATGTGAGACAGGTAGAAGATAAAAATCAATCGGCTTATCGGATGCATATACCGCCATCAGATTGAAGTTGTATGCGGAAATGGATGGACTCTACACCGCTTACGCAAAATAGCCCCTCGTTTGCTAAAACATTATAGGAAATGGCGTGGAGTGCTAAAAAGTTCTAATACAATATAAGCCATTTATCTATAAGCTGCTGATTTCTTGTAAAGGTATGGTTGATATGGTTGAAGCAAATAGCGTTATCCCCCTGTACAAACAGATTGTTCGTGCGCTTTCTGATTCGATCGCCAACGGCACGTACCGCCCGGGAGATAAGCTCCCGACCGAGGCGGAGCTTATCGAGCAATTTGGCGTGAGCCGAATAACGGTTCGCTCCGCAATTAAAGAAATGGAAGATGCTGGGCTTGTTGAGAGGGCCCGTGGCAAGGGCACGTTTGTTTCGTCGGACACGCAGATGTATGCCGCGGACGACCGTGAGAGCTTTACCCATTCGTGCCAGCTTGCGGGCAAACAGGCGTCTACCAGGGTTCTCGAAATGGGCTGGGACTTCCCAAGCCTGCGAGACGCGAAGTTCCTGGGCGTAGACGATACCCAAAAGGTATTGCGTAGTCGTCGTCTACGCCTTGTGGATGGCAAGCCCACGATGCTGGAAACCAATAGCTATTCCGCTGCGCTTTCTTTTTTGGAGCATGAGTCCCTCGATGATTCGCTGATGGCGGTACTCGATCGCCAGGGGATCAAGATGGGTCCCAACACGCGTACGCTCGAGGTCTGCTATGCGAGCGAGCTCGAGGCGGCATACCTTAACGTGGAGCTGGACTCTTCGCTGCTTCTGTTTGTCGATAGACGTTATGCCCCAAGTGGCGAGCCGCTTTTCATCTCCCGTCAGGTGTACTGCACCGAGCGACTGAAGTTCTATTTGTAAATTAGCGATAGATTGGTCGATTTACCGACCAATTGTTACCGTTCGCGGATTTGGAAAATAGACACACCAAGTAGGGTAGATTGCTAATATACTTTGTTATGACAATATAGTACGTCCTATTGGTATTGGAGAACTATGAATAAGATATTGCTAGCGAGTCATGGTTATCTCGCCCAAGGCATGAAAAGCTCTCTGGAGATTCTGATGGGCACCAACGACCGAATCGAGTGCCTGTGCGCCTATGTCGATGACGATTCAAGGGACGTCGCGGCGTTGATTGATGCATGGATGGAGACGAGGGACCCTGCCGACTCTTGGTTTGTCGTGACTGACATCTTTGGCGGCTCTGTAAACAACGAATTCATTCAGAGGCAGACCGACGGATCGTTTACGTTAATCGCTGGAATGAACTTGCCGCTGCTGGTGGAAATGGTTACACAGCTGGACTCCCTGGATGCGGACAAGGCCAAAGCCGCGGTCGAGGGATCGCGTTCGTTTATTCAGCTTTGCGAGGCGGCGGACATGCTTGCCGGCGCCGAGGAAGAAGAGTTCTAGTTAGTTCTGGTTCGAGCCCTAGCTAGGGGCCACACCTGTCATTCCCTTTATCACGTGCGGAGATGATAACGATGATTAAGCTTACGAGAGTTGATTACCGACTGATTCACGGCCAAGTTGCCATGTCCTGGACTCACGCTTTGGATGTAGATTGCATCTTGCTTGCCAGCGATGCTGTGGCAAAAGACGACATGAGGAAGGCGGCCTTGAGGCTCGCCCGCCCCAACGGCGTTAAACTCGTCATCAAGGATGTTGACGCTGCTATCGAGGCGCTCAACAGCGGCGTTACCGACAAGTATTCGCTGTTTATCATCACTGAGACGATTGAAGATGTCTATCGTCTCGCTAAGGGTTGCAAAGACATCAAAGAGATCAATCTGGGCGGAACCCGAAAGACCCCTGAGACCACGCTTCATCCGACCCCTGCGATCTTTGCGACCGAGAAAGATGCCGAGCATATCCAAGAGCTCCTGGGCGATGGCGTGGCCATCGAAATCCGTCAGGTCCCCAATGACGCTAAGGTGTTTGCCAAGGACGTTTTCTAGCCGGAAACACGTTGATGCTCGGCATTTATTGAACCAATGCTCTATGCCTATGCCCGTCGATCATTTGATCGGCGGGCTTTTTATTAAAGAAAAATCAAAAAAAATCTGAAATAGTTCTTGCATAGTTAGTTATATAAAGTATTATAACGTCATGGGATGAATGAAGGGTTCATCCAAGTGAGTTAGGAGTAAGGGATGTTCAATTTCGATGAGCCTCGTTACGAGAAGGTTGTGAGCGATGCCCTCGCTCTCCGTCCTCAGATTGAGGCTGCCGTGGACGAGGTCTGCGAGCAGGGTTATTCCAACATCTTCTTCATCGGCTGCGGCGGCACCTGGGCCCACACGCTCCCGATGAAGTATTGGGTCGAGACCACCACGGCCGACGTCGATGTCCACTGCGAGATCGCCGCAGAGTTCCTCGCCTGCCCGCCCAAGACCTTCAACAAGGATTCTGTCTGCGTCTTCTCCACCCGTACCGGCACCACCCCCGAGATCATTGAGGCTGCCAAGTTCTGCCAGGAGCAGGGCGCCCGCACGCTGATGTATGTCTCCAACGACAACACCCCGGCCACCGAGTACGCCGATTACAAGTTCTTCAGCTTCGCCGAGGACGACGTTCTGTGCGAGGCCATCTACACCTACCAGATCACGCTGGTCGCCCGCTTCCTCAAGAACGCCGGCGCCTTCCCCAAGTACGACACCTTCATGGAAGAGTTCGGCAACATCGCTCCGTACCTCATCAAGGCCAAGGACGCTCAGGACGAGCGCTGCGCCGCCATGGCCGAGGACTTCAAGGACACCGATTACCACATGGTGATTGGCTCCGGCATGCTCTGGGGTGAGGCCTACGACTACGCCATGTGCATCCTCGAGGAGATGCAGTGGATCAAGACCAAGTCCATCCACGCCGCCGAGTTCTTCCACGGCACCATCGAGCTGTGCGAGGAAGGCACGAGCCTCATCATGCTCTACGGCGAGGATGACACCCGTAAGCTCATGGACCGCGTGGACAACTTCACTCACATGCTCGCCGACGAGAAGGGCGTCAACGTCCGCGTGAACAAGTTTGACACCGCCGAGGTCGAGCTGCCGTTCAGCGACCCCGAGTTCCGCAAGATCGTTTCCCCGATGGTCACCTACACCATCACCGAGCGTCTGAGCTGCCATCTCGAGCACGTCCGTAACCACCCGCTCACCACGCGTCGTTACTATCACCAGATGAACTACTAATCCTCTCAAATTGCTGCGGTTGTCTGCAGGCGAGCTGCGCAGAATGCCTCGCCTGCAGACCTGTTTCTGGGGTTGATCGAAATGGTTGTCCAGTATCTTCTAGTTGCACTGGTCGCATTTATTGCGTCCATGGACGAGCAATTATTTGGCATTACGATGCTTGGTCGTCCGCTGTTTACGAGCCTGTTTGTCGGCTTGATTCTTGGCGATGTCCAGCAGGGCGTTATCGTCGGCGCTGCTTTGGAGTCCATGTTCATGGGCGCCATCATGGTCGGCGCGGCGGTTCCTCCCGAGGTCTATGCCTCCGGCGTGCTTGGCTGCGCGTTTGCCGTCATTACGGGTACGGGCACGGCAACTGCCGTCGCGCTCGCCCTTCCCGTCTCCGTCTTCCTTCAGGTGTGGCGCAACTTCTGCTACGCCGTTCCGGGTGCCTTTGCCTGCAAGAAGATTGAGACCGCTCTGGCAAATCGCGATCTTGCCAAGGCGAATCTGTACCATCTGACCATCGTGCCGCTGTCGATTGGCATTCCGTCTGCACTGCTGGTGTTTGGCTCGCTGTTCTTTGGTGCCGACCTTATCAACAATGCGCTCAGCGCGATTCCGCAGTTTGTGATGGACGGCCTCAACGTTGCGTCCGGCGTCATGGTCTGCATCGGCTTCGCTCTTCTTATCAGGACCATGGGCGATAACAAGCTCCTTCCCTGGCTGTTCCTGGGCTTCATTATGGTCATCTACCTCAAGATGGACGTGGTCGGCGTCGCCGCAGCTGCCATTTGCGTCGCGCTGCTCCTGGCCTTCCGCGAGGGCTCGTCCGGTCCGCAGACGGTTGCTGCAGATGAAGAGGAGGACTTCTAATGGCTATCCAGAACACCGACCTCAAAGAGGCCAAGAAGGACGCGATTATGACTCCCGATATGTATCGGAGCATGTTCCTTCGCCAGTTTACGAGCCAGTGCTCGCAGTCGTACGACAAGATGATGGCAATGGGCTTCATGTACACCATTCAGAAGCCCCTGCGAAAGATCTATCCCAACGACGACGATTACTATGCGGCGCTCGATCGCCATACCGAGTTCTTTAACATCACGCCTCATGTGCTTCCGTTTGTAGCCGGCCTAACGGTTTCGATGGAAGAGCAGGCGGCTGCCGATAAGAACTTCGACACGTCCTCGATTAACGCCATGAAGGTCGGCCTTATGGGACCGCTTTCCGGCATCGGCGATTCGTTCTACTGGGGTACGTTCCGCGTGGTTGCCGCCGGCATTGGTATTGGCATCGCTTCGACGGGCAACCCGCTCGGCCCCATCGTGTACGCGCTTATCTACTCCGTGATTAACTTTGCAACGCGTATCGTCGCCGCCCATCTGGGTTACGACTTGGGAACCAAGTTTTTGCAGCAGTCCGAAGAGAGCAACCTTATGTCTCGCATGACGCATGCTGCCGGTGTTCTCGGAATGACCGTTATCGGCGCCATGATTGCGGCACAGGTCTCGCTGTCCACGGCTTTGACCTTTGACGTGGGTGGTTCGGAGATTGTCCTGCAGGATCTGTTCGATTCGATCTTCCCCGGTCTGCTGCCCTTGCTGGCAACGTTCGCTTGCGTTGCCCTCTATAAAAAGGGCGTCAAGACCATTTGGATCATCTTGGGCATCTTCGCAATCTGCATCATCGGAACGGGCTTGGGAGTGTTCGCGGCGGCGTAATGTTGACTGCTATGCTCGCGCGTTGGATAACTAACTGACCGTTTGAAAACGGGGCTCGGCGTAAGGCCGGCCCCGTTTTTTATTTGAGGGATTTTCCGACCGTCCAATAATCCACGCTCATGCCTCACTCACGTATCTCTCATCTCTCATTCGTCACTAATATGAGAGATGGCAGAAAGACGAGAGATAAATATGAGAGATAACAATGCTGCAAGGTGGCTAGGGATCGAGTCAAAGTTCCCGTATACATGAGTTTACCTGCGCGAACGTGATTTGCTTGAACCGATAACGGCATTTTTGTCTCTCATCTCTCACTCATCTCTAAGCTGAGAGATAAATGAGAGATGGCTGAGAGATAGACAGACGGACTGTCGGGGGCATGCATCGCTGTCAGATTAATGCCGCGCGCGGAGCAGCTGCGCGTTCACCCGCGCCCTGCATCCCGCCATTTCACGCGCTGCACATCGAAACCTGCGGCAAAGCAGGTACAATAGCCCAATGTGCATCGCGCACGACGATGATATCGGCGCCCGCGACTGGGGGAGACAACATGGCAGAGCAACAGATAACGCCGGGGACCAAGCTTCAGGTGGCATTCGACGTGCCCATGGGCCAAAAAACCGACTTCAACATGCTCGCCACGTACAAAGAGAACCTGGACGACGCGTACTTCCTTATGAGCGCGCCCATGCTCGCCGGCAAGCCGCTCATCATGGACGAAAACCAAAAGCTGCTGCTGCAATACAAAGTGGGCGAGGAGACGTTCGTGCTCGCCGGCTATCCCGAGGCAGTCGAGAAAAAAGGCATCCGCACCTACTGGAAAATGCGCAAAGTCGCCGAGCAGCGCACCTTTGTCAAGCGCCGCGACGAGCGTTTTAAGGTCGCCATGCGCCTTACCTACCAGCGCGACAACGCGGCCGCCTCCGAGCCCGAGGACGCCATGACCATCGACGTCTCGGCCGGCGGCCTGGCCGTCTACCTCAACGATTATCCCGACGTGGGCGAGGCCCTGGCCGTGCAAATGCCCACGATCCGCCTGCAGGGCGAGCGCCACGAGCTGCCCGAGCAGCTGGGCATCGTGTGCTGGGTGCGCCGCGCGCCCAAGGGCAGCCTGTACCGCAACGTCTGCGGCCTGCAGTTCCGCTACGCCGACGACATGGAGCGCGAGCTCGTCAAAGAATACGTCGGCTACATTCGCACGAAATATAAGATCTGATCGCCATGGCTCTGTTCAAGCGTAACGACAACAAAGATCAAGCTGCCGAGGATTTGGCCGAGGGTTTGACCGAGGACCAAGCCGAGGACGCGCTACAGGACGCTCCCGGCGCCAACGCCGAGGACGCGCCCGGCGAGGACTCCGCGCCCGACCAGCCCCCCGCCTCCCGCAAGCGCTTCGGCAAGCCCAAGTCCAAGCCCAAACCCAAACCCAAGCGCAAGCCCAAGCGCGACTTGCGCGGCGTGGTGCGCATCGAGGAGCTGGAGCAGGCGCTGGCCGACCAGGACCTCGACGACATCGACCCCGACGCGGTCGTGTCCATGTACATGCCCAAGCGCCGCATGGAGCGCATCGGCGCGGCGCTGCTGCGCATGGACAAGCTACAAAAAGCCCTCGTGGTGCTGGCGCTTGCCTTTGGCGTGCTGTTTGCCCTGTCGTTTATGCAGGAAAACATGGGTAACTTCACCATCAACCTCAACCGCCTGGAGCTGTTCCGCCGCGGCGTGGCCATTGCCGACAACGGCGACTTCAACAACGCCACCGCGCGCCTGGCCGCCGACGCCTTGGACAACGGCACCAATATCGCTGCCGAGGACCTTCCCGACAACCTGGACGACATCGACGGCAGCCACAACGGCAAGAACTACGTGGCGTACACCTTCTATATCCGCAACGCCGGCAAGACCGATCTGGGCTATAGCGCCAAGCTCAAGGTGGTCAGCGCCAGCAAGGGCGTGGAGAAGGCGGCACGCGTGAGGGTGTATCGCAACGGCGAGCCCACGACCTATGCGGCGGCAGCGACCGATGGCAATCCCGAACCCAACACCGAACCGTTTGCGTCAAAAGATGTAGTGACGACCATCAGCCACAAGAACTTCCGCGTGGGCGATGTGGACAAGTACACCGTGGTCATTTGGCTGGACGGCGACGATCCGGAGTGCGTGGACAAGATCATCGGCGGCGCGGTGGAGTTCGGTTTCGATTTTGATTCGTCAGAGACCGACGATTCGAGCCTGTTCGTTAAGTTCGTACAGGATATTGCCGATACCCTGACCGGCAACGACCCCATTAGCGCGAGCGGCAACGAGGCGCCCGATTACTACAAGGAACACAACGTGACTTGGAGTAACCGTCGCAACCAAAAGAACTCGCTTGCAGGGGACGGGGACAAGTAGAACGAAGAAGCGCCGGGCCGGGATTGATTTCCCGGCCCGGCGCTTTTGTTATGCCGAGGCTCTGTCTTTGGAGGGAGCGCCGTTGCCGGCGGTGGCATCCAGCAAGAACAGCCGCAGCACGAGCTTGATCGCGTAGCCCGGTTTGACCTGCGCCGCGTCTCCCATGCGTTCGCCCAGGTCACTACAGTAGGCGTAAACGTCGCGGATCAGATCCGCACCCGAGAGCGTGAACATGTAGCCCGTGTCCGAAAGCACGTTGGGTGCTGCGGGCAGCCCCGCAGCCTGGCAAAAGCTCGCAAGGTCGGGGCCCATGACAGCCTTGTAGTCGATCGCAGCGCCACGGTCCTGAGCGGCCTGCTCCTGCTCGCGGGTGTACGAAAGCGCCGCCGCCAGCACAAAGCTGGGCGTGGGCGCATTGACGTCGTCGGTGGTGGCGACGAGCTTGCCGGCCGCTTGCGTGACCAGCCAGGCGACTTCGCGCTGACAGCGAACGGCTTTGCGCGTCACCGGCTTAATCGATCCGGTGGAAACACTTCCCTTGGGTTGATTGACAAAAGCCATGGGGCCCTCCCAACAAATAGTCCGTTTAGCAGGCAAAAATGACACGTGCCACACCAGTATAGCGAGTGGGGAAGGGCTAGGTCTAAGCTCGGCGGAGGGCGTATGCATGCGTTGGTATGGCACTGCGGCCGCAAGGCTTAAGAGGGACTTATGGCCGTGCGGGAGAGGGATCAAATAAGGTGAACGCTATTCACATAACACCACATATAACCCAAGGTGGACCTATGAATTTGTCGGAATGTAGGCTCTCGAAAACTCATAAGGAAATCGTAAGAATTATGGTATTCTCAACTCCATGTCTAAAGGATGGGCAAGCAACATCCAACACGAAAGCGCGGGCTCCCCTTCCGGGCTTCTCGAGGGTCATCTGGGATGAATGGGGAAAGAAAGGGGTCCGCATGGATACCAAGGCATTAAAAAAGCAGATGGGCGCCGCCATCGCCATGGTGCTGGTAGCAGCCGTAGCGCTGGGCTCTGCCACGTTCGCATGGTTTGTGAGCAACAACACAGTTAAGGCCGAGACCGCAACGATTTCTGCTCAGTCGAACGCTCCGTTCTTGAAGATCGCGAAGACTGACGATAAGCTCAAGGACACGAGCATTTCTTTTGCTGACGCCAACGCAGAGGCTAAGGTTCTGTACCCATCGCAGGTCGTGAATGGTTCTGCGGATTCTACTCTCGTTACCGAAACTACCAAGCCGCTTTTCCAGTCTGCATATGCGCAGAAAAAGGGCGCGGCTACGATTCTTAACGGATCTCGCTATGATGTTGGCACTCCTGAGACAGCCGCTAACGGCGAGTTTGCTATCGCGGAAACCTTTAAGATTGGCACCACTGATGCAAAGGCCGGCTCCTTCAAGAACCTTAAGGTTTCCAAGGTTGAAGTAACAGGCACTGGCGCGACCGACGAAAATGGTCTCAAAGACGCCGTCTCCGTTTTGCTCGTGTGCGGTGATAAGTGGGGCGTGTACAAGGTCTCGGAGAGCGGCGCGCTGGTAGGCGCTTATTTCGACAAAACTCCGGTTACTGGTAACAACACCGACGGCGTTCTTGCCGACGCGATTACCGCTGGTGGCTCTGTTAACGTTACGGCCTATGTCTTCTATGACGGCTCTGCCGAAAAAGTTTACACCGAGAACTTCACTTCTCTTAAGAATGTTGGCGTGAATATCTCGTTTACCGCCACTCCGGTTAACACCCAGGGTAAAGACGTGGCGGGCGCAAACAACGCTGTCACTGAGTAAACTAAGCTATCCCATGCGTTTTAACGGGCGCCCGGCTTATGCGCCGGACGCCCGTTCTGTTTTTGAAAGGAGGATCACGTGCAATCGTCTAAGAGCCTCAAAACACAACTTGTTGCGGCTGCCGTTAGCGTGGTCCTCTCTGCGTTTGCTCTGTCTGCAGCGACCTATGCGTGGTACGTTGCGAATACGAAGGTTTCCGCAACCACTTCGACAATTAGCGCTACGACGAATGGCTTCATCCTTCAAATCGACGAGCTCAAGAATGGTGCCCAGCACGGTGGCGAGCAGAAGTCGCTCGAAGCCCAAACCGTAGGTGCCACGCTCAGCCCGTCTTCGACCAACGACCTTAAAAACTGGTACGTTTGCAATGGCTGGAACAACCAGGGTCTGGTAACTGACTATTCAAAGCCCTCTTTCTCAACGGCTGCAAATGCTTTGCCGGGCGAGTATGAGGTTGCTGGCAAGAAGTATCACGCTTTCATTCGAAGCGACTATATCGTCTACACCATTACCGATACTGGCACGGCTGACGTTTATCTCGATGCATCTGATGGTGCGCCCCCCGTAACGATTGAAGCCGTGGGCGGCGATGCTTCGGAGACCATGGTCGGCTCTCTGCGTGTCGCGATTACTACGCAAGCGATTGCGGATAACGGCACGTCGGGTACTGGTCCAGAGGAGCTGCGCGTCGTGTATGCCATGAGCGATGAGAAGGGCAAGGGTAACGACGCAACCGCCATTGCTGGCTGGACGAGCATCCAGAACATTGATGGTAAGCCGACGCTCGCGCAGGCGACCTATGAGCACATCTTTACCGGTGGTACAAACGGATGGGTTGCCACTAAGGGCACGAGCGGCGATTATTCAGTTGCTAAGGGTACTAATTCGATCGCTACGGGCGTTGGCTATAGGGGTGTTGCCGTTCACGTCTACATTTGGATGGAAGGAACCGACGCGGATTGCGTTAACGGCAAGTCTATCGAGAACAGTCCAACGACCTATAACGTTAGCGTCAAGCTCGCCGGTGTCGCAACGTCGTAATGCCGACGCTCGCTTAAATGCAGATGGTCAAGGGCCCGCTCCGAAGGAAGTGGGCCCTTTTTCGTTTGGCGCCATCATTGCATAGGCGATAATGTGGGGAACTGTTCTTCCAGGAGGTTCCTTATGGACGGCATCGCTTCTAGTGTTCCGCTGATTGCTCGGCCGAGTTTCGACCGTGCTTGCAGCTTTGTGCCGTCCGAATATGTCCAGGCCTGGGAGTGGTTCTTGCGCGAGGAGCAGCGTGGCGGCCTGTGGGATAAGCTCCCGCATCGCACCAATGCCGATAGCCCTCAATACCCCTTTCGCCTGACGATTGATTCTGAGCTCTTTCCGGTGTCGCGCGACTCGGGCATCTTTTGGCCTGGTTGCGGGCGCGTTAAGCATCCGCGCGAGAAGACCTTTGCTCTTTCGGTGCACAATTCCAAGCGCGGCGCCTACCCCGATGTTCCGCCGCTCTATCTTGAGGACGGCACGTGGGTGCTCAAGTACTCGTCGCAAAGTGCTTCGGCTGAAAACCGGCGCGACCAGGGCTACAACCAGAAAATGATCAATTGCATGGAGTGCGGCGTTCCCGTTGGCGTGTTCTTTGCAACGGACGCTGGCTACAAGGTGCTGGGCCTGGCGTTCGTTGAGCGCTACGAGCCGGAGAACAGCTGGTTTGTGCTGCACGGCCCCGTTCACAAGGGCGGACCCGACGCGCGTTTCTTCCCCGATATGAGCTACATGAAGGAGGCTCCGATCGCGGCGGAGTTTTCCGGCGCTCCCGCGAGCGACGATGATAAGGTCCGCTACGCGCTGCGCCGTGAGCGAATCGGCCAGCAGCGTTTCCGCACTCAGCTCTTTGAGGCCTATACCGGTCGATGCGCCGTCTCGGGCTGCAATGTCGACGAAGCGCTCGAAGCTGCGCATATCGAGAACTACTCGGGTCCCAAGTCGCAAGTTGTCAGCAACGGTATTCTGCTGCGCCGCGATCTGCACTCGCTGTTCGATGCCCATCTGATTTCGTTTGAGCTGGTGCGCGGCGACTATCAACTTTGCGGGTCGTACCTTCTGCAACAAACGGATTATGCGACGTTTGCGGGCTCGGTGTTGCGCGAGCCGGATGAACATCGTTTGCGCCCCAACGCACGATTTCTCGAGGCCCATCGAGCCGAGTTCGATTTCTCGGAATCGCGGCGTCGGGCGGAGGGCGTTGCTCAGTATTAGTCGGCTGTTGCCCGTCGCAACCCAATCATGTCGATTGATCGGATCGCGCTGCGTCGCATCGAGGGCTGCAAGATCCTGCCATCCTCTCCTCAACGGTTAAAACGGGAAAGGGGAGACCATGGGATGGCGAAGCGATATCGCGCGAGGCGTGTACGGAAACCTACCGCGAGCGTTAATGGACCGGAGCCTATTCCCGCTCGTCGAGGCCACCTGCAGCCAAATCTGTCTGCCGTGCCCAAGCTGCGGCGCAGACCTTCCATGCCTAGACATCAGCTTCATCGACGTCCGCGACAAACACGCCGCCGACCCGCGGGCTCGAATCGGCCTGCGCCTTCCGATCTATCCTCAACAATGTCCAGCCTGCGGATGTGCCATTACCTATGACGAAGCGGAATCATAGTTTAAAGACTGAATATCTAGTCGGGCAAACCCAGTGATTCGACATTTTCTGCGTTTCACCAACAACTCAGCTACCTGCGCATACTCGATTTTCGAGGAATTCCACACTCGATTTCCGAGGATAACTGGACTCGATTTTCGAGTTTTGCCCTACAGGTAAATCCCCTCGCACAGGGTTTTGTGGAACTGGGTGTGGTGGTCGCGTGCCCAGGTAAAGAGCGCCTGGTCAAAGTTGCTCTGACTGGCGGGGATGCCGTAGACGCCGGCGACTTCCACGCGCACGAACTCCAGCGCGGGTAGCTTGTTGATGGCCGTGAGCGTAAACGGCGACGTGGGCTCCTCGAACAGGTAATGGCTGCCTTGCAGCGCGCCGCAGGCGGTGCAGGTGCTGGAGAGCGATGCGGTCTTGGTGGTGCGTGACGTTACGGGCTTGTAGCCGCAGCGCTCGCGCAGGTAGTCGCGGATCTCGGCCGGCACGCAGCCCAGCGCGGGGACGATAGCTATGGCGTTGGCGCGGGCGGTGTCGATCGCGATGTGGCCCGCGTCGTCCATGGCGAGCGCAGCGCTGGGCGCAGCCTTGCTGCCCGAGTCCTCGTCCACCCGATACGGAATGCCAAAGGCCGCGACCGTCGTCTGCTCGTGGCACTTCCAACACTCGCGCTTGCCCAGCACCAGGTAGATGTAGGGCGCGCTGGGGTCGGAGCGATCCACGCCGGGCAGCCACGCGGCAAAGGGCTCGGGGTTGACGCCATCGGGCACGTACCAGATCTTCTTGACCCGGTCCCACTTGGCGCCCAGGGCTTTGGCCTCGTCTTTGTGCAAAAAGGGAACATCGAGCTCGGTGCGCATGGCGGCTCCTTTGTGCGGCTTGTGGTGCATGTGTTCCAAGGATACCCCAGCGGCGGGTGCGTGGTCGCTAAACGAGCATTTCGACCGTCCGAGAAGTCGCGGAGCATTTTGGCGAGGGCGCACCGTCAAGCAAATGGTCAGCTTTTGGTCAGTTGAGCGGCAACCTTGCCAAAAGCTTGACGGATTTGCATTTAGACGTCGACGAATGAACATTTTGGTTGCGCCACAGCAAAAAACTGCTGGTCGTTTGCCGAAAACTCGCCAGGGTCGCGAGTCGCCGTCGACGCGCGTGCTATCTTCGCGCCATGGGGTACTTTATCGTTTCACATAACGCTGCGCTGGCGCTCTTGGCACACATCCCGAACCCGCGCTTTGGGGATTCGGAACCAGAGGTCGTGTCGATTGCGGGCGCCTGCGCGCTCTGTGACCAGGAGGCTCAGGAGTTTATCGATCGCTACGACCTGGGGATTGACGTGCTGGATCTGATGGTGCCGACGCGCGCCGACCGCCGGCGGACCAAGCATGTTAAGACGCACCTGTGCACCAACGAGCTCCCGGCGGGCTCGTTTATCTCGCTGGGCCACTGGATGGGCGATCTGGATGCGTACGTGTGCTCTCCCGAGCTGGCGTTTTTGCAGGCCGCGCACGATGGCGATGCGGCGGCGGCCATCTACGCCGGCTATGCCATGACATCGGACTACCGGCTGGATAACCTTGCTCCCGGTGGGGTAACAAGCAGGGATGCGGGCATGCGCGATGGCAGGCTCACGACTAAGGAGCTCATCGCGGCGTACCTTGACCGGGCATCAAAGGTGAGAGGCGCCGCTAAGGCGAAGGCGTTGCTTCCGTACGTGGAAGAGGGCTCACGGTCTCCAAGGGAGTCGGGGCTTTGCATGTTTATGTCGCTGCCTGCGCATTACGGCGGGCTTGCACTGGGCAAGGCCGAGCTGAACAAGAAGTACTTCATTCGCGACGGCTACAACGATGGGCGCAACCGCAAACTGCGCGTGTTGGAGCGCACGCCCGACATCACGCTTACGGCGAAAGCTGAGTTGGGCCTGGATAAAGTAAGGGCTGGCTTGCTGCCCGAGGTGCTTACCGCGCTGGTTGATTACGACAGCGACGCCATCCATGATGGAAGCGAGAAAATCCACAAGGATGCCGAGCGCCGCAACGAGCTGCAGATGCTCAATGGGGTCGCGTACTTTACGGTGACGACTGACCAGGCGAGCGACTACGAAAAGCTCGTTCGCCTGTGCGAACGCGTCCGACGGAAGCTGCATCGTCGCAAGCGGCCCATATTTTACAAGCCCATGACCGAGGAAGCGCGATATTTGGCACGGGCGCGCGTCGAGACAAAGCGGTTTAAGCTCTGGCAGACCGTTATTGAGGCGCGTCAGCATTGGTAAGTGGGCCTTTGACGGCGAAGGGGTGCTGCCGTTTTGAAGGTGAATGGTTTCCCGTGAAGTGAACGAGTGTTTTTGGACCCCCGAAGCATCCACACTTTTTGGCGCCAAAACCGCAGGATTCTAACGACAAAACCGTAGGAAATGAGCCGCCAAAAGTGTCGATGCTCCGAGGGTTCATTTTGGCTCGTTCACTTCGCGGGAAACCATTCACCTTCGATTTGCGGGGGTCGCCCTGATATGGCTGCGTGGCCCATTCTGGCCTGATCGGGGCGCTCGCTGGGGTTATCTGGGCGACTTTGGGCTTGGCTGGGGTGGCCTCCGGTGTTGTCGAGACCACTTTGGGCTCGCTTGGTGTGGTCGCTGGCGCTGTTGAGGTGGCTTTGGGTGCCGCGACGCCCTCTTGGCTTGGCGGTGTAAAACAAAACAGCTCAGAGGCGAAGCCTCTGAGCTGCGAACATTTGGTGGGCGTTAGAAGATTTGAACTTCTGACCTCTTCCGTGTCAGGGAAGCGCTCTCCCCCTGAGCTAAACGCCCGATCAAGGGTGCGCGAGTGCGCAGGGAATAATATAACGGAGCTCCCGCCCGCTGGCAAGAGCTATTTTTTAAAAAGCGGCAACTTGCGACCCCTTGATTCTCATCTTCATTGCAACAGCCTCAGGACTCAGCGCAACGCGTTG
>CAJMLP010000019.1:0-40644 GCA_905214215.1 uncultured bacterium | reverse complement strand
CGCGGGAAGGCGTTAAAGAAGCGCAGGTCACGACGGCTGAGCGACACACTCGGCACCGGACGGCTCATGCGCTTGCCGGCAAGGCGACGACTGAGCGACGGACGCGGCATGCTCGGCGCGACATCGGCAACGCGGCGGGCAGCGAGCGCCAGGCCGCGAGCACCATCCGAGATAAACGTCGGCATCGAAGCCTTCTCGCGCAGGGCATCGAGCGCGGCGTCACCCAGCTCGGCCAGCCACGCGTTAACGGCACGGCTACGGATGTGCGTCTGTGCCACCGAGTCAATCGTAGAATCGGGAATACGTTCGAGCATTGAGTCCGAGGCATCGGCAAGCGACTCATTGATGCGGTCGGCAAGGTCGGCCCGGACGCGCTCCAGCTGATCAGACAGACGCCGCCAGCTCGCCAACGAGCACACCGCGTCGACCATCATCGCGACCGCGACGATAAAGGCGGACAGCCGCACAATCAGCACCGGCAGATGGCCAAGCAGCCCCAGCAATGCCGGCTCCACTAAACGGCAAATGCACAGTGCACCCAGGCCAAACGCGCAGGCCCAGTACAGGCAGATGCGTCCGTGCAGGTTAAACGGCAGATGCGAGTAATCCCAAAACCGGGCACCCGTCGTTTTTTCCAACAGCACGCCCACGCTATATTCGATCACGCTGCATACGAGCGCGGCAGCGACAAACTGGCTCGAGGCGTCTGGGATTCCATGCAGCAGCAACCAGCACGCAATGCCGCCCGCACCGTAGATGGGACAACACGGCCCTAGCAAAAAGCCGCTGTTGGCAAAGCATCCGTGGTTGAGCATGGCGCAGACTGTCGACTCCCATACCCAGCCGCAAAAACCGTAGAAGGCAAACGAGAGTACCAGCGCCGAGAGCGGACAGGCGGCAAGCGTCGCGCCGTCAAATGCCATGCCGATCGCGGTTCCCACCGTCTACCCACTCCTCTTTTCGTTCGATTCTTTGCTCGAGCCGTCGCTCGGGCCCTCGTTCAAATCGTTCGCGCCGCCTTTGCGCGGCAGACGGCCGGCAATCGTCTCGCGCAGCGCGCACCATTTATCCGCCAGGCACACAATCCATGCCTCGCGACACGTCGGCGGCACCGGCACCAGCGGAAACATATGCCGTACGATAATATTCCGCTCGCGCGGCGTCAGCTCAAAATCTTCCTCCGCACGCGCCAAGGCAAAAAACGGGTGGCGAAAGCCATGCAGCCGATGGCTTGGGTCGGGATCGTGCCAGTCATAGAGAAAGTAATCGTGCAGCAGGGCCCCGCGCAGCAGCGAGGCGCGGTCGACCGAAATGCCAACACGGCCCAAGCGCTCGGCAAAGGACAGACTTGCCTGCGCCACCGAGGTCACATGCGCATACACCGTCACATCGCCATGCTGGATAAACTCGCGCGTCAGGTCCAGACGGCCCGCCTGTGCCAGTTGACGGGCAGCATCGTCGACCTCGCGCGCGATGCTCTCGGCACGAACGGTTTCGGACATGCGGCCTCCTTCCAGCGGCTCTCGGCGGCAAGCCACAGCCTGCACGCAATGAATAAAATCACCATGGAACACATCAGTATGGCATCGGACAAAACGTTTTGCCCCGCCAGTTGGCGAATTACCGCGCCGCCGTCACATATCAAACGCCAAAATGTGCGAGACTGTTTTGTGCAATTGTGCCGGCCGAGGGAGCGCCGGCGCTCGATTCGCATGGAGTAACCCACAACGATGCTGCTTACGCAAACGACAACGCCCGAGGACGTCAAGGCTCTCGACCGCGCCGAGCTTCCGCTGCTCTGCGGCGAGATCCGCCACGCCATCCTCGAAAGCTCCGCCGCCGTCGGCGGACACGTTGCCCCCAACCTGGGCGTCGTTGAGCTTACGGTTGCGCTTCATCGCGTATTTAACTCCCCCATCGACAAGATTGTCTTTGACGTTTCGCACCAGACCTACGCCCACAAGGCGCTGACCGGGCGCGCGTACACTTATATCGATCCGGAGCGTTATGGTGAGGCTTCTGGCTTTGCCAATCCCGACGAGTCCGAGCACGACCTGTTCGCCATGGGCCATACCTCCACGTCGGTGAGCCTGGGCTGCGGCCTGGCGCACGCTCGTGACCTGGCGGGCGATGCGTACAACGTCATCACCATCATTGGCGACGGTTCGCTTTCGGGCGGTCTGGCGTTTGAGGGCTTTAACAATGCCGCCGAGCTCGACAGCAACCTGATCATCATCGTCAACGATAACGACCAGTCCATCGCCGAAAACCACGGTGGCCTGTATCGCAATCTGGCCGAGCTACGCGCCAGCAACGGCACCTGTGAGCGCAACGTTTTCCGCGCGATGGGGCTCGACTACTGCTATCTGGACACCGGCAACGATGTGTTGGCCCTGGTCGACACGCTGCAGGAGCTGCGCGATATCGATCATCCCATCGTGCTGCACGTCTCCACCGCAAAGGGCAAGGGCTTTGAGCCAGCCCAGAGCGACCCCGAGCGCTGGCATCATGTGGGTCCGTTTGACATGGCGACTGGGCGCAAGCTCTGCCCGGGCCATCCGAGCGAGCCTGCGCCGCGCACCTATGCCGACATTACGGGCGAGGCGCTCAGCGCCGCCATCGAGCACGATCCGCAGGTCGTGGGCATCACGGCCGCCACGCCCTACATCATGGGCTTTACACCCGAGCTTCGCGCCGCCGCCGGCAAACAGTTCGTCGATGTGGGCATTGCCGAGGAGCACGCCGTGACCTTTGCCACCGCGCTTGCGCGCTCGGGTGCCAAGCCAGTCTTTGGTGTGTACGGCACGTTTTTGCAGCGCGCCTACGACGAGCTGTGGCACGACCTGTGCCTCAACGATGTCCCCGCAACCATCCTGGTGTTTGGCGCATCGATCTTTGGCACCACATCCGAGACGCACCTTTCGTTCTTTGATATTTCTATGCTGGGCGCTCTCCCCAATATGCGTTACCTGGCGCCTTCCTGCATGGAGGAATACCTATCCATGCTGAGCTGGTCGCTCGACCACCGCGAGCATCCCGTGGCGATTCGCGTGCCGGGCATTGGCTTGGTAAGCCGCCCCGATCTTGCGCCTGCCGAGGACGCCGATTACGGCGCCGTTCGTTACAACGTGGTGTGCCAGGGTCGCGACGTGGCCGTGCTCGCGCTTGGCGATTTCTTTGAGCTGGGCGAGCGCGTGGCAAACCGTCTGACTGCCGAGTACGGCATCGAGGCCACGCTCGTCAACCCGCGCTATGCAACCGAGCTCGACCGCGAGTTCCTCGACAGCCTTGCCGCCAAGCATCGCGTTGTCGTCACCCTCGAAGACGGCATCTTGGACGGCGGCTGGGGCGAGCGCGTCGCGTGCTACTTGGCCTGCACGCCCGTGCGCACGCGCACCTTTGGCATCGCCAAGGGCTTCCCCGACCGCTACGACCCCAACGAGTTGCTCGCTCAGAACGGCATGACGGCCGAGAACATGGCCGCCGAAGCCGTTAGGCTACTTAACGAGTAAAAAACCTCCGCAAGGGAAGCACCCCTGCGGAGGTTTTTATTTTCGCGGCGCGATTATCTCAATCTGTAACATCTAGGGCCCGAATTCCCGTCTAACTGTTACAGATCTAGACAAACCATCTTTGCCCCTGACCTTTGTCTCGATCTGTAACAGAAAGGGAGCTTTTGTCCGTCTAACTGTTACAGATCGAGACATTCGAATTCCCCTGAAGAGAAAATCTCAATCTGTAACAGTTACTCGGCAAAAATGGCTGCAGATGTTACAGATTGAGACAAAGCAGCGAGACAGGCCACCACATCTGCAAGAACCACCACAAAGGTGCCTGTCCCTTTTTGGTAGGAAGAATTACCCATAAGGTAAGTATGTTTCTGAGTTATTTCGTGTTGACCCATTTGAGCGCGATAGGGTATAACTCTACTCAACCGCTAGGGATTTTATTGAGAAAGGTGTTCTACCATGAGCAAAAACCTCTCCCAGCAGGTCGTTCTCGACCGCCGCGGCTTCGTCGCCGCCACCTTCGCAACCGTCGCCGGCCTTGGTCTTGCCGGCTGCTCCGACACCAGCGCCGAAGCCGACAAGGGTTCCGCCGCCGGCTCCTCCAAGAGCTCCGAAGATGCCGAGGCTTCCACCACGCTCGACGCTAAGGCATTCGACAAGCTCGTCGACAACGGCCCCAAGGCCGATGACGATGCCATCGCCGCCAGCACCTGGGCCACGGCCGTCAAGGACGCCGGTGTCTTTAAGATCGGTGGCGTTCAGACCTCCACGCTCTTCTCCCTCCTCAACGAGAAAGACGGTCAGACCCGCGGCTTCGACGCCGGTATCGCACAGCTTCTGTCCAACTACATTCTGGGCGAGAACAAGGTCGAGATCACCCAGGTGACCTCGGACACGCGCGAGTCCGTCCTGCAGAACGGCCAGGTCGACGCCGTCTTTGCCACCTACACCATCACTGACGATCGCAAGAAGCTCGTCTCCTTTGCCGGTCCCTACTACTACACCCAGCAGGCCATCCTGGTGCTCGCCGACAACGACGACATCAAGAGCGTCGACGACCTGGCCGACAAGAACGTCGCCGTCCAGTCCGGCTCCAACGGCCCTGCCATCCTGGAGGAGCTCGCTCCCAAGGCCAGCCAGCAGGAGTTCAAGACCGACGAGGAGGCCCGCCAGGCACTTCAGCAGGGCCGCGTTGACGCCTACGTCATCGACAACAACATGCAGCAGAGCGCCCTGGTCCGCGAGCCCGGTAAGTACAAGATTGCCGGCAAGCCCTTCGGCAGCAAGGAGCCCTATGGCATCGGCCTGCCGCTCGATTCCGACGGCGTCGCCTTCGTCAACGACTTCCTTAAGAAGATTGAGGACGACGGCACCTGGACCGAGCTGTGGCAGATCTGCATCGGCGACCGCACGGGCGACACCAATGTTCCCGAGCTGCCCGAAATCGGCGCCTAGGCAACGCGCCTAGTAACGGCCGCAACGAAACCATACGGAAACGCACGGCGCGCTTTATTGCGCTAAACTGTTTCTTCACTGAGTTGTCGGGGCTTCCGTACACACGGGAGCCCCTTTCCTTATCGGCGGGAGGTCCGCATGAGTCTCTCCGAGCTCTGGTCGCTCTATGGCCAGAACTACATTGACGCGCTGCTCGCAACCTGGGGCATGACGCTTGAGTCGTTTGCCATCGCCATGGTGCTGGCCGTCGCCGTCACCGTGATGCGCGTGTCGCCGCTCAAGCCGCTGCGCGTCTTTGGCGACCTGTATGTCCAGGTCTTCCGTAACATCCCCGGCATTGCGTTGCTCATCATCGTCGTCTACGCATTGCCGCCGCTCAAGGTCGTCCTGCCCTATCGCACCTGCGTTATCGTCGCCACAGTGCTCTTGGGTTCTGCCTTTGGCTCCGAGAACTTTATGAGCGGCATCAACACCGTCGGCGTCGGCCAGGTGGAAGCCGCCCGCTCGCTGGGCATGAGCTTCAACCGCATCCTCGCCAAGATCGTGATTCCGCAGGCACTGCGCTCGAGCGTGCTGCCCATGACCAACCTCTTTATCGCCGTCATGCTCACCACCGCGCTCGGCAGTCAGGTGCCGCTTAAGCCCCAGGAGCTCACCGGCGTGGTGAGCTATATCAACACGCGCTCGCTCGGCGGCGTCGCCGCGTTCTTTATCTCGGCGCTCGGCTACCTGGGCACAGCCTTTGTGGTGAGCCACATTGGCAACTACATCGATAAGAAGGTGAGGATCCTCCGATGAGCAAGCACTCCTCCCCCGCGCTCACCATGCGCGATGCGCTCTACGAGGCTCCCGGCCCCAAGATGCGCGCCAAGATTCGCATCGGCACCGCCATCTCGCTTGTTGCCGTCGCCGCGCTCGCTGCCCTCGTGCTGCAGCGCTTTTATGTGACCGGTCAGCTTTCGGTCCACTATTGGTATTTCTTTACGCACCTCACCACCTGGAAGTTCCTGCTTGCCGGCTTTGAGGGCACCGTTAAAGTCGCACTCACCGCCGGCGCCATCGCGCTGGTGCTCGGCCTTGCCCTTATGCTCGGTCGCACCAGCGACATTAAGCCGCTGCAGCTGGTCTGCCGCGTGCTCACCGATTTCTTCCGCGGCGTGCCGAGCCTTCTGTTCATCTACTTCTTCTTTTTGGTGCTGCCCCAGTACAAGATTGCGCTGCCGTCGTTTTGGATGCTCACGCTTCCCGTCGCGCTCGCCGCAGCCGGTGTACTGGCCGAAATCTTCCGTGCCGGCGTCAACGCCGTACCGCGCGGCCAGGTCGAGGCGGCCCAGGCACTCGGTCTCTCCAAAGCTAAAATCACCTTTAAAATCGTCCTGCCGCAGGCTATTCGGTTTATCATTCCGTCGTTGATTTCGCAGCTTGTGGTCGTCGTCAAAGACACCACCGTCGCCTACGTGGTGAGCTACCCCGACCTCATGCAAAATGCCCGCGTGCTCATTACCAACTACGATGCCCTCGTGTCGGTCTACCTGGTGATCGCGGTCATCTATATCCTCATCAACGTCGCGATCAACAAGGCCGCTGTCTACGTTTCGCACAAGACCGGCGCGACCATCATCCGCTAACGCTTTACCATTTCGAGTTATAAGGAGCCGAGCACCATGGCACAGAGCACCTCTTCCACCGGCAATCAGCCGCTGATCGAGCTCAGGCACGTCGATAAGCACTATGGCGATCTACACGTCCTCAACGACATCAATCTCTCGGTCGACCGCGGCGAGGTCGTCGTTGTGATCGGTCCCTCGGGCTCGGGCAAGTCGACCATGTGCCGCACCATCAACCGCTTGGAGACCATCGACTCGGGCGAGATCCTCATCGAAGGCGAGCCCCTGCCGCAGGAAGGCAAGGATCTTGCCCGCATGCGCGCCGAGTTGGGCATGGTGTTCCAACAGTTCAACCTGTTCGCACATATGACGGTGCTGCAGAACGTCATGCTGGGACCGGTCGATGTGCTGGGCGTCTCCAAGGAGGAGGCTCGTGAGCGCGCCATGGATCTGTTGAGCCGCGTGGGCGTTGCCGAACAGGCCGATAAGGTGCCCGCACAGCTTTCGGGCGGCCAGCAGCAGCGCGTGGCCATCGCCCGTTCGCTCGCCATGCAGCCCAAGGCCATGCTCTTCGATGAGCCCACGAGCGCCCTTGACCCCGAGATGATCAACGAGGTGCTCGAGGTCATGGTTCGCCTGGCCCAACAGGGCATGACGATGATCGTGATTACACACGAGATGAACTTTGCCCGCCGTGTAGCCGACCGCGTCGTGTTTATGGCCGACGGCCAGATCGTGGAGACCGGCACGCCCGATGAGTTCTTTGACCATCCCAAGACCCAACGCGCCCAGGACTTCCTCAACTCCATCAAGGGCCACTAACCCAATTGCCATATCCGCTCGCCATGACCATCCAAACTCGAAAGCAACACCTATGATCGGAACTCGCACTTCATCGTCATACACCCCGCACGTCAACGTCGACCCCGCCGACCGTCCGCTCATCCTGGTGGCGCCGCGCTGGGAAGAGGCAAAGCCGTTTTTAAGCGAGACACTCTCCCCCAACGAGGAAATCGCAAGTGTCTTTGTCGATGCCATTCTTGCTGCCGGCGGCCTGCCGCTGCAGATGTCCATCACCGAGGACATTGAGGTCATCCGTCATTACGTCGACATCGCCGACGGCATCGCCATCCCCGGCGGCCCCGATGTCAATCCCAAACGTTGGGGCGATGATCGACCCTACGACCCCACCCTCTGCTGCGAAATCCGCGATAGTTTTGAGTTTAAGCTGGTCGACGAGGTACTCCGCGCCAAAAAGCCGCTCTTTACCACCTGCCGCGGCACGCAGCTGCTCAACGTCGCCACCGGCGGCACCCTGTGCATGGACGTGCCGAGCCTGGGCGCGCGCGAGGGCCGCACGCAGTGGCGCCATACCCACGTGCTCAACGACCCTGTGCATCCTGTCGAGGTCGTGCCGGGCTCGCTGCTGGAGCGCGCGGTTGGCGGGCACAGGCTGATCCAGACCAACTCCGCACACCACTGCTGCGTCGATCGTCTGGGTAAAAGCACGCGCTTGGTCGCCAAGGCAACCGACGGCGTGCCCGAGTGCATCGAAGTCGAAGGCCAGCCGTTCTGCCTGGGCGTGCAATGGCACCCTGAGTACACGTGGAAGACGCTCGAGACCGACTTTGACCTGTGGAAGTCGTTTGTCGAGGCAGCGGCCAAGGTTAAGCGGGCTCGCTAGCTCGCGAATCACACAGGCTTAAACCTTCCATGCCAGGGGGGGCGGACACCAGCTACGGTGCCCGCCCCCCCCTGTATTTGATATGCTCGGTATGATTATCCCTCACAAACAATCAGAGAAATCTCGACCGCAATCGGTCGACAGTAAAGCAAATGGCAACAACGCTTGCTACGTTTATGAGACAGTCAATTAAAATCGAAATGCATTGACCATTCCCCAACGGGGTCACGCCGCAAATCCACATGAGCATCGAGGCTGGAAGCGGAAGCATGGAATTGGCCCCGATCTGTATGTAGATCGCTACGACGTTGACAAGCAGCAGCATGCCAATCGGACCGAAGCCGGCCCCAAAATAGGAAACAGCGATCACGCAAGAGACCACATATGCAAGACAGACGGCACTCGCCAGAAGAAGTCGATAGCAAAATACATGCAGGTTGAAATACTGCTGAGCATCCGAAACGATTGCGCAGTTAAGACAGTACAAAACGACACTCGACAGGACAAACGCGCCCAAAAGGGCAAAAGAAGATAGCACCACTCGCGCAACGATAGCGCACACACGCTTCCCTCCCCGAGCCTCCGACAACCCCCACGGTTCCTCGACAAAGCCCGAACTGACAAAGCGCGGCACAATGCAAGCCGCGATGAACGGAAAGAACAATGCATGGGCCAACGGGGCTACGTTGAACAGCAGACCGCGAAAAACCTCTGCATTGCCAAATAGAAGGACATCCTCCGCCGATAGCCGAAGCGTCGGGTCTGGGAAAAAACCCAAGAAACTGTTCTCACGGAGGCTACAGAACCACATCGGGAAAGAATTAAGCTGCAATATCACCATGTACGCATAAATTACCAGGATTAAGGCGTACGCCCATTTGCTCACATGCTTCAATTCTGACTGGAGAAGTCTTTTAATCTGACGAGCCATTGAGCACACCCCCAGCGCGAAAGCTCAAGAGAGCGTAAATCAATACCGATAGACAGCTGGCTGCCACGCCATATCCCAGAAGCGTCAGCTGCCCCATATCGCTATACCCAAGGGCACATCCGACTCCAAGGTACGGCCCCGGAAGGAAGAAGATCCATCGCAAGGATGGTATAGGTGCCTGAAGGAAGGCTCCGTAGAGCGTCAAGCTCATGACAAATCCGACTATCACCACGGCCCCACTCAATACAGCGCTGCCCGTTATCCGATAGATGGTCACCGTCTCCAGCGCAACCGATATCACCAATACGGCGTTGACTATCATTGCAGGCAAAAATACAGTTAGTATGTTGTGCGAGTAGTTATGCCCTCCACGTATTATGGCTATTGCAAAAAGAAGAAGGCAAAGCGCGCTATACGCTGCGCCAATTATTAAAGCAGACGAAAATGCATGGGCTAGAGCCCCATAAAAGCGGTTGAGACCTCTTGCCGAAGAAATTCGGTGCCCCTCTTTATAGCCATGCTCCTGTAAAAGCACCAAACAAACGATGAGTGGAACGAACAGGGATGTACCGGCAAAAGCGCTGCGCGCAAGGGACTCATCAGGCGCAGAAGGATCGATTGCATTCCAGAGGAAACCAATATCCTCCCCACAAACGCCATAGCCAAAGGCGAGCAACGTTGTTCCGTTTTTTAGAAAGATGCCGAAGAGAAGGCCGAACGCCAGCATAAGCGCAAGACCAAACTTCGCCGGAAATATCCTGTGCAAACGCATCATATCTGCCTTTATGGGATGGATCGCCCGCTTCATAGCGAGACCGCCTTCATCAAGCGCCTGTAATACTCTTTTAGGGATGGCGCCTCATCCCTTATGACGTCCATCGATTCCTTTTTTAGCAGTTCACCGTCATGAAGAAACAGGCAGCTTGTTGCAACCGATGCCATCTCATCCAAGTCGTGGCTAGAGATAAGCATGGTTTTGCCCTGCTCCCGATTCAATCGACCGATAAGGGCCCATATACTCTCGATGCCCAACGGATCCAATCCATTTGCCGGCTCATCGAAAATTAGTACGTCGGTGTCGCCCAATAAAGCCGTAGCTATATCCAGTCGCCGTTTCATTCCCAGAGAAAAACTGCTCACGCTCTTTTTCTCATCGACGTCCAGCCCGACTAGGCCCAAGACGCGAGGAACCTCACGTTTCTCATCGAGTCCCCATTCCGCACATCGGATCCGAAGATTCTCAGCCGCACTGAGGGATTGGTATGCTCCGCAGGAATCTGGCACATAGCCGACACGCGTCCGCATCAAGCTCAGCTCTTTTTTCGACTTGCCTCCAAAGAGCTCCACGCTCCCCGACGATGGCTCACAGAGGCCCAGCACTATTTTAATAAGCGTGCTTTTGCCCGCCCCGTTTGCACCAACAAGGGCGCAAAGCTCAGACTGATCCACCTCGAAGGAAACGTCATGCAAAACGCGGCGCCTCCCATAGCGCTTTGACACCCTTGATAGCCTTATCGTCGATGCGTTCATTGGCCTCCCGTTCCGCTTGATAGCAAAACCGCTCATATCGTTCCTTCTTTACTTTATCGTTTTCCATAGTTGTTATTGTTTTTCGATAACTCAAATTTGCCAAGATAATCTAAAAGAAAGAACCCGTGTTAGACACGGGTCCCTTCACGCTGATATTTCGTTTTAGTTGTTCGCCTTAAGCTACTCGTCGCTCAAATCGACAGCAAAGACTGATGTCGGAAGCGACGCCTCATTGCCTCCGCCGTCCCGCATCTGCCTCACAACGTTTTTTGCACGCTCAACAATAAGCTCCTCAAGCTCTTTCTCACTCACGCGCTGAATAATATCTCCCGGTTGACAATCAAGCTCATCACAGATATCGAGGAGCGTCTTTAGGCGAATAGCTTTTATCTTTCCGTTTCTAAGCTTTGAAATATTAGCCGGAGTATGCCCCGTCGCCCGAATCAGATCAGCACTGGTCTTTCCGGTCTTAAGCAGCTGCGTCTCAAGCTCGATGATGAGATAGCTCATGTTTCCTCCTACACAAGCTCGTCAGACTGCTCTTGGAGCAGCGAGGCATAACTCCAGATCGCCGAGATAAATAAACAGACAACTGCGCCGATAAACGACCCCGCATCAAAGGTAGCGCCTTGGCAAATCTCAATAACGAAGGAATGAGGCACGATGTAAAGCTCCAGTCCGCCAATGGTGAGATTGACCGATCCATAGGCACCAACAAGCGAAACCGCGGCGTTAACAGCAAAGGCAAGCGCGAGAACACGGATAAGCCGCACATGCGTCTTGGTAAAGGGCGAGACGCCTCGCGAGATGTTACGGCTGATCCCGCACAGAACGACAAGCGAAATACCCATAACAAGCGCCATGCACAGTCCGCTTGGGATAACGATGCACCCGCCATCGAGAAGCGTCACGACACCGAAAGAATCGACAGAAGCAACGTTTGCAACCGCATACCAGATCACGTAAACAACCAACGCGGCAAAAGCGACGAGCATCCCTGCAAAAACGGCTGCCATGCAAAAACCGAGCTTCCTGATATTTTCGCCCGCCTTGGCCATACGCTGAACGCTGTTGGACATACACTCACCCTCATCGACTCTATCGTTATTCGAACGGTTTATCGAACAACGATATGGATTGCATGCGGAAAGCCCCGACAGTGTGCATAGGCAATTCACTAATCAGAAGAGGTGAGCGTGGATTTTTGGACACGTATCGAACGAGCGTGGATAATCTCCCACTTTGAGGCCGCCACCGGGCCTAAAACGGGAGATTATCCACGCTCATAGTCATCAAGGCTCACAGCCTCTTACTCGGCCGCCTCGCGCAGAGCCGACATCGTAGCCGCATATTGCTGCTGCAACGCATGCATCCCCTCGCGGGCGCCGTCAACGGCATCAGCGCCGCGCAGCGCTTCGGTTACCACGACCGCCGGCTCGTACAGATTATCGAATCCCAGGTTCTGGCTCACGCCCTTGAGCGTGTGCGCTGCCATAAACGCACTCTCGGCGTCTCCTGCCGCCATGGCAGCCTCCAGCTTGTCCATGCTCTCGTCATCCAAAAACTTGAGGGCAAAGCGGGCAAGCATTTCCCCGCCCATCAGCCGAGCGCACGCGTCGTCATAATTAGCGCCGATCTTCTCATACGCCTCACGCATGGAAATCATGGATTAAAAACTCCTTTGGTCAAACTAAATCGTGGGAAACGCGACGACGTCGGCGGGGCGTGCCAACGTCTCGGCAATTTGGTCTTGCACCTCGAGCAGGCAATCGAGCAGCAGCGGGTTAAAGGTGCCGCACTTACCGTCCAGGATCATCTGGATCGCCTCCTCGTGCGGGATAGCGTCCTTGTACACGCGCACGCTCGTCAGTGCATCGTACACGTCAGCCACCGAAACCACCTGCGCGGCGATGGGAATTTCGTCGCCCTTAAGGCCATCGGGATAACCCTTGCCGTCCCAGCGCTCGTGATGCCAACGCGCAATCTGGTACGCATATTCCATAAGCGCATTGCCGGCGTGATGGCTGCCCAGCTCGAGCAGCATGTTGGCGCCAATCGTGGTATGCGTCTTCATAATCTCGAATTCCTCGGGCGTGAGGCGCCCGGGCTTGTTGAGGATCGCATCGTCAATCGACATCTTGCCGATATCGTGCAGCGCCGAAGCCAGGGCGATCGTGGAGCGTTCCTCATTGTCGAGGGAGATCGTGCCGCTACGCTGGACCAGATAGCCAAGCAGCAGCTCGGTCAGCTTTTCGATGTTCGTAACGTGCCTACCGCTCTCGCCGTTGCGAAGCTCCATGACGCCGGCCATGATGTCGATGAGCATGCGACTGTTCTTGACGCGCTCGTTGTACTGTTGGGACAGCAGGTTCGTCAGGCGGCGCTGTTTGGCGTACAGGCGGATGGTGTTGCTTACGCGGCGGCGCACGACACGGGAGTCAAACGGGCGGTTGATATAGTCCGAGGCGCCCAGCTCGTACGCGCGCAGAACCGCATCATCGGAATCTTCGCTCGAAATCATGATGACAGGCAGATTATCGATACCCGATCGGCGCGACAGATCGGCCAGCACCTCAAAGCCGCTTATGCCCGGCATCACAATGTCCAGCAGCACGAGCGACAACTCATCGCCATAGCGGTCGACCATGTCGAGCGCCGCACGACCGTTATCGGCCTCGAGGATGCAATGCTCGTCCTTGAGCATCTCGCTGAGAATGGCTCGGTTCATCTCGGAGTCATCGGCGATAAGCACCAAAGGCTTTTCGCTTTGGAAGGCCTCGATGGAATCGGCATCGGTCACGACCGTACCGGCTTTTGCCTTAGCGCGGCTCAGTAACTGAGCAGCGCGGCCAACGCCCTCATCGACCGTCTCGCCATGAATGCGAACGCCACCAACACATGCCGTCAAGCTCACGTACTCATGGCCCGGAATAATCGTGGAATGAACGGCATCGGACACCTGATGCAGGCGACGGGTGAAGTCATCGGAGGGAATATTGGGCATGACAACCACAAACTTGTCGCAGCCATAGCGCACAAGCTCGTCAGTCGAACGGATTCCGCTGCGTATGGCTGTCGCCACAGCACCGAGCGCAAGGTCGCCGGCATGACGGCCACACGTATCGTTGAAGACCCTAAAATCATCAAGGTCGATCACCGCAACGCCGGCATTCACGCGGGTGCTACGGAGCTTTTCCTCGTAATATCGGCGATTGCGCACATTCGTCAGCACGTCGGTGTAGACAAGGTCCTCTTCTGCGGCCTCTTGCTCATCGATCGGACGCACCATCAGCAAGACGTGAGGCTCGCCCTCGACCTTCAAAGGGCGTAGACGGGCGCGGTACTCAGTGCCATCATTGAGCAGTTGCTCCGACACCTCATCGGAGTCTGCCAAAGCCTCAAGACTTGACTGACGCAGACAAGGACACCGATCACCGGCGAGCAGGCAGTTAGGCTCACTCTTAATCTGATCGGCCGACAGCAAACGCACCACGGGGTAGGTCTTCGCGACACGGGCGACCTCGGCGGCAGCCTCCTCGTCGGTTAGATTGACCTCGTGATTATTGAGCATATGGGGCCCTTTCGATAGTTTCGCATGGTAGCGGTGGGTTCCAAATGTTACAAGGGTAACACCTTGCCGATGCAGGTAAGCACGTGAATGCTGCCACATTCTTATGAGTTGGCAGACGGCGCGATTGAAGCCGCAGACGCGAGGTTTTGAGCACGTTTGTTAATACGGCCGAAACGTTTGCGGATGAAGCCTGCTTTGGCTATTGCGGATGCTAGAGCCCCAGGATGCCACGGACAGCCCGGGCAGCCGCTGCCGGGCGATCGCGCAGACCGTTATGCGCGCCCGGGATCGTCACGAGAGGGCAATCGAGATATTCGGCAGCCGCTCGCGTGCCAGCCTCGCGGGGCGTGCCAATCGAGAGCTCGCCTAGGAGCACGGCGGCCACCGTTTTCGACGCGCGAACGCTATCCCAATCGGGAACGCAGGTCATAGTAATCCCGTATTCGTTTGCCATGAAACTGCGGCCGTTGCGCAGGGCATGCTTGGCTTCTGCCTCGGTCGTTCCAGGAGCCTCGGGGTCCAAGTCGCCGAGGGCTCCCAAGAAAAGCCGGAGCGCCCTTGAAACCTTTCCAGCCGCAATCATATCGAGCAAAACCGGAGCTGCGCCCATGCCGACGCCTTCGGCCGACACAGCCGGCTCATGCAGAATCGCACGGGCGACGAGATGGGGTTCAGTGCGAAGAAGCTCCAGCGCCACCAACGTACCGGCGCTGTGCGCAAGCACATTTGTCGGAGCGCCAACGTGTTCGATCACGGCCTGCAGGTCGGCGGCCTGAGCGGCAAGATCATAGCTGCCGTCTGCCGCTTCGCTGCTGCCACCACAGCCGCGGCGGTCGTAGGCAATGACGCGGTAGTCACAGGCGAGCTCGCGGGCGATACCGTCAAAAAAGACGCCGTCAACACAAGCGCCGTGCACGCACACCAAGGCAGGAGTATCAGGCGACACATCCGGGCCGGCATATTCGCGACAGGCAATCGTGGTGCCCGCATTCTCGACCGTAAAATCCATGTTGTGCCCCCATCATCAATGCTCATCCAGTTGCACGTCAGCACGGTTGGATGGACCCGCATTGCTTTACGCCTTGTTAACAGATTAACTGTACCCGACCCGAGGCTTTTCATGGCACGGCATCATGAGCGACGTGAAAAAACGAAACTTGTAAAGCAAGAGCCCACACCTTGCTTTGGAGCCGATGCTATGCTTAGGCACAATTGTCTTGAGGAGCATATGCCTATGTCTACGTTTTTGAATGCCAGCCCCATCTTTGGGCCCGTTCGCAGCCGTCGCCTTGGTCTCTCGCTCGGCGTCAACATGATGCCGGCCAGCGGCAAAATCTGCACGTTCGACTGCATCTACTGCGAGAACGGCCTCAACGCCGAGCGCCCCTGCCATGAGCCGTATAACACGGCTGCCGTGGTACTCGAAGCGCTCGAGGCAAAGCTGCGCGAGATGGCAGCCGAGGGCGAGCCCCCCGATGTAATCACCTTCGCAGGCAACGGCGAGCCCACCGCCGCACCGGAGTTTCCACAGGCCATCGCCGGCGCCGTCGCGCTGCGCGATCAGCTAGCCCCCAACACCAAGATTGCCGTGCTTTCCAACGGCACGCGCGCCGACCAGCCCGCTGTGCACGATGCGCTCATGATGGTCGACGACAACATTCTTAAGCTCGATACCGTCGACCCGGCGTTTATCCAGCTGCTCGACCAGCCCGTTGGCCCCTATGACGTCGAGCACCAGATCGAGACGTTCGCAGGCTTTAACGGTCATGTCATTATCCAGACGATGTTTTTGAGCGGTGAGTACCGGGGCAAGTCTCTCGATAACACCGGCGAGGAGTACGTCGGCCCTTGGCTCGCGGCGCTCGAGCGCATTCGTCCGCAGGAGGCGACCATCTACACGGTCGCGCGCGAGACACCAGTCGCCGGCCTTGCCAAAGCAGCGCCCGAGGTGCTCGACGCCATTGCCGCGCGCGTGCGCGCCCTCGGTATTCCCTGCCAGGTGAGCTACTAGCGCGGCCGCCCGCCAGCAGCTAAATTAGCCCCATCCCAAATGAGCTGGTCTGCGGGTGGGCTATACTAGCTGCGGATGAAAGGAAGTTAGCCATGTATGACAAAGGACCCGTGCCCGGCCGCAACGACGCTTGCTGGTGCGGCAGCGGCAAGAAATACAAGAAATGCCATAGCGCCTTTGATGAGCGCCTCGAGCGCTTGTGGGAAGAAGGCTGGGAGGTTCTGCCTCGCACGCTCTACAAGACTCCCGCCGATATCGAGGGCATCAAGCGCTCGGCAGCCATCAACGTGGGCGTGCTCGATTATGTGGGCGAGCATATCGCCGCAGGCATGACCACCAACCAGATCGACCAGATGATCTACGACTACACCGTCGAGCACGGTGGCACGCCGGCCGACCTCAACTACGAGGGCTACCCCAAGAGCGTGTGCACCTCGATCAATGATGTGGTCTGCCACGGCATTCCCTGCGATACGGACGTGCTGCACGAGGGCGACATCATCAACGTGGACTGTTCCACGATCCTAGACGGCTACTTTAGCGACTCGAGCCGCATGTTCTGCATCGGCGAGGTCTCGGCCGAGCGCCAGCGCCTGGTCGATGTCACCCGCGCCAGCGTGGAAGCGGGTCTGGCGGCCGTCAAGCCATGGCTGCCACTGTCCGTTATGGCCGAGGCCGTGCAAAAGACCGTCGAGGACGCCGGTTTTAGCGTGGTGCGCGAGTACGGCGGACACGGCATCGGTAAGGAGTTCCACGAAGACCCATTTGTGGGCTTTACCACCGAGGCGCCCGATGTGGATACCATCATGGCCCCGGGCATGGTCTTTACCATCGAGCCTATGGTCAATGCCGGAGCGCCCGACATCAAGATTAGCAAGGGCGACGGCTGGTGCGTGCGCACCAAGGACGGCAGCGATTCGGCCCAGTGCGAGGTACAGCTCGTGGTGACCGAGGACGGCTACGAACTGCTCAGCTGGTAGCTGTGGATGCGCCGGGCTACGCGATGGATATGTTAACCATCACGAAGCCCGGCGTTTTTTAGCGTTTTACCTGGTAAAACCTGCCAAAATAAACCTGTCCCTTTTTGGCAGGTCGAGCGGAGAGGACTGTTTGTGAACATCCTGGTTTTGCTGCCCGTCAATGACCGCCATCGCGCAATTCTTGAGTCGAGCGCTCCGGGCGAGGACTTTATCTACACGAGCGCCGACGCCATCACGCGCGAGCAGGTCGCCGACGCCGACGTGATCTTGGGCAACATCGACTCTGACATGCTCACGGCATGCGAGCATCTCCAGCTGCTGCAATTGCAGACCGCCGGCTATGACGACTACCTTGCCGCCGGCACCGTGCCGGCCGACGCCAAACTGTCTTGCTCGGTGGGCGCCTACGGTCAGGCTGTGAGCGAGCACATGTTTGCCATGGTCCTTTCCATGATGAAGCGCCTGCCCGGCTATCACGACTTGCAGCGCGAGCATCGCTGGGAGGATTTGGGGCCGGTCACCTCGCTCAAAAACGCCAATGTGCTGGTGCTGGGCGCGGGCGATGTCGGTGGCCACTTCGCCACGCTCTGCCGCAGCATGGGCGCGCACGTCCGCGGCATCAAGCGCCATCCGCTCGTCTACCCCATTGTGTTTGAGGACATGGACGGCATGGATGCCCTGCCCGAGCGCCTGGCCGAGGCTGACATCGTTGCATCCTTTATGCCGAGCACACCCGAGACCCGCGGCCTGGCGAACGCCGAGTTCTTCGCCGCGATGAAACCGGGTGCCTTCTTTGCCAACGGCGGCCGCGGCGATCTTGTGGTCGCCGACGACTTGGTTGCCGCTCTGGAATCGGGACATCTCGCCGGCGCCGCGGTCGACGTCACCGACCCCGAGCCGCTGCCCGAGACAAGCCCGTTGTGGGATGCGCCCAACATGCTCATCACGCCGCACATCTCCGGCTGGTTCCACTTGGCCGCCACGCTCAACAACGTGGTCGACATCGCCGCGGAGAATCTGCGTCACCTGCAGGCCGGCGAGACCCTGCGCTGCTGGATCGAGCACTAAGAATTACGCCGTTTTACAAACGGCGTAATGAGCCGACGCTGCGAGCCCGTCTGGACGGCAATCTGCCTTTCAACTTCGGCGGCATGACCAGAAGGTCAATGCCGCCTTGTTTCAAGGCACCTTGCTCGCCCAGACGGGCTCTCGCTGACTTTTGTTCAACCTGCGGGGTCTGGCTGGCGTTGGCTCTATCTGTGGGCCCTCGCTGACTTTTGTTCGGCCAGTGAGGTCTAGAGCTATTTGAGCGTTGCCAAGTACTTTCTTGCGTTTTCGACGTTCATTGCTGCGACGGGTGCGTGTGAACAGAGTTTGACATCGTTGGTGACCAGTAGATCTGCTTGAGCGCGTATCGCTGCCGCAATGATTAAATCGTCTTCGTAATCGCTATGGAGCTCACGCTGCCTGCTCGACATCCAGATGTCGCTCAGGTCACAGGGCACTGGCGTGGCAAGCTGCGACAGCACGCTAAGACAATCCCATGCAAGCGAAGTCGCTACCGTAGCGGCATACTGGGAAAGCGAACCGTGCTCTCGCCGATACCATGCCTTATGTTCGCTTGAAATCAAATAAAACAGGTCTTTGGACGATGTCGCCGCATACAGCAAATCAACCTGCGCCGTGCATGCATCGCGTAAAAACTCAATCGCCACCGAACGACCACGTCGTGAGGGAATGAAGTAATCGAGCCACACGTTGGTGTCAACCAAGATGCGCTTTGGAGTCTCACTCATAGAGCCAGCTCATCTCCTCGCCATAGCGATCCGCATAGGCATTCCGTTTGAGCTCTTCGTCGTCCGATGGCTGAGCCTTGACCATATCGATTCCCGACTCACAGCAAGCGGCAGCGAACAGCTTCGACCCCTGATCCATAAGCTCGAGCTTACGTTTGGCGGCCTTTTCGCGCTCGCGCTGTTCCGCCCGGGCACGACTGGGCAGCAGGATATCCTCGAGCGCACCGGGGCGATCGGCCATCGACGCTGCAAGCTGCCAGAGCGCTCGCACCGCTTGGCTCGGCGTCATACCGGCCTTGGAGAGAGCGGCGTCCCCACTCCTTTTAAGATCGGCATCGAGACGTACGTTGATCTGAGCGGCTGTTGTGGTCATGACCCCTCCTTAATACTTCAAAACTATCATAAAGCTCTATGGTAGATACGTAAAGCATATATAGCATTTATAAGCATTAGCCGTACTCTGTACACAAAAAACCGCCGAGGCACATTGCGCCTTTAGGTTCCGCCGTTCTTACGAACGGCGGACCGGCCGACGCTGCGCAACGTCCAGAACGACAATTTGTCATTCAAAAGGCGAGGCATGACCAGAAGGTCAATGCCTCGCCTTTTTTCATGCCAACTTGTTCGCTCTGGACGTCGCTCGCTGACGTTTGCTCGACCAGCGGTGTCTTAACAATTCCGTCCAGCTGTTGGCATTGCGGCATTTGCCCAGATAAAACCTGCCAAAATGAACCTGTCCCTTTTTGGTAGGTTTTAGAACTCTACGCTTTCGGCGCCGTTGATGGTTAGGTTGCGCTCGTAGAAAGCAGTGAGGGCGCGGATGGCGTACATCACGTCGCGTACGCCGCCGGTCTCGTAGCTCGAGTGCATGGCAAGCTGCGGCAGACCCACGTCCACGGCATGCATGCTCGCCTGCATATTGGACAGATTGCCCAGGGTAGAACCGCCGGCCATATCGCTCTTGTTGGCGAAGGCCTGCGTGGGTACGTCGGCGTCATCGCAGATGGCCTGGAACACCGCGCGGCTAAAGGCATCGGTGCAATAGTGCTGGTTGGCTGCCTCCTTGATGACGATGCCGCCGTTGAGCACCACCTGATTGCGGGCATCGCACTTCTCGGCGTGGTTGGGATGCACGGCATGTGCATTGTCGCAGCTCACGAGCATCGAGGCGGCAAGTGCGCGATGGTACGACTCGTCGTCAAAGCCCAGCGATCCGTTAATGCGGCGCAGCGCGTCGGCCAAGAACGTCGACATGGCGCCCTGCTTGGTCTCGGAGCCAACCTCCTCATTATCAAAGCAGCAGAAGACCGAAACGTCGTGCGCGTTCTCGGCACCCAAAAATGCCTGCAGCGAGGTGTAGGCGCAGGCCAGGTCGTCGAGCTTGGGCGTCGAGATAAACTCGTCGGCCCAGCCCCAGATGCGTGCATCCTGACGATTGACCAGGAACAGATCGCGGCCCAGGATCTGCTCAGGCTCAACGTCCAATTCGTCAGCGACCAGGGCATCGAAGTCACCCTGCTTAAGGTCACCGGCGCTGATGAGCGGGCACAGGTCAACGGCTCGGCTGGGAGCAAAGCCCTCGTTGACGCCACGGTTCATATGGATGGCAAGGCTCGGGATAATAGCGACCTCGCGCTCGGTGGCAAGCAGGCGGCTCTCAATGCGGTCACCCTCGCGCACCAGCACGCGGCCCGCGAGCGCCAGCGGGCGATCGAACCAGGTGTAGTCGATCATGCCGCCGTAGGCCTCGGTGTTCAGGCGCAGCGTCTCGCCCGCGCCGTCAAGCTCGGGCACGGCCTTGACCTTAAACGTCGGCGAATCGCTGTGCGACGCCGTGAGCTGAAAATGATAGTCACCGGCAACGCCGTCCTCGCCCCACGTAGCGGCCAGGTCCTCGCCCACCTTAAAGGCGATAACGCTCGAGGTGTTGCGCTGCGTGTAATAACGCCCGCCCGGCTCGATATCCCACGCCGCGTTCTCGGGCAGGTAGGTAAAGCCTGCCTCGTCGAGTTCGGCCATAATGGTCGCCGCCGTATGGAACATGCTGGGGCATGCCTCGATAAAGTCTATGAGGTCGTTAGCGGCCTCGATATCGTCGGCCGTCACGTGCGCGCGCTCGGGCGTTTCCTGATCCGTCATGCTCTCCCCTTTCGCTGGGTTGATGGTCCCCTCCAGCATACCCCGCCGCGCCAGTGCCATGCCTTTCATTCCATGTTTAATCCCGCGCCGCTCGCCAAGTTGAGCCATCATGCCCGCACTCCTTTTGCGACAATTACGCTAACAGGACGAGAGGAGCCGTCATGAAGCCACGTAACATTGCCATCGCCTGCGGTGTCGCGGGAGTCGCCGTCGGCCTTGCCGCTGCCGCCGGCATCGTTTACCGCAAGCAAATCAAGTCCGCCGCGTCACTCAAACGCTTGACCGGCAACGCGGATGGCTATGACCTGTACGCAATCGACATCGCCTACGACTACGATCTTGATCGCATCATCGCCGCTGGCGTGCGCGATGACCAGGCATACATCGATGCCGTGGTGGCACAGGTGCTGCCCGGTGTGCCGGCACATGTCCAGGCGCCCCAGTTTGCCTGCAGCGCTTTTGTCGCCGTAGATGCCGAAGGCCGCGTGCGCACCGGTCGCAATTACGACTTTAAGGACGACACCTCGGCGCTGCTGGTGCGCAATCACCCACGCGGCGGCTATGCCTCCATCGGGTTTGCCGCCCTTAACAACCTGGGCGATAACACTCCGCTTGACTCCGTCGGCGGACGCGCTGCGGCGTTGATGGGCCCGTTTGCCCAGCTCGACGGCGTCAACGAATGTGGCGTGTCCATTGCCGTGCTCATCCTGGATTCCAAACCTTGTGACCAGGACACGCAGCGCCCCGTCATCAACACTTCGCTCGCCATCCGTCTGGTGCTCGACCGCGCGGCCACCACGCAGGAGGCCGTCGACCTGCTTTCTGCCTACGACATGCACGCCATGGCAGGACGCGATTACCACTTCTTTGTCAACGACGCCGCCGGTGACGCGCGGGTGGTGGAGTGGGATCCGCGCGATCCGGACCGCACTTTCAAAGCGACTCCTGTGCGCCAGGTTACGAACTTCTATGCCTGCTATGACGACGAAGTGCTGCCCAACCAAAAGAATGGCGAGATGGGCCATGGCAAAGAGCGCGCCATCGCCATCGCCGATGTCCTTGACGCCCATGTCGGTGCCCAGGACGAAACGATTGCCTGGGAAGCCCTGCGAGCCGCAGCGCAAGAGCCCAATCCGGAAGACATCACCAGCAATACGCAATGGTCGGTCGTCTTTGACAATACCGAGCCCGCTGCCGCCATCACGCTGCGCCGCCACTGGGGCAACGTCGATGCCTTCGCACTGTAAGGAGCCAGGCCCGTCGACCTTACGTTCCCTGACGTTGCTTACATTTCCATACGCTTGAGCTAACACGTTTTACCCCCGTATCAACAGTGTGCGGGGGTAAACTTATGCGCATGTTATAACTTGCCCGGAAGGATTCACCATGCTTAGGATCGGTCTTCTTACTAGTGGCGGCGACTGCCAGGCGCTCAACGCCACCATGCGCGGCATTGTCAAAACGCTTATGACCAATAGCGAAGAGCCTATCGAGATTTATGGCTTTGAGGACGGCTATCAGGGCCTTATCTACAGCAGGTTCCGCGTCATGACGCCCGCCGATTTTAGCGGTATCCTCACCCGCGGCGGCACCATCCTGGGCACGAGTCGCACACCGTTCAAGCGTCTGGATACCCCCGAGACCGATGGTGTCGAGAAGGTGCCGGCGATGGTCCACACCTATCATAAGCTGCAGCTCGACTGCCTGTTTATGCTGGGCGGTAACGGCTCCACCAAGACCGCCAACCGCCTGCGCGAAGAGGGCCTCAACGTTATCGCCCTGCCCAAGACCATCGATAACGACACCTGGGGCACCGAGCTGACGTTTGGCTTTACGAGCGCCATCGACGTCGCCACCAAGTGCATCGACGACATTCACACCACCGCCTCGAGTCACGGCCGCGTGTTCGTTATCGAGATCATGGGCCACAAGGTTGGCTGGATCCCGCTGTACGCCGGCGTCGCGGGCGGCGCGGATGTCATCTTGATTCCCGAGATCCCCTACGACATGGACAACGTCATCAAGACCATCGAGCATCGCATGGAGACCGGCAGCCGCTTTACCATCGTAGCCGTCGCCGAGGGTGCTATCTCCAAGGAGGACGCGGCGCTGTCCAAGAAGGAGTACAAGAAGAAGCTCGCCGAGCGTACGAGCCCGTCAATCGTGTACGACATCGCCAAGGAGATCGAGGCCAAGACCGGTCGCGAGACCCGCGTCGCCATCCCTGGCCACACGCAGCGCGGCGGCCAGCCCGACGCCCAGGACCGCATCTTTGCGACCCAGTGCGGCGTCGAGGCAGCGCTCGGCTGCCTACGCGGCGAGTTTGGCTACATGATTGCCCTGCGTGACGGCAAGATGTGCCACATGCCGCTCGAGGAGGTCGCCGGCAAGCTCAAATATGTCGACCCCCAGAGCGATCTGGTGCGCGAGGCCAAGGCGTTGGGCATCAGCTTCGGCGACGAATAGCCTCGGCTGGAATCCACCCCATCGGGCCCTCCGACCCCGCCCGACGTATTTCGATTTGGCTCCTCCCTTGACTCCGTCAAAGGTCGCCAATCGAAATCGTCGGGCGGGGTCGGAGGGCCCTGCGTTTACATACTCGCCGGGGCTATTCGTCTTCTTGCTGCGGGTGCCTGGGCTGGAATTGAGTTGCGGTGAAATAGTTCCTGCTTAGTCCGCAAATGGCTGAATCCAAAAACTATTCCACCGCAACTTACTGAGTGGGGGCTCTTGGCTGCTACTTGCACTGACATTTGTCCTGAAATGGCTGGTCGTTAGGGATTGCTACCGGTAGTTGCGGTAGGGTTGGGGCAGATTCTAACTAGAAATGGTGGTCGCTACCGGTTGTTCTCGGCATACTCGGCTCATTCGATTCGACCATCAAACGAAAGGAACCACCATGGATCTTGCGATGGCACAGCGCCTCGTCGATCGCCGTAAAGCTGCCGGCCTTTCTCAGGAGGCGCTTGCTGCCCAGCTGGGCGTAAGCCGCCAGGCTGTTAGTAAATGGGAGCGCAGCGAGTCCTCACCCGATACCGATAACCTCATTGCGCTCGCCGCGCTGTATGACGTGTCGTTGGACGAGCTGTTATATGGGGAGGCGGTGGCTAGCGCTGATGACTCACAGGCTGATGATGAGGCACAGAACAGCAACGCCGGCACCAAAGCTTCAGATAAGGCTGAAGAGGCTGAGGCTTCTACTGAGCACGCTGATTGCAGCGATAAGCCACTTGTCGATATTTCCCTCGCGCGCGGTATCCACGTCATTGATCCCAATAAAGGCGAGGAAGTCCATGTTGGCTGGAGCGGCATCCATGTGACCAACGAGCGCAAGGGCGAAGAGGTGCATGTGGGGCCGGACGGCGTGCATATCGATACGCTTGAGGACGATGGACATAGCGTACGCACCAATGACGACGGCACCGTCACCATCGACGGCGAGACGTTTTCCAGCTGGAAGGAAGCACACGACAAGCTCGACCATCATGGCAAGCATTTCCACACCAAGGTCGGACGTGCATGGAACAAATTCCCCTTCCCCGCACTTGTCACTCTCGCCTATCTGGTGCTCGGCATTGTCTACGGCACATGGGGCATGGGGCTTTTCCTCGTCTTTCTGGTTCCCGTCTACTACGCGATTGGTGACTTCATCGATCGGCGCCACCTGTCTAAGCTGATCGAGGCCATCTACCCGGCAGCCGCCATCGCTTGGTTCCTCTACATGTGGCTCTGTTTGGGACAGCCCCATCCTGCATGGATCATCCTCATCACGATTCCCGTCATAAAGGCGCTCATGCGCTGGTGCCGCAAACAATGGAAGTGCCGCAAACAGGCCTAAACCACCCATTCAGGCCCAATCTCGAAGGCTAAAGAGAGCCTCTCATCCACGCCTGTGAGCGAAAGCCAAATAGAATGAAAGGCAAATGGAAAGCCCGTTTGACGAGCGGAGGACATATGCGCGACGTAGCCGAAAGCGACTGGAAGCTGTTTAAGAAAATGCTTCCTCAATGGCAAGAACGTTATATGGAAAAGCTCATCGGCCAGTACGTTGAGATACTGAACGGCGACAGTGAAGCGTCCAGTAGATTTTGGGCACTAGAAGAGCGCCTCAATAGAGACAAGCTGTCCTCAGGCGTAATTGCAAACGACATTCGCCGCAGCACAATGCACCGCGAGATAGCCAATTTGCTTATCGACGGCGTGATCACCCTTGACGACCTTGACGGTTTTACCGAGGACATTAAGAGCTATGCGCAACACTGGATTGGCCAGTAAGAGCACTGAACGACAGACATCCCCAGCAAAACGGACCAAACGCCGGGCCACCTAATGGTTGTCCGGCGTTTGCCCCGATAAAACCTGTCAAAATAAACCTGTCCCTTTTTGGCAGGTTACTCGGCACTCTTGAGGGCACCGACCATGTCAATCTTGTTGAGGGTACGGTTGGTGGCGAGGTTGACGATAAACGTAAAGCCAAAGGAAAGCACCACGGCGAGCACGTAGCTTAGCGGCTCGACCTCGACGTCAAAGTACAGCGACGGCATCTGCAAAATGTACGTAAAACTCTCGGCCAGCAAGCCGCCCAGCGGTACGCCCAGCGTGGCTCCGATCGCCGTGAGGATCAACGTCTCCTTGTTAACGTAATGGTGCACCTCGCCACGGCGGAAGCCCAGCACCTTGATGGTCGCCAGCTCGCGTTCGCGCTCCGAAATATTCGTATTAGACAGCGTAAACACCACCACAAACGACAGGCACGCCGCCATAAAGGTCACGAGCACCACGACCGAATTGATAATCGTAAAGTTCGCCTCATAGTTTTCCCAATGCTCGGCCGTACTCGAAATCGTAAGCCAACCGTCACTCTTAAGATTCTTGCTAAACGCAATCTGGTCGGCCGACGAACCCTTAAGCAGCACAAAGACGCCGTTAAGGCGTGCACTTCGACCGAACGCGCGCTCATAGGTGCCCTGCGTCATGTAAAGCGTGTTGCCTAGATAGTTGAGCGAGATGTCGCTGACTTTGACCTTGGCAACATTGAGCGACGAATCCTGGACGTGAGCCGTGTCACCCGGCTTGATCCCCAGCACCAGCTGAGAGCTCTTGCTCAAATACACGTCTCCGTCACGCAGGGCGAGCGGTTCTTTGGACTCATCCTCCAGGCGCACGTAATCGCCCAAGTCACCCGTGCGGTCGTCGGGAATCACGATGAGCTGCACAGTCTCGCTCTTGCCGCCAAACGTAAAGGTGACGTTGTCGGTCATAATCGGCAGGGTCGAGGTCACCGTCACGTTGGAATCATTGGCCGTGCTGCGCTCATCCAATGCCGCGCACGTCTGCGAAAAATCGTCGGGATTGGCGACCGCCAGCAAGTCATAGCGCGTGATATGCCCGTACTGCTTGGGCGACAGCGCGACCGACGTATCACGAATGCCCATGCCGCAGATCACAAGCGCCGTGCAGCCCGCAATGCCAAAGATGGTCATAAAGGCGCGCTTTTTATAGCGGAACAGGTTACGCGCTGCCACCTTGTTCAAAAAGCCCATGCGGCGCCAGATAAAGCCGATGCGCTCGAGCAAGATGCGCGAGCCGGCGCGCGGAGCCTTGGGGCGCATGAGCGAGGCAGGGGTCTCGGCCATCTCGTGGCGGCAGGCGATAATCGTGGCGCCCACCACGCCCACGGCAAACAGCGCCACCGAGACAATTGAGGACACGATATCGTACGAAAGCAGCATCTGGGGCAGTGAGTACATATCATCGAACACCGTAAACAGGAACAGCGGCAGGCCCACAAATCCGATGATGTTGCCGAGCACGCCACCGATCAGACACGCCCACAGCGAGTAGTCCACATATTTGGACAGGATACGCCCGCGCGAATAGCCGAGCGCCTTGTACAGGCCAATAAGCGTGCGCTCCTCCTCGACCATGCGCGTGGCGGTGGTGAGGCTGATAAGCACGGCGACGATAAAGAAGATGAACGGGAACACCGTGGCGATGGCCTCGATCGAAGAACTATCGCTCTCGACGCTCGAGTAGCTTGCGATATTGCCGCGGTCCTGGATGTACCAGGTGCATTCGCCTAGGTCAGAGAGCTCGGCGCGGGCATCGGCAAACTGCTGGTCGGCGGCGGCGCGGCGCTGGTCCAGGTCGGCTTGCGCCTGCGCACGCTCGTCGCTGCCCTCGGCCATGCGATTGATGTTGTCCTGCTCGATCCCAAAGAGCATGGCGGCCTGACGCTCGGCCGTATCCAAGCTTGTCGGCGTGTCAACCGTCAACTCCTGGACGCGCACCTTCTCACGCTCCTCGCGGATCTTCTCGATATTGCCTTTGACCTCGTTGATCTTTGTCGTGTAGGCATCCGAATAGGAGTTGAGGCTCTTGGCTCCCTCGACGACCACGTGGACCGCGGAGTAGGAAGAAGATGTCGCAGCATCCTCGCTCACATAGAACTTATAGTCCGCCGCCGAAGCAGCGCGAAAGGCGTTGACTGTCGAGTCGGAGCTCACGTCGGTAGGATCGAGGACCTCGGCCGTAATGGTGTACTCGCCCGCGGCAAACTGATCCTTGGCGCTTTGGTTCGACGAGCTCGCGTCATTGGCGGCAAAACTCACCGTATCGCCGAGCTTTTTGCCCGAAGCCTTCAGGAACTTCGAAGTCACCGCGACCTCATCGGCGCCCTCGGGCAAATCGCCGTTCACGAGCACTGGCTGATCGATGTTCTCCTTGGAGAGACTTTGCACGACCACGCGCTCGCGCGTTGTGCCCACGGCGGTGTAGGCGGTCTCGGTGTAGATACCCTCGGCCGTCTCGACGCCGTCGACCTCTTGAATGGCCGCAAGATCGTCACGCGTAAGACCATAGGTCGACTGCACATTAATGTCATAGACATTCTGCTGGTCAAAATAGGCGTCAACCGAATCGCACAGGTCCTCGCAGCCCGCCTTAAGACCGCACATCACACTCACGCCGAGCGCGGTGATGACCACGATGGACAAGAAGCGCTTAAGACTGCCTCGGATTGTGCGGTAGATGCCACGGCGAAACACCGCCGGCACCATATCGTTTGAGCTTTGGGCAGTGCGGTAGGTCGTAAAATCCTGCTCTCGCTCCGTGTTCTGCGCGTCGCGGCGTTGGCTGTTTTGGCGGTCCTGATTCATGGGCGCTACCACTCGATCGTCTCGATCGGCACGGGATTTTGCTGGACCGTCTCGCTCTCCACGCGGCCGTTCTTAAAGCGGATCAGGCGATCGGCCATGGGCGCCAGCGCGGAGTTGTGGGTGATGATAATGACCGTGATGCCTTGCTTGCGACAGGTGTCCTGCAGCAGCTGCAAGATCTGCTTGCCGGTTTTGTAGTCGAGTGCACCCGTGGGCTCGTCGCACAAAAGCAGCTTGGGGTTCTTGGCCAGCGCGCGGGCGATGGACACACGCTGCTGCTCGCCGCCCGAAAGCTGCGCCGGAAAGCTAGCGAGGCGGTCGCCCAGGCCAACCTGGCGAAGCGTTTGCTCGGCATCGAGCGAATCGGGGCAGATCTGAGCTGCGAGCTCAACGTTTTCGAGGGCCGTCAGGTTGGGAACCAGATTGTAGAACTGAAAGACAAAGCCCACGTCGGCGCGGCGGTATTCCACAAGCTGTGCCTCGTTGGCAGCGCTCACGTCACGCCCGTCCACCGTCACGGTGCCAGAAGTCGCCGTGTCCATGCCGCCCAAGATGTTGAGCGCCGTGGTCTTGCCGGCACCCGAAGCACCCAAAATGATGGCGAGCTCGCCGCGCTCAACGGTAAAGCTCGCGCCGTCGAGCGCATGAATGCGGGCATCGCCCTCGCCGTATGCTTTGATGACGTCTTTGAATTCGATATAGGCCATCGATCGGTTCCCATCTGGTCGGATAACTCTTTAGTATTACCCATTTCCCACCGACCAAAAAGGGACAGGTTCATTTTGGCAGGTTTTATAAGGGGAAACGTACCTCTTTGGGGGCAGCGCGGGACGCGCAGGGGCGGCCGTGCAGATCGGCACAGCCGTCTCACGTGGAATCGACCGACGCCTGCCTTTCCGTGACACCGGCAACTCGTTTTTGCTTGTTGGCATGGCCGCCATTATGCCTTGGGACTGAGCACTCAAATTCTCACTCCTCATTGCCACGCTTGCCGCAAGCTATCAGGGTGACGAGATGACGACGCTCGCTGTAGCAGCGCAGCCACACTCTATAAGCGAGGCGTTTGCCAGCAAAAAAGCGCGCGACAGGGTAAGCCCGCCGCGCGCTATCCTATGCGGACTAGTTATTGTTGTTAGTCATCGAGGCCACTGCTGCCGCAAGATTGGAAATGGGCATCGTCTGCAACCAGATGCGACCGGGACCGGTGAGCACGGTGTTGAACACGCCCTCGCCACCAAACATGATGTTTTTGACGCCCTTGACCATTTGAGCGTCGATGCTCACGGTCTCCTCAAAGCCGGCCACGTTGCCGGTATCCACAATCATCTGCTGGCCAGCAGCGAGCTCGTACTCAACCAGGTCGCCGTCGATCTCGGCAAAAGCAACACCCGAGCCCGTGAGCTTCTGCATGATAAAGCCCTCGCCGCCAAAGACGCCGGCCTTTGCCTTCTTGTTAAAGTGAATGCTCAACTCGACGCCACTTTCCGCGGCAAGGAACGAACGCTTCTGCAAAATCCAGCTCTTGCCCGGACCGATCTCGATTGGCACGATGCGGCCGGGGAAGCAGGAGCCAAACGCGATCATGCCATCGCCACGCGCGGTCCAAATGTTTTGGAACAATGCCTCACCCGAAAAAGCCTTGGAGAACATCTTGCCGATGCCACCGCCCGAGGTAGACATTTCCATGTTGGGGGTCATCCAAGCCATGGCGCCGCTTTCGGTGATCATGGATTCGCCATCGCTAAGGTTGCACGTAACAACCGGGAAAGCCCCTCCGCCGATCTCGTACTGCATGACCGTCTCCTTTCCACTCAGGAGCCGAATAACGATGCCTATATTTTAGCAGGTAGAGATGCATATGTTCACACCGCCCATGCCCTCTCCTGCGGACGTTTCCCCAGATAAAACCTGCCAAAATAAACCTGTTCCTTTTTGGCAGGTTTTAAAGGCAAACGGTGAAGGTGATCTGGTTGCCGTGACCGGATACGGTGGCGGCGCCTCCATGGGCCTCGGCGATGGCACGCACCACGGACAGGCCCACGCCCGAGCCACCCGTCTTGGAGCTGCGCGACGCATCCGCACGATAGAAGCGATCGAACAATCGGTCCAGGTCGCCCTCGGGCAGCTCGTCCACGGCGTTCGATACGACAAGCTCGGCGGCGCCCTTGCCTTTGCCGTGCGAAACGGCGCACAGGCTCAGCTCAATCACGCTGCCCTCGCTCGCATAGCGCGTGGCGTTGTCCAGTAGCAACTCAACCACCTGCGCCACCGCCGCGGCATCGGCATGGGTCCGCACGCCGGTCGCAATCGACGTCGACAGGCGTTTACCGCGCGAGACCGCCACCAATGCGAACGGTTCCGCTGCCTTGTCCACCGCTTCCGAGAGATCGATCGACGCCATGGTAAAGCCCGCCGAGCCCTCGTCCATGCGTGCCAAGAACACCAAGCGCTCCGTGAGCGCCGATAATAGCGCACCCTCACTCGCCTTAGTGCTGCCTTAGCAGGTCGATGAGCATATTTAAAAAAGCAAGGTTATAGCTTAGTCGGACTTAAGGAACGGGCGGCTTCACATCTCGCCCTGCAAACAACGCCCGTACAGCGAGCGCGCTTGCCGCATGGGCGTTGCGGCCGCCTGCAGCTTATAGATAGGCACCCTCGAGGCGCAGCAGCCATTCTTTGCGATCCAGTCCACCGGCGTATCCGTTGAGCGATCCGTCGGCCGCGACCACGCGATGGCACGGCACGATAATCGAAATGGGGTTACGCGCAACCGCAGCCCCCACCGCGCGAGGAGATACAACGGGTGCCTCGTTTCCCGGCACATGATGTCGAGCCGCAACACGCTGGGCGATCTCGCCATACGTAGCGACCTCGCCACGCGGGATAGAAAGCAGCTCAAACCAAACCTCGCGCTGAAACGCCGTGCCAATCAAATGCAACGGCGGCGTAAACCGAGGCTCCTGCCCCGCAAAATAAGCATTCAGCCAAGCCCATGAACGCTCAAGCACCGAAGAGGCCACACCATTTGCCGGACTCACCGAAGACATCCCACCGGTACCAGAAACCGCATCGGTACCTACGACATACTCCGCATCCTCTTTGAGCAGCGTAGAGCCAAAGTGCTCCTGCCCCTCAAACCAAAGCCCCGTCAAACCGCGGCCATCAGCGGCAAGCAGGATTTCGCCCAAAGGCGAGGCAAATGTCGTCGTGACCACCAGCGGCTCCTTTCAAAACTCAGCAAACATAATACCGCGAACTGTGCAGACAACCCCCGCAGATACGTCCGGGCGGGCTCGCAATTACTTCAGCGAGGCTGTTTTTCCCAATCAAGCGAAGAAGACGCGGGGCTTCGACGCCAGGGCGGTACCCCCGCCAGCTGAGCTCTAATACTTTCCCGAGAAGTGAACGAGTAAAAACGAAGCCCCGGAGCATCCACACCTTTAGACCAAAAAACCGCAGGATTCGCGCTGCAAAACCGCAGGAAATAGCGGTCAAAATATGCCAATGCTTCGGGGGTCCAAATAAGGTCGTTCACTTCACGGGAAAAGTATTAGACCTCAATTCGCACCAAGCCCAAAGTCACCCCAGGCAGCAGGCGCGAAGCGCCGAGGCCGCCGCCGGGACCAGGGCCCGCAACAACCACGTGCCCCCACATCAGCCCAGCGGCCCCAACCAACAACGACCCCATCGCAGGCCACTCGCAGCAGCGTCACCGCAGGCGGGGGCCGGGCTTAGTTTTCAGAACACTCCGCAGACCAGTGTGGCGCCTTGTCCGCGGCTCCGAAGGAGCAGGACAAGGCGCCACACATGGTCGAGGACGTTCTGAAAACTAAGCCCGGCCCCCGCCGGACAGGTCCACCGCTACTCGCAGAGCAGCTTAGCGATCTGGACGGCGTTGGTTGCCGCGCCCTTACGGATTTGGTCGCCGCAGCACCAGAAGGTGATGCCACGCGCGGCCTCGGGGTTCGAGATGTCGCGACGCACACGACCGACCCAGATCAGGTCCTGGTCGGACGTATCCATCGGCATGGGGAAGCGATCATGCGCATCCTCGGCGCTCATGTCGTCAACCAGCTTCACGCCCGGAGCGGCAGCCAGCGCAGCACGGGCCTCCTCAACCGTAATGTCGCGCTCAAACTCGAGCGTAATGCTCTCGGAGTGCGAACGCAGCACGGGCACGCGCACGCAGGTGCAGTTCACGCGCAGCTCGGGCAGATGCATGATCTTGCGGCCCTCGTTTTGCAGCTTCATCTCCTCGGAGGTAAAGCCTTCCTCCTTGACACCGCCGATCTGCGGAATCAGGTTGCTCGCCAGCTGGGCGGCAAACGCGCGCGGCTCGGGAATCTCCTCGCCACGGCCCAGGGCGGCAAGCTGAGCCTCGAGCTCGGCCATACCGGGAGCGCCAGCGCCCGAAGCTGCCTGATACGTGGACACGATCATACGCTTCACGCCAGCAAGCTGGTGCAGCGGCCACGTGGGAACCAGGCCGATGATGGTCGCGCAGTTGGGATTGGCGATAAGGCCGTGATGCCACTTGATGTCGTCAGCATTGATCTCGGGCACGACCAGCGGCACCTCGGGATCCATGCGGAAGGCGTGGCTGTTGTCGACCACGACGGCGCCGCGCTTGACGGCCTCGGGCAGTAGCTCCTTCGCAATATCGTCGCCGGCGGCGCCGAGCACGATGTCGCAGCCCTCAAAGGCCTCGGGGCAAGCCTCCTCAATCACAACCTGCTCGCCGCGGAACTCGACGGTCTTGCCCGCAGAGCGCGCGCTCGCTAGCAGCTTGAGCTTGCCGACCGGAAACTCCTGCTCGTTGAGGCACTCGAGCATCTGGGTGCCCACGGCTCCCGTCGCGCCCAAAATAGCAACCGTGTACTGTTTCATGCTTCCCCCTTTAAAGGCTGTGGCTTTTGCCCGCACGCCGAGCAGGCCGATTATTGTTGCCAGTGTATACAAGAACAGGGCGGGCACGAAACCCGCCCCGTCGAAACGAAACCGAAACGAAACGCCCCGCCGTAGTTTTTGAGGCAAGTCCCAAAAATCTACTGGGATAGCAGCTACTTGTGGAGCGCGGCCGGGGCGGGATCGGCCGGCGCGGGAGCCTCCAGGTCGGAGACCTTCACAATGCCGTTTTCATCGGAGAAGGCACGGTAAATGGTCTGGATCGCCAGATCGAAGTCCTTCTCCTCCACGCCGATGATGATGTTGATCTCGTCGCAGCTCTGCGAAATCATACGCACGCTCACGCCCGCCTGGCCAAGCATGCCAAACAGGTGGCCAGAGATGCCGGCGCGACCGCGCAGGTTGCGGCCAACGGTAGCGATAAGCGCCAGGCCCTCGACAACCTCGATCTCGAGCGGCTCGACCTCCTGCTGAATGTCGCCCACGAGCGAGTACAGCGAATCGTGCACGTCCTGCTCCTGCACCACGGCGCCAAAGCGGTCGACACCGGTGGGCATGTGCTCGACGGAGACGTCATAGCGCTCGAAGACCGAAAGCGCGCGGCGCATAAAGCCGACACGGGGCTTGGTGCGGTCGCGGGCCACGTTGATGGCGACAAAGCCGCGCTTGCCGGTCACGCCGGTAATGATGGGCTCCGCCTCGCCCTCGTCGGCCGTCTCGCTAATGATGGTGCCGGGGTCCTGCGGCGCGTTGGTGTTCTTGATGACTAGCGGAATACCGGCCTCGCGCACGGGGAACACGGCCTCCTCGTGCAGGACGCTTGCACCCATGTACGAAAGCTCGCGCAGCTCCTCGTAGGTAACGCGCGCAATGGGCTGAGCCTCGGGTACGATGCGCGGGTCGGCAGAGTAGAAGCCCGAGACGTCGGTCCAGTTCTCGTAAAGGTCGGCGCCCAGGCACTTGGCCAGAATCGAGCCGGAAATATCGCCGCCACCACGGTCGAGCAGCTTGATCTGGCCCTCACGCGTCGCGCCGTAGAAACCGGGCATGACAAAGCCACCCTGCTGACCGTACTCCTGCACCAGCTCGGAGGTGCGGTTCATGCTGAGCGTACCGTCGTGATGGAACGCAACGACCGTCGCGGCGTCCAGGAACGGCAGGCCCAGGTACTCGGCCATCAGGCGAGCGGTGAAGTACTCGCCACGGCTCACGAGCTCCTCGGTGGAGTAGCCACCCGAGCGGGCACGCTCGGCAAAGGCCGCGAACTCCTCGCGGATGGGATAGGTGAGCTCCAGCTCGTCAGCGATATCAAAATAGCGCTGCCCAATGTCCTCGAGCAGCTCCTCGCACGACACGTGGTACTTAACGTGCGCGTTAACCAGGTAGAGCAGGTCGGTCACCTTGGTGTCGCCCTTAAAGCGGCGACCGCAGGCAGAAACCACCACAAAACGGCGGGCCGGGTCGGCATCGACGATGGCCTTGATCTTCTTAAAGTGTTCGGCGTCGGCGACCGACGAGCCGCCAAACTTGGCAATTTTTATCATGGCGTGGAGGTTACCTTTCTAAAAGCCTCTGCAAACCTGTTTTGCGCGCTCTGATACCATGGGTTCACCGATTGGGACCAAGGCATCCGAGGAGCAGTGTTATATGGGAACTTATCATAGTACACGAGGACGCACTTTATCGTGCTCAAGTAAGGTGGCAATCCGTACCGGCATCGCTCCCGACGGGGGTTTGTTTGTCTCGGACGAGCTCGGCACCCAGCAGGTCGATATCAGCTCGCTTGCAGATAAATCGTACTTTGAAATCGCTCAAGATGTGTTGGGAATGTTACTGAATGATTACACGGCCGAAGAAATTTCGGCGTGTGTCGACGAGGCTTACCGCAGCACGTTTGCGAGCGAAGAGGTCACGCCGCTCGTCAAACTCGACGCCGCACCGGGCGCCGATGCCCCTCAGACCTATGTGATGGAACTCTTTGGCGGCCCCACAAGCGCCTTTAAGGACGTCGCCCTGCAGATGCTCCCCCGCCTCATGGCCCGCACCTCCGCCAAGGACGGCGGCGCCGAGCGCATCATGATCGTCACCGCCACGTCGGGCGACACCGGCAAGGCCGCACTCGCCGGCTTTGCCGACGCTCCGGGCACGGGTATTACCGTCTTTTATCCCGAAGGCAAAGTCAGCCGCGTGCAGAATCTGCAGATGTCCACGCAGGAGGGCGATAACGTCGCCGTCTGCGGCATCCGCGGCAACTTCGACGATGCCCAGAGTGCCGTCAAGCGCATCTTTGCCGATAAGGAGCTTGCCGAGCGCCTGGAAGCCGCCGGCACGGTGCTTTCGAGTGCCAACTCCATCAACGTCGGCCGCCTGGTGCCGCAGGTTGTCTACTACTTTGCCGCCTATGCGCAGCTGCTGCGCGCCGGCGCCATCGAGGCAGGCGACGCCGTTGAGTTCTGCGTACCGACCGGCAACTTTGGCGATATCCTGGCCGGCTACTATGCCAAGCGCATGGGTCTGCCCGTCGCCAAGCTCATCGTCGCAAGCGACAAGAACAACGTGCTTGCCGACTTCCTGACCACCGGCGTCTACGACCGCAACCGTCCGTTCTTCACGACCATCTCGCCGTCGATGGACATCCTCATCAGCTCCAACCTGGAGCGCATGCTGTACTTCCTGTCCGACGGCGACTGCGAGCTCGTTGCCGGCCTTATGGAGCAGCTTGCCCAGACTGGTCGCTACGAAGTTCCCGCCGAGCTGCTGGCCAAGATCCAGAGTGTGTTTGGCTGCGGCTGGGCCAGCGAGGACGAGGTCCGCGCCGCCATCAAGAGCTGCTGGGATGCGAACGGCTACGTGATCGACCCGCACACCGCTTGCGGCTATCACGTCTTTGAAAAGGTCGCTCCCGCCGAGGGCGCCAAGGCCCGCGTGCTGCTTTCGACCGCCAGCCCCTACAAGTTCCCGCGCGCCTGCTGCGATGCCCTGGGCCTCGACGTGCCCGAGGACGATTTTGAGGCTATGCGTGTGCTCGAGCAGGCCACCAACACGGTCGCCCCGACTCAGCTCGCCGAACTCGAATCCAAACCCGTCCGCTTCGAAGACGTCTGCGACGTCGACGAGATGACCAGCTACGTCGAGTCTGCAGCAAAACGAATGAGCACCAACTAGATCCCTTATTAAGCGCCGGCGAAAGCCGGCGCACCTTCTTTTTATTTAGCTTTCGGGATGATGACGAGCATGCGAGCGGGTCTGGCCGTTTAGTTCGTCGCGAGTTCCGCACGAGCCGGAAAGCACTTAACGTGCTTTCCGAGCGAGCCAGGACTGCCCGAGCAGCGAACTAAACGACCAGACCCGCCCAGGAGGACCTACATGATCAAAATCACCGTCCCAGCAACCAGCGCCAACCTAGGCATTGGCTACGACACCCTCGGCATGGCCGTCAGCCTCTACTCGCACTTCACCTTCGAGCGCGCTGACAAACTCACCATCACTGGATGCCCCGAAGAGTTCCAAAACGAGAACAACCTGGTTTACGTGAGCTTTGTCGATGCTCTGGCCGCCTGGGGCGAGCAGGCCTTCCCCGTTGCCATCGACATCCAGACCGATGTACCCGTCGCTCGCGGCCTGGGTTCCAGCTCCACCTGCGTCGTCGCTGGCATCATGGCGGCCGCCGCGCTGACGGGCCACACCGTCGACCGTGCCGAGCTCGTCCGCATTGCCACCGAGGTCGAGGGCCATCCCGATAACGTCGCCCCTGCCATCCTGGGCGGTGCCGTTTGCTCCTTTACGCCGACTGATTCGCTCCCCCAGTGCCTGCGCTACGAGGTGAGCGATCGCTTGCGTTTTATTACCGTGATTCCGCCCTACGAGGTGCATACGAGCGAGGCGCGCAAGGTCGTGCCGCAGGAGATTCCGCTCCCCACCGTCGTATGGCAAATGGGCCGCATCGCCGGCATGACGCGCGGCCTGGAGACCGGCGACCTGGATCTGATTGCCGCCGCCAATGACGACCGCATCCAAGAGCCGTATCGCCGTCGCCTGATTCCCGACTACAACGCCGTGCGCGACACCTGTCTTAACGGCGGCGCCAAGACCATCTGGATCAGCGGTTCGGGCTCGACCCTTATGGCTGTGACCGACGACACCATCGTGGCAAAGTTCCTGCAGGTCAAGCTGCGCGAGCAGTTCCCCAAGTGTGAGACGCATATTCTGACGTGCGACACGGAAGGCGCCCAGATCGAATACCTGTAGTCGCCGTCCCGTATACTCGCCGGGGAGGCCAGGGGGCTTTGCCCCCCAAATCGTCCTCGGACATGGCAGGACCCCCGCTGCGCACTTCGTGCGGCGGGGGTCCTGCCGTCCTGCGGAAAGATTTGGGGGCAAAGCCCCCTGGCCTCCCCTATGTTAACTTCGCCGGCGGCGGCTACAGGGACCTACGCTCTGGAAAGTCGCCGGGCTGATAGTTTGGCTTTTTATTGGTAGGGGCTCTTGCTAGGCTGGAGCACTTCCTAGAGGCGGGCATCGGCTGTGTGCTTGGTTTACGCTGCGCTGGTTTCTTTGTATTCGAAGACTGGTTCTAGGAGGTCTTCGATGTTGCAGTGGAGGGCTTTTGCTATGGCTCTTACGCTTGTTACCGAAGCTTCATTGATGTTTCTCTGGCGCTGCTCGTACATTTGGATTGAGCGGAGTGATACGCCCGATTCGTATGCTAGGTCTTGTTGGGTTTTCTTAAGTCTCTTTCTTGCTAACGCAAGTTTGGTTTGCCTGGACGCTTTTTTCGCCATATCGCAGACGAGGCGAGCCACGCGTTCCTCCGAGGCTTCGTGCCAGGGGTAGTACAGACTGCGCAGCGCATCAAATGGAACGACATGCAGCAGATCTTCGAAAGACTCTCCTAGGCGCCACTGAAGGTATGCCAATATCCAGCCTGTCCAGTATTCCGGCGTCTTCTCAAATCGATAGGTGCGGTCCGGCATTGACCTGGCTTCATAGCCCGACCTTTCGGCGATAAGTGCGAACAGCTCAACGCCCGATTTTCCCGATACGACCCATGCGTTGCCACGCTCAAACTCGCGGGCAACCCCGCTCAGGCAAAAGAGTTCAGCAACTTCCGATCCTTCTGCCCCATAATCGTTAACGGCATAGTCAAAGCAGTCGCCTAGGTTGTTCATTGCATCCTCAAGGTAGTAGACGGGGTATGTCCTACTCGGCCCACAATCCGTTAACTCTTGGATCATTTAAATCAACCCTCCCTGCCATTAAATCCCTAATGTCGATACCTTCGGAATCGAACCCGTTAACCGTATCCAAGTATTTGCGTCGAGCATTCTGCTCACGCTCAAAACGCTTGGGATAAAACTCAGACCCCGAAGCCTGCTTCCAATCGCAGAATCTAATCACCGAAAAAGCGCGCTCGCTCATAAGAGCATATTGAATACCCAAATCACCCAAGCGCATGATACGTTGCAGCTGTCTGAGCGATATCATGCCGCTGACAAACTGTCTTGCAAACGAAAAATAGGAGTCGTCAGCGCGATAGCCCCGAATAACGTCATATGAAGAAATATCAATCAGGCAGTTATCAAGTAGAAATCGTAGCCCTTCGCGCGCCAATGGCGTCGAGACATTGAACTCTCTGTTATTCGCCAGAATTGCAAGCCAGTTGAGAATCGAGAACTCACCTGATTCCAAATCCAAAATCGCAAGACCATCTAAATCAAGCTCATATCGATTCGCAATGCCATCAGACTCGGTCCGACATGCCCATTCCATCGCCATTTCCTCATGTGGCGTGCAATAAAACCCACGCCCATAGTCGTTGAACTGTCTACATCTATCCAGCGATGGATGTTCGACAACAACCTCCGACCCGTGCCATAGCTCCATAGCGACCTCCAAAAAATATCACCTCAGTGATAGTTTACCAATAACTATCACTGAGGTGATATAGATAGGAGCTTTGGGGGGGTTAACCTGATTAGAGGCAAGCCTCAGCGATGCGGCGCTTGAGCTCGTCGATGCCCACACCGGTCTGGGAGCTTGTGATGATTACGTTCTCGGCCGGGACATTGAGCTGCTTTTTGATGGCTGCTGCCTGGCGGGCCTGCTGGGTGCGGCTGAGCTTGTCGGCCTTGGTGAGACAGACGATAAAGTTGAACTCGTTGCCCTGCAGATAGTCGATCATGTCGTGATCGAGCTTGCTGGGGTCGTGACGAATGTCCACCAGCGAGACGACCAAGTTAAAGCTGCGCTCCGAGTCGAAGAAGTCGCCGATAAGCTCTGCCCAGCGGTCGCGCTCGGCCTTGGAACGACGGGCGAAACCGTAACCCGGCAGGTCCACGAAATGCACGTCGTCGGCCTCAAAGAAGTTGATGTTGCTCGTCTTGCCCGGCGTGCTGGAAACCTTGACCAGGTTCTTGCGGCCAAAAAGCTTGTTCATAATCGACGACTTGCCCACGTTGGAGCGGCCAACAAAGCTCACCTCGGGGCAGGTGGACTCGGGAATCTGCGAAACCTTGCCATAGCTGGCAACGAACTTGGCAAGCTGGTAGTTAATGGAATCGGCCATGGACACTCCTTGGTCGTAGGTTCTTACAAAAGAGCGCGCTAATAGATAGCAGCGATACGGCGGACGATATCGAGCGTAATGCCACTCGCGGTACGGGCATACTCGAACAGGTCGAACTCACGGTCGCAAATCGCATCGTACGCCTCGTCACAATTATCGCTGATAGCGCGCAACACCAGGCAATCGACACCATTTTTAGTTGCGACATGGGCAATCGCCGCGCCCTCCATGCCAACACAATCGGCATGCGTCGCCTCGATAGCGTCGTTGCGCATGGCGGCACCCGTCACAAAACGGTTGCCCGTGGCAATCGTGCCGACCAGGAACTGCTTGGTGCCCTCGTTCGAAGCGGCTGCATTTGTCGAAGCATTGACAAAGCCACGCTCAGCAAGCACATCGGCAGCAATATCGACCAGCGCAGGCGTCGAGCCAAACTCCTCGAGCCCCGGTGCAGACTCGGCGATAAGCGCGGTATCGGTATCCAGATAGCGCAGGCGTTTGCCAATGACTACGTCGTCGATATGGAGCTTGGGGTTCAAACCGCCTGCAATGCCCGAAAACACAACAGCCTGCGGAGCATACTTGCTAATGAGGTGCTGTGTTGCGGCGGCAGCGTTCACGGTACCCATGCCCGCCGTTGTGGCGACAACTGTCAGTCCGTCGAGCCCGCCGGCCACAACGTTCAAGCCCGCCTCCTGTACCATGCAAACGTTACTCAACTCTTCCTTAATCTGCATGATCTCTTTTTCGAGCGCACCGATAATCGCGATGGTAGCCATGCCATTCCCCAAACCTATACGAAAT
>CAJMLP010000018.1:0-40751 GCA_905214215.1 uncultured bacterium | reverse complement strand
TACGTAGACAAAAAGGAGGTTATGTGATGGTAAGTATTGTTCTTGCTAGCCATGGTGACTTGGCGGCTGGAATCAAGCAGACGGGCTCGATGGTCTTTGGCGATCAGCCGTCTGTAGCCGTGGTCTCGCTCGAGCCGAGCATGGGCCCCGACGACTTCCGAGCCAAGGTCGAGGAAGCAGTCGCTTCCTTCGAGGACCAGGAGCAGGTGCTCTTCCTCGTTGATCTGTGGGGCGGCACGCCCTTCAACCAGATCAGCGGTCTCATCGAGGGCCACGATTCCTGGGCTATCGTCACCGGTGTCAACCTGCCTATGCTCATCGAGGCATATTCGCAGCGCTTTGACGCAAAGAACACTGCACATGCGATCGCAAAACATCTCGTGACTGAGGCTAAGGCCGGCGTGCGCGTCAAGCCCGAGTCTCTGGAGCCCGAGGAGAAGAAGCCGGCTGCGGCCGCCGCTGCTCCTGCGGGTGCCATTCCTCCGGGAACGGTGATCGGCGACGGGCACATCAAGATCGCCCACGTCCGTATCGACACGCGCCTGCTGCATGGTCAGGTGGCCACCACGTGGACCAAGCAGATCAACCCCAACCGCATCATCGTGGTCTCCGACGGCGTTGCTCACGACGAGCTCCGCAAGACCATGATCGAGCAGGCTGCCCCTCCGGGAGTCCACGCCAACGTCGTGCCCATCAAGAAGATGGCCGAGGTCGTCAAGGACACGCGCTTTGGCGACACCAAGGCGATGCTGCTGTTCGAGAACCCGCAGGATCTGCTCAGGGCCATCGAGGCCGGCGTCGACATCAAGGAAGCCAACATCGGTTCCATGGCCCACTCCAAGGGCAAGGTCGTCGTCACCAACGCTGTCGCTATGGGCGATGACGACGTCAAGACTATCGAGGCTCTCAAGGCCAAGGGCGTCAAGTTCGAGGTCCGCAAGGTTCCTTCGGATTCCTCCGAGGATCTCGACGCCATGTTGAAGAAAGCAAAGGCCGAACTGGCCGCTCAAGCATAGTAAAGGAGGGTCCGATACATGTCTGCAATCACTATTCTGCTTGTTGCGATTGTCGCGTTGCTTGCCGGTATGGAAGGCATTCTGGATGAGTTCCAGTTCCATCAGCCGCTCGTGGCATGCACGCTTATCGGTCTCGTAACCGGTCACCTTCAGGAGGGCATCCTCCTGGGCGGTTCGCTCCAGATGATGGCCCTTGGCTGGGCTAACGTCGGCGCCGCCGTCGCGCCTGACGCCGCTCTGGCCTCGGTCGCTTCTTCGATCATCATGGTGCTCGCCCTCAACGGTGGCGCCACCGATTCGGCCAAGGCCGTTACCGCCGCCATCGCCGTCGCCGTCCCGCTGTCGGTCGCTGGTCTGTTCCTGACCATGATCTGCCGTACCCTGGCTACCGCTATGGTTCACGCCATGGACGCCTGCGCCGAGAAGGGCGACTTCGCCGGCATCGAGCGTTGGCAGTACGCCGGCATCCTCATGCAGGGTGTTCGTATCGCCATCCCGGCAGTACTTCTGTGCATCATCCCGGCCGAGGCCGTTACCAACGCGCTTAACGCTATGCCCGATTGGCTGTCCGGCGGCATGGCTGTCGGCGGCGGCATGGTCGCTTCCGTCGGTTACGCCATGGTCATCAACATGATGGCCACCAAGGAGACCTGGCCGTTCTTCATCCTCGGCTTTGTCCTTGCTGCCATCCCTCAGCTCACGCTGATCGCCCTTGGCCTCATCGGCATCTCCCTTGCCCTCATCTACCTTGGCCTTAAGGATCTGGCCAAGCAGGGTGGCGGCATGGGCGGTGGCTCCGGTGACCCGCTCGGCGACATTCTGAACGATTACGAGTAGGAGGGGAGTGATACATATGGCAGAGAACAAGATTCAGCTCACCAAGGCTGACCGTAAGAAGGTTTGCTTCCGTCATCAGTTCCTTCAGGGCTCGTGGAACTACGAGCGTATGCAGAACGGCGGCTGGTGCTTCGCAATGATCCCTGCGATCAAGAAGCTCTACACCAGCAAGGATGACCAGATTGCCGCTCTTAAGCGCCACCTGGAGTTCTATAACACCCACCCCTATGTTTCCGCCCCCGTCATTGGCGTTACCCTCGCCCTCGAGGAGGAGCGCGCCAACGGTGCTCCGATTGACGACGTCGCCATTCAGGGCGTCAAGGTCGGTATGATGGGCCCGCTCGCCGGCGTCGGCGACCCCGCCTTCTGGTTCACCCTTCGCCCGATTCTGGGCGCACTGGGCGCTTCCCTGGCCCTGTCCGGCAGCATCGCCGGTCCGCTGCTGTTCTTCTTCGCGTGGAACATCATCCGTTACGCCTTCCTGTGGTACACGCAGGAGTTTGGCTACAAGGTCGGCTCCTCCATCGCCAAGGACCTCTCCGGCGGTCTGATGGGCAAGGTCACCGAGGGTGCTTCCATCCTGGGTATGTTCATCATCGGCGCCCTGGTCGAGCGCTGGGTGTCCATCTCCTTCACCCCGGTCGTCTCCAAGGTCACGCAGTCCGCTGGCGCCTATATCGACTGGGCCAACCTGCCCGCCGGTTCTGAGGGCATCAAGCAGGCATTGACGATGTACAGCTCTGTCGGTGCCAACGCACTCGACCCGGTGAAGGTCACCACGCTTCAGGCCAACCTCGATCAGCTCATCCCCGGCCTTGCCGCCGTGTGCCTGACCCTTCTGGTCTGCAAGCTCCTCAAGAAGAAGGTCAGCCCGATCGTCATCATCCTGGCTCTCTTCGCCGTCGGCATCATCGGTCGCGTCTGCGGCTTCATGTAAGCACGCTTCGGCTTAAGACCGAGAGTTGCTAGGTAAGGGCTTTTGAGCCATTGAAACGGACCGCACCCGGTGGGTACACTGGATGCGGTCCGATTGTTTTTATTGGAGGGCGAGGCGCGTATGGCGCAATCTCAGAACAGCACGGTCGATCTGGCAACGCCGGCAACCTGCCTGATGGGGCTTACCAGCCACGGTAACGTGATGGTGGGCAATAAGGCGTTTGAGTACTATAACGAGCGTAATCCCGAGGACTATATTCAGATCCCGTGGGACGAGGTCGACTATATTGCCGCCGAGGTTTTGCGCGGCACCAAGAAGATTACACGTTTTGCCATCTTTACCAAAGAGAATGGCCACTTTACGTTTTCGACGCGCAATGACAAGGAAACGCTTCGCGCGGTGCGTAAGTACATTGACGAGGACAAGCTCGTTCGTTCGCCCGACTTTATCGATGTGACGGCCAAGGGCGCCAAGAGCATCCCCTCCGTCATCAAGAACCTTTTCCACAAAGGCAACTAGCCATTAAAGAGCGCCCCCCTAAAGTGGGACGCGGTTTCCCATGAGGCTCGATCGGGAAAGTGCATCCCGGTTCGAGTGCCGATTGCGGGATGTAGTTTCCGGAACGGGCCCGTTTGGGAAACCGTGTCCCGTTTCGAGTCGAAATTCTGGGACACAGTTTCCCAGCGAGGTCCCATGGGGAAAGTCTGACCCAGAATTTGCCTGGATAGTGGGACGCACTTTCCGGAGGGCTGTTCCACCGCAACTTCGAAGAGTGGCTACACGCTGCATCACAACGTGTAAATCTGCTACACTAGTACAACATGCCTCCGTAGCTCAGGGGATAGAGCACCGCTCTCCTAAAGCGGGTGTCGACGGTTCGAATCCGCCCGGGGGCACCAGAAAAATCGCAGGTCAGGAGTTAATTTTGCTTCTGACCTGTTCTGGTTTTAGGGTTAAGAACTGCTTTTGTTTGTAAATCTGGTAAGTAAATAATTTAACTTACCGAGTTTTCCACTGAAAACAGGAAATCACCATTTTGGGGATAAAAAGTTTTCAACAGCCGTTAGTCGGTTCCATTTTGGTGAAGCGCTTCCTCAATTTGGGTAAAAAATTTCACCATTTTGATGATTCGGCTGCTTTGAGTTTTTGATAAAAACGCCTGTTCAGAAGCTTGCGCAATACCCATTTTGGTGAAACCAATTAATAGAGAAATATACTATAAAGATATAGGGACGGCGATGCCGTCCTCTTCGCTCGCGAAGCTCGCTGCGCGGCCACGTACCGTGTCCTTGCCGCCGGCTGTGCCGTCGATTGATTCGCTCACTGCGTTCGCTGATTGATTGATGGACTAATCCGTTTTCTCAGTCACACCAGTCATGAGTGCAGCGATTGTCATGTCGAATCCGTTAGCAATTTTACAGAGGTTAGAAAGACTGACATTTCTTCGTCCGACCTCTATCGAGGCGTAGTAAGACCTGTCCATGCCGATGCGATTCGCAAATTGTACTTGAGAGTAACCAGACTTTGATCTTAATTCTTTGCAGCGTAGACCAAAGGATCGTTGTAGCGGCGAGATATCCATGACAAAAAGAGTCATAGATTGTTGTATAAAAGCCAACGGACTATATACAACAATCCCTGTTAAGGCGCATAATTATCTCTATTGGAAAGCACTCTGATGCCCAGTCGGATAGGGCACGGAAAAGGAATGGAATAGCAATGACTCAGGGAAAGCATTTCGCTGCCGGCGGCGATCACTTCGCCACACTGCCAAGCAAAAAGATTCACGCCCCGAAGGGGATCGCGCGTCTGACTGTCACCGCGGCGACCATGGCCGCCATGACCGGATCGAGCCTCATCTCACCGTTCGCGGCATTCGCCCAGACCGGTGACGGGGGCACGCAGCACCCCGCCGTGATGTCGCCGATCGCCGCCCACGCCGGCGCGGCAGCCGGTACCGGCGCAAAATCCGCCGCACAGACTATCGCGGACCTGCAGAAGGCAGTCGACGAGGCGAAGGCGAAGGAGGACGCCGCCAAGGCATCCTACGATGAGGCCGCCGGTCCCTACAACGAGGCGGCTTCCGCCCGCGACCAGGCCAAGGCATCCTACGATTCGGCAGTCAGCGCCGGCACGGCAGCCGACCGAGCGGCAATGGACGAGTACGCCCGTCAGGTCGCGGAGGGCAAGGACGCCGCCGATGCCGCCGGCAAGGACCTTGAGCAGGCGAAGGCGGGTCTCGCAGACGCCAAGGCGGATGCATCCGAGAAGGACGAAGCGTACCAGTCCGCCCTCAGGGCGGCCCAAGATGCCAAGGACGCCCTCGATAAAGCCAAGGCAGATGCCGTAAGCGCCGCCCCGGAGGCTATCCGTGCCGCCGAGCAGGCCGTGCGCGACGCCACGGATGCCGTGAGCAGGGCACAGGCCGATCTCGACAACGCCAACGCGACGCTTGCCGATGCCCAGTCCAAGCTGGTTGCGGCCCAGTCTGCAAAGAATTCCGCCGATGCCGTCCTCGCTGCAGCCAGGCAGAACAAGGACGCGGCGGATGCGAAGGCCGCAGCAGCCAGCGCCGCCTATGAGCAGGCGAAAGCCGACCTCGCCGCAGCGGAGGCAGGCGCCAGCGGTCCGGAGTACGATGCGGCAAAACAGAAGGTCGCGGACGCAGAGGCAGCCCTCGCTGCCGCACGAGCGATGCAGTCCCAGTGCGAGTCCGAGCTCGAGCAGGCGCAGTCCGCTGCAGCAACGGCACAGACCGAGCTGAATGATGCCCAGGCGTCCCTCTCCGCAAAGCAGCAGGCCGCGGCCGATGCCGAATCCGGCGTGAACGCCGCCCAGTCCGCACTCGATGCCGCGAACGCCGACCTCGATGCAGTCAAGCAGGCGAACGTCGACGCCGTCGCCAAGCTGGATGCAGCGAAGCAGGCTGTCAAGAATGCCGAGTCCGCCAAGGCAGCCGCCGACGTAGAGCTCGCGAACGCCAAGGCCGCAAAGGATACCGCAGACGCTGCCGTGACCGCCGCCCAGCAGAAGGTCGACGAGGCACAGGCGAAACTCGATTCCGCCGACGCGCAGCTCAAGCAGGGAGCCATCGGCTTCTTCCGTGCCATGGGTGCCGATGACGCAGTCAACATCATCCTGAACGCCAAATATGCCGGAAAGACCGAAGTCGGCAACTCCAAGGACGCCACGTCCCTTGATAACATGCTCAATGCGATCAGGTGGATGAAGTCCGTCAACGACTACCGCAAGTCGGTCGGCCTGTCCGAGCTCCAGGTCACCTACAAGCTCATCGCCGGTGCCATTGCGGATGCCAACTACAGTGACACTGTGCTCGATCATGCCCGTCAATATAATTTTGCCGAAAACCTGGCATGGAATTACGGAATCGATCCGAGTGGGCAGTGGATCGAGCAGGAGAAGGGCTTTTTCGACAAGGCAACGGAGGCCCTTTATGGGGTCACCGGTCTTGTCGGCAAGGATGCCTATGATTTCTATGCAAAGAACGGCGTCGCAATCAACCATTGGATTGCAAACAACTGCCGCTGGGAGAACGGCAGCAGCGGCACCGTCGGCCATTACATGAACATCATCAATCCCGAACTCGCCGTTATGGGAATGGCAACCTGCACCAAGGGCACCATGTCCGGGCTTCAGACGCAGTGCTACACCGCAGAGATCTCCGGCTGGTCCGGCTCCGGTTGGAACACGAACCCCATTTCCGTCGACGAGTACGAGCAAAAGCTGACCTCCTATATCAACGGTCTCAAGAACGCCAAGAGCGCACTCGACGCAGCCAAGGCCGATCTCGCATCCAAGCAGCAGGCAGCCACCGACGCCGCTGAAACCGTCCAGCAGAAGCAGGACGCAGCGGATTCCGCACAGGCAGGTGTCGATGCCGCGAAGCAGGACGTCACCGATGCCCAGCGTGCCGTCGATGCCGCAAAGGCTGATCTCGCATCCAAGCAGCAGGGCGTCACGGATGCCCAGACCGAGCTTGATGCGGCGAAATCGGACCTCGATGCCGCCAACGCGGCAGTCGATACGGCAAAGTCGACCGTCCAGCAGAAGCAGGTCGCCTTTGATGCCGCCAACGCAGCCGTAACGGCCGCACAGACCAAGCTGGATTCCGCCAAGGCGAACACCGAGGCCAAGCAGCAGGACGTCATGGATGCGAACGCCGATCTCGCGAAGTTCTTCCAGGACGTCGCCGACGCCAAGAAGGCGCTCGATACAGCAAAGAGCGTCCATGACGCGGCGGCAGCCGATCAGGTCGAGAAGGCGACCGTCCTCGCCGCCGCCGAGCAAAAGGCGGACGCCACCGCACGCGCCCTCGCGGATGCCCAGCGTGCCGTCGATGCCGCAAAGACCGACACCGGCGTTGCCGCCGACAGGCTTACCGGCTCCCAGACCGATCTCGATGACGCACAGTCGAACCTCGACATCCTCACCGATCTTGCCGCGAAGCTCGCAGAGGCACAGCAGCGCGAGCAGGATGCAGTAAAGGCCGTCAATGACACCAAGGTCGAACTCGATGCCGCGAAGGCTGACGCCGTCGCCGCCGAGTCCCTGGTCTCCGCCGCCGAACAGGCGAAGGCGCAGGCAGACGCCAAGCTGTCGAAGCTGAACTCCATCGACGCCGGCGCGGCGATCGCTTCCGGCCATGACGCGAACGCGGATGACGCCCTCAACGCGCTTTTCGCCGCAGCAGTCGAGGCACGTGCCAAGGTCGCGCCCGCCAAGGCCATCCTGGACGAGAAGCAGGCCGCGGTGGACGAGCTCCAGCCCGGCTATGATGCGGCGCTCGCCGCCTACGAGCAGGCGAAGTCCGACCGCATCGCGGCGGAGCAGGGGCTTTCCGATGAGATCGCACGACAGGAGGCAGAGGAGGTCGCAAAGCAGCAGGCCGCAAAGCAGCAGGCCGCAAAGCAGCAGGCGGCATACACCCCGAAGCACCTCGCCGGCACGGATACCGCTCAGCCCGGCAGCCTCGCCCAGACCGGTGACCGCGCGGGACTCATCGGCGAGACGTTCGTCATCGGCGGTACCGTCCTCGTGGCGGCCGGCGTCTACCTCGACCGGAAGAAGCGCCGCGAGCAGATGTAAAAGCGAGCCGGGCGTTGGATATCGGCTGGTGTCCAACGCCCGGTTTCATGGGCAGGGAGATCGGTGTGAGAACAAGGGCTATTATCGTTGCGCTTCTGGTGTGCCTTTCGGCACCTCAACTTGGATGTGCCAGCGTTGCAAAGCAAGGAAGCGGCTCTACGGAAAGGGCCGCCACAGCGGTAAAGAATAAAGACAAAAAGAAGCCAAGCGAAGAAAAGGCGACGCAAACCTCTGGAGCCAAGACCGAGGAGAAGAAAGAATCCGACGACAAGGACCAGAAGTCCGATGACTCCAAGAAGGAGGATAACAAGTCTTCCGATTCTTCGAAGTCGGACAGCAAGGGCGATTCCTCCCAGTCCAAGCAGAATTCCGACAATTCGCAGAGTTCCGGCAGCAACAATTCCTCTTCCAACGGCGGCAGCCAAAAGAAGTGGGTTGCCGAGCAGGGCCACTGGGAGACAGATTACAGCCAGGTCTGGGTACCGAATGTAGTGTATACGCGCCATGAACGTTGGATGTGCTCTGTATGCCATGCGACGTTTAACTCAGCAGCCGAAATGGACAATCATGTTATCTCTACCTACGGTGATGCACAACACCCTAATGGAGCTTCTGCAATCAATGATTCGTATACCACCTCTGAAGATCAGGGGCATTATGAACAGCAGGCTACGGGACAACATTGGGTTGTCGACGTCGCCGGCCACTGGGAGTAATGTGCATCGTTCCTCTTCTCTTCCATTCGGTAAATGTTTATTTATTTGTGGGCGGCCGGTTCGGCCGCCTTTTTTAGACGCCCAGTCTGGGAGCAAACGATAGGAAAGCAATCAAACGAGAGGCCGTTCCAAAAGAATTCGGCGGTGCCGGATGCTTCGGGCAAAACCTTCCGCAAATCGGTAAGGTCTTCCATCAACTTGCTCCAGCCCTCGCCCGGAGTCCGCTACAGCGAATTTCTAACACTCAGCATCCTTCGCGTTAAAAATTCGCTTCCGCTCACGGTCTTCGCTGACACTACGACACCGCGAAGCCTTTCGCTCGAAACGAGGCCTCTCATTTCGTGTCTACGCTACGCTCCGCCCAATCGCCGTAGCAGGCGATTGCAAGATGACTGTGGGTGGTGTTTTTGTGGGTCCATCCGGACCCCAAAAACACCACGCCACAGACCTTGCTTATCGCCTGCTACGGCGATAAGGTTGTTGTGAAGTTGAAACTTCGCGATAAAGAATCGCGAAGTCGATTCTTCACTTTTGGAACGACGCCAGCCGTTCCTCATCAAAAGGAAAGCGAATCGCATAGCAGGTTTTGATCGGAGGCCTCTCCGATCGCTGATTCGTTTTCCGGAGGAATCATGAGCAGGCTCCGCCCACACACCGTCAAGGCGTCTCTTTCCGATGAAGAGAAGAAAGCCATCACCGCAATCGCAAAGCGACATGAGATGAGCGAGGCGGAACTCATACGCCTCGTTTTGTGCAATGCTGACGATCTCGATATCGATTTTAGTTTTGCGGAAATCGCTGACCAGAAATTCCGAACCGATGACATTCACGTCCGGGTCTCGCCGGAAGAAAAAAAGAAAATTGAAAGCAATGCTGATTCCCTTGATATGACTGTCAGTTCGTATGCTCGTCGCGTACTGCTCAAAGGGAATGTTGAGAAAATCGATGTCGATCGGGCGTCGATCGACAAGATTTATCACGAGCTTTTAAAGGAAGGAACAAACCTCAATCAGTTCATGTACTTCGTAAATGCACAAGGTCTTCCGGCGTATAACGAGAAGGCGGTTTTCCGAACACTTGAGAAGGTCTATCAAGTTGGGCGTAAGCTAGACCGTTTCATCGACGAGCTCGAGAAGCGCTATTTCGTCGGTGGTGATGTGAAATGACGGTTATCAAACAGAAAAGCGTTTCGAGCGACCGCTACGCAAAGAACGTCCGTAAATACATCAACGGAAAAGATGCGCTTGCGCGTGGCGGCTGGAACATCGAATACAGCGATCGCTGGTTTTCGAAAATGGATAGAACCAGAAAGGTTTTCCATCACGACAAACCATCGAGAGCCGGAGCCAAAAACGTAATCCTGCTTCATCAGATCCTCGCGTTCCTTCCGGAAGAATGCTCATGCAACGGGGGCAAGATGACCCCCGATGCATGTTTGGCCTACGCGGAGCAATGGCTTGCGAAGCACTATCCGCATCAACAAGTGATTCTCGCGCTGCACGAAGAAAGCGATAAGGCGGGAAAACGCTACGCAGTGCACATGGCGATCAACCGTACCGATTTGTTAACCGGCAAGCGTTGCGAGACGGGCGGGCGGCATGGAAAGTACGAACGCGCCTCATGGGTCCGCGAACTCGATAAGGACTGGAATCTCGCCCAGCTCGAAAAGGGAAAGAAGAATTCGAAGATTCGCGATCGCCAGCCGCGCGACACAGAAAAGGAGATTATCGGTCGCGGTGAGTACAGTTATAAAAACAATCTGCGCGAGTTGATCCATCTTGCAATCAACGAGGGCCATCCGAAGAATATGGAGCAGTTTAAAAAGTTACTTGCCTCATGGGGCGTAGACATTTTCATCAAGAACAATCGAGTCTATGCGACAGATCTCGATATCAAAGAGGCCGGCAATCCGAAGTGCACTTTCAACCTGACTCGTCTTGACGGGCGGTTTGCGGTCAAGCAACTTGAGGCGGCCTTTAAAAATAACGTGCTGGAAGCCGAGCGAGCCCTTCCTTATGAGAGGCGTTGCGAGATTTACATTCAACGGCTTAAGAAAGCGTATTCGGCGTGGGTCGAGCAGGCAAAGGCGAGCAAGGGCGTCGCCTACAATCTCTTTCCTAAGTTCATCGCACCGAAGTGCGATGAAGATCTGCTCGAGGATCCGGCGGTTCGCGATGAGCTTCTTGCCCGGCGCGGTTACGCAAGGGAGATTCGCAACCGTTACGCCGGCGCCGTTCCCGATGCTGGCGATGACCGCGTTCGCGCCGCAGGCCGAGCCCATGGTGGCAACGTCGACATCTCGCCGCAGGTCGATCGTGCGGTCGACCGAGGCGATTACGCTCGCGGAGACACGCCTCGCTAGTTTTGGAAAGCCTATCGTTGGTGCCCTAGCGTGCTGCCATCCAGTGCCGATTCTTTCATGCTCGCAATTCGGCGAGGGTGAGGAGTATGAATTGATCGGCGGGAGTCAGCCGCTCTGATAGAATCGTCCTTGCTGTCGGCAGCCCTCGTGCCGGGCAGAGCCCTCCATTTGATGGGAGGTGATGCCCATGACCGATTTCACCGAGCTCGTGAAGCTCCTGACCGCTACGGTCTCGCTCCTCACGGCCCTTGTCGGCCTTTCCAAGGCACTCAAGCAGGGTTCGAAGCCCAAAAAGAAAGGCCACCGTCGCTAAGACGATGACCCAACTTCATTAAGCAACGGCTCTGCCCAGCTCTCTACAACTTGGGCTGCCGTCGGCACCATTTTACCCTCCTGACGAGGAATTCGTCCATATTTCAAAAATCAAATCCTATTCGCGCGTGGGCGCGCGTGGGCGCGTGGGCGTAAACTTTTAGTTGGGCAAATCCGGCAGATTGGAGCTTGAAACATGAGGGATATGCACCTCATGTCGCTCATAAAACGTCTCCTGACCTCGAAGGAGAACGTTTTTTAGCGATAAAAGGAGACATAAATATGATCTGGTTTACCAGCGACACCCACTTCGGGCATGAGAACGTGCTGAAGTTCACCGACCGCCCGTGGGAGACGATTTGGCAGATGAACGACGCCATCGTCGACAACATCAACGGCAGGGTCGCCGTGGACGACGAGCTCTACATCCTGGGGGATTTCTCATTCAAGATGACCGCCCAGGACGCCTACGGGCTGCGCAAGCGGATCGCCTGCAGGCGCATCCACCTCGTCCCGGGAAACCACGACAAGGACTGGACCCAGCCGGCGGTCGCGGGCGCCTTCACCGTGGAGCCGCCGATCTGCGTGCTCAAGATCGACGGGCAGAAGATCGTCCTGAGCCATTACCCCATGGCCGACTGGCAGGGCATGAACCATGGGTCGTGGCACCTCCACGGGCACATCCACAGCGGCGGCGGCGCGTACAACGAGTTCAACCGCAAGCAGGGCCTTCTGCGCTACGACGTCGGTTGCGATGCCAACGGGTATTCCCCAGTGAGCCTCGACGGGCTGAGGGAATGGTTCGCCGGAGTCGACGAGCCGTGCGGCCGGGTGAAATGGCCCTGGTGGGTCAACGAGACCGGCGACAGGCAGGTCGAGCGCGAGCTGGCGGCGTACAAGAGGAAAGAGGCGATCCGATGACGGTCTATGTGACGGGCGACATCCACAGTGGGCTCGACATGCAAAAGCTCCGCGACTGGGAGCTTGGCGACAGTCTTACCAGCGACGACTATCTCATCGTCGCCGGCGACTTTGGCTTTCCGTGGAACTTCTCTGCCGAGGAATGCGCCGACATCGCCTGGCTGGAGTCGCGTCCCTACACGGTGCTGTTCGTCGACGGCAACCACGAGCGCTTCGACCATTGGGCGGAGCGCCCCATGGAGCCGTGGCACGGCGGGCTGACGCAACGCCTGTCGGACACCTCGCCCATTCGGCGCCTGACGCGCGGCGAGGTCTTTGAGCTCGACGGTTCGACAATCTTCACCATGGGCGGTGCCACGAGCGTGGACAGGGAATACCGCGTGCCGTATTCCAGCTGGTGGCCTCAGGAGCTCCCGGACGAGCGCGAATTCGATGCCGCGCGGGCAAGGCTCGACGAGGTCGGCTGGAAGGCCGACTGCGTCATCACCCATACCTGCTCGACGCGCATGCTCTCGCCGACGCTCTACCCGGACCCGGGCTGGGAACGCCCTGATGTGGACCGGCTGACCGGATTCCTCGACGAGATCGAGGATCACCTGGACTATAAGCACTGGTATTACGGCCATTTTCACCGAGACGGCAACCCGGACGAACGGCACACGGTGCTGTATGACCGGATCGTGAGACTCGGGGACAAACTCCTGCCGTGGGGTGCGTACTGATGACGGTCTATGTGACAGGCGACGTGCACGGCAGGGCCGAGTACGGGTCCAGCCGGTTTGCATTCAAAAATTGGCCGCTGGGCCGGACCCTGACGCGCGATGACGCGGTGATCGTGGCCGGCGACTTCGGCTTTGTCTGGGATGGATCCAACGCCGAGAAATACTGGCTCGACTGGTTCGAGTCGAAGCCGTGGACCACGTGTTTCGTAGACGGCAACCATGAGAACCACCACGCCCTGGCTGGGCTTCCGGTGCGGGAGTGGAACGGCGGCCTCGTCCATGAGGCGCGACCGCACGTGCTGCACCTCGTGCGCGGGGAGGTGTTCGACATCGCGGAAACCACGGTCCTTGCCATGGGCGGCGCCGCGAGCAACGACAGGCAGCATCGCAGGGAGGGGAGGAGCTGGTGGCCCGAGGAGATGCCGAGCGAGGAAGAGACGGAACACTGCCGCTCCTCGCTCGATCGCGTGGGCTGGAAGGTCGACTACGTTGTGACTCACGAGGCCCCTGCCGCCCTGGCGGAGAAGCTGTGTCGCGAGCGCGGGCGCGAGTATCGGGGCGACCGGCTTCAGCGATTCCTTGCCGAGCTCGACGGTCAGCTCGGCTACCGCGCCTGGTTCTTCGGCCACTACCACGACGACAAATGGTGCGACGCCAAGCACCGCCTGATCTACCGAGACATCGTGTCGATCGAAGATGCCGCGCTCGGTTCTAGAAACCTTCTAGAAGCGCTCTAGAAGGTTCCTAGAAATCAGCAGCCCGACAGGAGAAGCACGGGGCTACTCGCCCTTCATCTGGGTCATGACCTCGACCTTGGCCTCGGCCACAGCCGCCCGCTGCTCGGCTACAGCAAGGCGGTCCTTGAGGGCGGCGACCTCGGCCGTCAGGTCGCGCTGGGCCAGGAGCGCATCGCTCAGCTCGGCTTGGGCTTTCAACGCGGCGTCACGCTCGACGCGCAGACGCTCGATCTCATCGGACATGGCCTCAGCCTCGGCGTGGAGCTGGACGACCTGCCTGCTGAGCTCCCTGGCATCGGCGAGGTATCTGACGCTCGCGGCATGGAGCTCATTGTTCTCGAGCTCGATGCTCGCGGTGTCGAGCTCGAACTTCTCCTCGATAAAGGCGACCCGCTCATTGCAGTCGGCCTTAAGTCTTTCGTTCCGGTCTCTCGCCTCGACGAGCTTGCGGTTGAATTCGTCGAGCTGGGCCCTGAGTAACGCGTTCTCGGTTCTGAGGTCGCCCGTCTCGCGCAGCAGCTTCTCCCGCCACGTCGCCTCGATTCGCTCGGCGGCCTCATCGAGGACGGACTTCACGCCGTAGATCTCCCTGATTTTCTTCTCGTCTGCCATGGTGCGGCACTCCAATCAACAACGGGCATGGCTCCGCCATGCCATATGGCTGGGAACAATGCACGGCCACTGTTGATTTGTGTTCGCCCTGCAATCGGTGAGTTCTAAAAGGCGTCTCAAGTCATGCATTCACGCAGGTTTTCGGTTGGAGAAATACCGCACGTTTTCATGGTATCACGCGCCTTAAAGACCATGAATGGACGGCCATATCGATTCGTTGAAAATGGCACCTACGACGTGTTGGTGGCGGGAGAGTGATGGCGTTAAAGATGTCGAGAATGATTATGGGATTGTTTTAGATGCGGGCATGAAAAAGGGTCGAATCGAAGTGTCTGGCCGGACGCCAATTGTCCGGGAACTGTTTCGGTTCGACCCTGTTTCATTTTACATCCGCGGCATGCTCTTATAGACGCTCGGCGATTACCGACCTTCACGACCTCGATAGTCGGGCTATGGACTTAAGATTTCTTGGGCTCCCAGCCGTTTTCGATTGCGGCGGGGTAGACTGCGGCGTAATTAAGCATCCAGCTGCCATCGCCCGCTTTTTGAATAAACCCCTTATCTTTCAAAGAGGTATAGGCCCGGGAGATCGTGTTCTTACTCAGGTGGTAGCGCTCCTCAATCCATTTGCTTTTTGCGTAAAAGCCCATGGCTCGTTTGTTTTTGGAAGGATTTCCAAGCTTCCATACGAGGCCGAGGATGAGGCGCTCGGCAGCGACAGTGGTGGCACAACACGCCCAGTCGGGCACCGAAATAAAATTCGCGTTATCCATTTTCCTTCTAATCTCTCGTTGCTCAGTAACATCATCGGAAAATTTGTCGGAAATCGACGGTAGCTCGCTCATGTTTACCACCTAGTCAAGGTGGGCGGTACGACCTTCAAGCTGCTTGAAAAGCTCATAAAACGAGCTTTCAAACATGTAATTCGAGCGATGGATTTGGATGAGCTTGCCGGACTCGCGCATAAACTTGCGCGCGGTGTTTTCGCTCCAGCCAGTGAGTTCGCGGATATCGTTAACGCGGAGCAACCGATCGCACTGAGCGGCACCAGTGGGGAAAGTCGGTGTGGACGCCTGAGTGCTAATCTTTGGAGTAGCCATGATGAGCTATCCTTTCAATGAGGGCCCTCCCTGTGCTTGTAAGACTTACCAGGTTCATAAGCACTTGGGGGGCCGGTTTCTATGACTACATGCGTAGCCATCTGACAGCTTTAGCATGTATTAAAACTCATTAGTTGTCAATCAAATATAGCATCTACCTGCGGAAACGGTATTATAGTACCGTAATATTATGAATAAAACGATGAATGAAAAACATGCTATTTCTCGCTTCTCTGTATATAGGCGTTGATGAAGTCTTCGTAGCCTTTAACTGCTTTTATTTCTGATTGTTGAACGAGGCTTGTATACGTTTTGAGCGTGATATTGGGGTCCGCGTGGCCAAGAATACCTTGCACGCTTCTAACGTCCGATCCGTTCGCCAGCATAAAAGTGCTTACGCAATGCCTGAGCTGATGCGGGCAGATGCCCTTATATAGTTTTCCGCCAGTCGAATTATTCGGCTCATAGATTCCAAGATTGCAGCTAACTGCGAAATCGCGAAACCAATGGTTGAAGATGTAGTTCTTCATGTGACAGACAGTAGGGACCCCTTGCTCGACAGCAATATCGCTAATGATGGGAGTGCTGCCAGTCTGGGACAGCCCCAGAGAGGCCAGGAGCTCTTTTTGTATGGCTGACCATGATTGAAGACGTTCGGCCAGGGTTTCTCCAACGGGGATTTTGCGTTGGCTTTCTTGTGACTTTGGTGCCCTCAGTTCATGATCGTTGGTGTACTGCCTGTCAATTTTCAAGGTTTTATTGGCAGGGTCCCAATCGCGCCATTCGAGGCCCAGCATCTCGCCTTTTCGCATACCCGTATACACTAGTACTAGCGTAGCAACAGCTTCGGCGGTGAGCTCAATGTGTTGAAGATGTGTGCATAGGGTAGCTACTTGCTCGATTGTCAGTGATTCTCTTTTGTTGCGTGGTCTGCGAACATGAACGGTAGCGCAGGGGTTTCGGTCAATTATTCTCTTTGCGACTGCATTCGACAGAATCTGGCGCAGTTTCGCATTGATTCGTACAAGCTCAGATGGTTTGTATTTTCCCGTACGACGAGCTTCGGCATATGTTTCTTCGATTAGATCGGGAGTTAGCCCCTCAATTGTCTGAAACGCACCGAATAGGTCTTCGATATGCCTGCAATCGTACGCTTCTCTTTCATAGCTCGTTGGCGCAAGCTCGGTGTCCCTATTTTCATGAAAGACCCAGCAGTAGGACGCAAGCAAAGTGGGCTTTTTAGTTTTAGTGATCGTGCCAGAGGAGTTGATTTCAGCCAGCTTGGCCTGCATTGCAGCCTTAGCTTCTGTTTTAGTCTTGCAACGAACCGTATAAGTTGGGGATCGTTTGTAACGCCCTGTCTTAGGGTCCTTGACCCCAAGGGAAAAATAATAGCGATAGGTGTTAGGTGATCTCTTGTCTTTCCAACACGTGCCTCTTCCGCTAATTAGTGGCTGTTCTGACATCTTTGCACTCCGTTTCTTTGAATAGTTTTCAACAATTCATTGAGTGCAGTTTAGCTAAAGCTGTTAGTAATATGTTTGTAAAAGCGTAGGCGCAGCTACCGGAGGTAAAAGACACAAACTGCTATGTTTATCTGCGGTTATATGGTGTTCAATGATGCTTGATGAATAGTAGGGGGTAGCATTAAATCATATCTCCTAAAGCGGGTGTCGACGGTTCGAATCCGCCCGGGGGCACCAGAAGATTATAACGGCGTCGCGAGAGCGGCGCCGTTTCTGGTTTGTGGGAGCTGCCGACGGATTAGGACCGTCGACACCCGCGTCACCAATTTCCCCGCGGGGGGGAGTTTTCGAATCAGCCCGGGGACACCAGAGATTGATCGAGCCCGGTACACCGTCACGGTACCGGGCTCTTCTGGTTCATGTCATGTCAAAAACGAAGCGCCCGCTTGCTGGGGGAGCAAGCGGGCGCCTGTGAGCGAATATGTTTGCGGCGGGAGCCGTAATGGGCGGTGGGGCGGCGACTAGTTGGTCGTACCGGAATCGTCGCCCGTGCTCGTGCCCGAGCCAGAGCCCGAACCCGAGCCAGAAATCGAAACCGTCAGCGTAATCGTGCTGTCGGTGGACTGCTTGCCGGTGGGGGAGACGCCCGTAACGGTGGCATCCTCGTTGCCGCTCACGGGGTTGCCGTTCTGGTCGCAGAACGCGATGTTGTAGAACCCGGCGTTGTTGAGCGCGGTGACGGCGGCGGAGATGCTCTTGCCGTACAGGTTACCCGGAACGCTGGCCTTGCCGGACTTCTTGGCAATGACGACGGTAATCGTGGCGCCGGGCTTCTGCTTACCGCTGGGGTTCCAGCTGATCACGGTGCCCTCGGTAACCGAGTCGTTCTCCTGGTAGCTCACGTCGACGCCAAAGCCTGCCATATCGAGGGCGTTGCGCGCCTGGGCCTCGGTCATGTCGGTTAGGTCGGGGACGGACGTGGTATCCGGGCCGCTCGAGACCTTGTATGAGATGGTCGTGCCCTTCGCGACTTCCTTACCGGCTTCGGTGCCCTGCTCAAAGACCTGGCCCTCATCGGCCTCGTTGGCCTCCTCGGAGGCGTTGCCCTTCAGGCCAACGCTTGCCAGCGCGGCTTCTGCCTGGTCCTTGGTCAGGCCGACCAGCCGGGGAACCTCGACCTTCTCGGAGGGCTTGGGGCCCTTGGAGATTACCAGGTTCACCTTAGTGCCCTTGGCCTTCTTGGTGTTGCCGTTGGGCGTCTGCTCGGCGATCTTGCCCTCGTCGACATCGTCGTTGTAGCTTTGGTCGATGGTGCCGACCTCGAGGCCGGCTTCCTTGATCAGCTCGACGGCAGTCTGCTGGTCCTTGCCTAGCACATCGGGCACGGTGACCTGCTCGCCGCCAAAGAGTCCTGTGGCAAAGGCCACCACGATACCGATGACGGCAACGGCTGCCACCACGGCGGCGATGATCTTGTTTTTGTTGGATTTGGGCTTTTCGACCTCGTAGGAGCCGGTGGAGCCCGAAACCGAGCTACGGGCGGTATTCTGGCCGCTCACGCCCGAGACGGGACGCACCATGGTGCGCGTCTGATCGGAAAGCTCGCGAGTCTTGGTGGCGCCCAGCTCACCGGGGGCACCGATGATGCGCGTGGGCTCCGAGATGTTGACGGCACGGCCCGACAGGTAGCTGTTGAGCACCTGACGCAGCTCGTCGGCGGTCTGGAAGCGGTTTGCCGGGTCCTTCTCCATGCACTTGAGGATGATGCGCTCAAGGTCGGCGTCGACACCGGAGTTGATCTGGCTCGGCGGAATAGGCAGCTCGTTGACCTGCTTGAGTGCGACCGAGATAGCGTCGTCACCGTCAAAGGGAACGCGGCCGGTGGCGCACTCGTACATCACGACGCCCAGCGAGTAGATATCCGAGGTGGGGCCGAGGTCCTGACCACGGGTCTGCTCGGGGCTGACGTAGTGGGCGGTTCCCAGCACGTTGTTGTCTTGCGTGAGGTGGCTGTTCTTGGCGCGCGCGATGCCAAAGTCCATCACCTTGATGTTGCCGTCGGGCAGCACCATGATGTTCTGCGGCTTAATGTCGCGGTGGATGATCTCATGCTTGTGAGCGACCGAAAGCGCGGAGCTGATCTGCGAGCCGATCTGGGCGACCTTCTTGGGGTCGAGGGCGCCGTGGCTCTTGATGCCGCTCTTAAGGTCGGTACCGCGCAGGTACTCCATGACGATGTAATAGGTGTCGCCGTCCTTGCCCCAATCGTAGACGCCCACGATATAGGGGGAGGAGAGACCGGCTGCTGCCTGGGCCTCCTGCTTAAAGCGTGCGGCGAAGGTTGCGTCGCCAGCATACTGCGGTAGCATGATCTTGACGGCAACCGTGCGGTCGAGGACCTGGTCCTGTGCACGGTAGACGGTCGCCATGCCGCCTGTCCCCACCTTATCCTTGAGGAGGTATCTTCCCCCGAGGACCCTCTGTTCCATTCCTGCTCCTAACATAACTATTCGCTCAACGATGTGTGTAGTACCTACGATGTGGCCGCTGGGGCCGTGTGGCGCGTTGCCGCTAACTCTTCGGCCGCGGCGCGCCTCGGGTGTCCGATTCGATCATGGGCATCACGCTCCCTGTGCGGCGAGCGCCGCGGTCAGGACGATGCCGGCAATCTTGGCCGCCTTGACGTCGTGTTTGTCGTAATCCTCCAAGGCCACCGAGATGGCGACCGTGGGTGAATCGTAAGGTGCAAAGCCAACGAACATCGAGTTGACGTTGGTGCCGCCGGTCTCGGCCGAGCCGGTCTTGCCGGCGACCTTGACGCCGGGGACCTGGGCATCGGTGCCGGTACCGGACTGGACGACGGCGAGCATGGCCTGCTTGACCTGGTCGGCCGTGGCGGAGCTGACGGCCTGACCCAGCGAGCGGGACTGCGTGGTCTTGACCACAGTTCCGTCCGGGGCGAGTACCTGGGCTACAAAGTACGGGTCCATGACCACGCCACTGTTAGCGATGGCGGCGGCAATCACGGCGTTTTGCATGACGGTGGTCTGCGGCCCGGGCGTGTGGTCCATGCCGACAGGCTGGCCGGCGCCGGCCCAGGCGGTCTCCCACTCGGTCATGAGCGACGGGTCGGCCATGATGGAGGCCGCGGAGGTCAGGTCCTGGCCGAGCTTTTGGCCGTAGCCAAAGGCGTTGGCAAACTGCACGAGCGTGTTTGCGCCAACTTCGTTTGCCACCTGGCCAAAGACGACGTTGGAAGACACGGCAAAGGCCTGCTGCAGGCTGATGGTGCCGTAGCTCTCGTTGGCATAGTTGGTGACCGGCGCGTTGCCGATGTCCATGGAGCCGGGCGCCTGGTAGGTGCTGGTAAGGCTGGCGGTGCCGGTCTCGAGTGCCGCGGAAAGCGTAACGACCTTAAACGTGGAGCCCGGCGTGTACAGCGCATCCATGGCGCGATTGTACATAGAGCCGTCCTCGCCGCCGCCCGCCTGCAACAGGGCGTCGATGTTGGTGTTGTCGTAGGTGGGCGAGCTGGCACATGCGAGCACCGCGCCGGTACGCGGGTCGATGACCACTACAGCGCCCTTAAAGCCCTTGAGCGCCTGCTCGGCCGCCGTCTGGATACGCGAGTCAATGGTGAGCTTGGCGGTGTTGCCCGGCTGGGTCTGGCCCGCGAGCGACGCGATGGCGTTGTTCCAGCTGGAGTAATCCTTGGAGCCGGTGAGCGTGTCGTTCATGACGCTCTCGATGGCGGTGGTGCCATACTGCTGGCTCACGTAGCCAACCACGTGCGCTGCCAGGTTACCGTTGGGGTAGGAGCGTACGTAGGTGCCGTCCTCCTGCTGCAGCGACTCGGCCAGCGTCACGCCGTCGGACGTGATGATGGAGCCGCGCTGGATGTACTTGGAGCGGGCGATGGTGTGGTTGTTGGTCGGCATGTCCTGATAGTCCTTGGCCTTAATGACCTGGACATAGGTGAGGTTGCCGATAAGGATGGCGAACAGCGCCGTAAAGGCGAGCACCGCACGGGTTAGACGGTTGGCGAGCGCAACGCGGCCGAGCACACCGGATTCAGGCGTGTCGAGCAGGCGACGGCGCATGCGCGAGCCGACGGAATGGCTGCCGCTGCCGTAGGAAGACGAGGTGGCAAAGCGCGTGCCCGTCGGGGCGGCGGCAGATGCGACCTGATCATCGGTGATGGCGGCCATGGTGCCGGTGCCGGTAAGCTCGGCCTCGCGTCCGGTCGCCTCGTCACCGGCGCGCAGCAGGAGCGCGACGATGATAAAGCTTGCCAGCAGCGAGGAGCCGCCCTGGCTCATAAAGGGCAGGGTGACGCCGGTCAGCGGGATCAGGCGGGTTACGCCGCCAACGATCAAGAAGGCCTGGAAGCTGATGGCTGCCGTAAGACCGGTGGCGCTAAAGGCGGCGAGGTCGGATTTAGCGCGGGCAGCCGTGGTCAGGCCGCGAACGGCAAAGAGCATAAACAGGATGAGCACGGCGCCGCCGCCCAAAAGGCCCATCTCCTCGCCGATAGCCGAAAAGATAAAGTCGGACTCGACGACGGGGATGTTGTTGGCCATGCCGTTGCCGATGCCAACACCGACCAGGCCGCCATCGGCAAGCGAGAAGAGCGACTGGACGATCTGGTAGCCCTGGCCCTGGGCGTCCTTAAACGGATCGACCCAAACCTGGAAACGCACCTGAACGTGAGACAGGAACTTGTAGGCGCCCACAGCTCCAACGGCTAAGAGCGCAAGGCCGATAACGACATACGAAAAGCGCCCCGTGGCAACGTAGAGCATCAGCAAGAAGATGGTGTAGAACAGCACGGCAGAACCCAGGTCGCGTTCGAAGACGACGACGAGCAGGCACACACCCCACACGGCAAACAGCGGCAGCAGCAGTCGCAGGCGAGGGATCTTAAAGCCCAGGATCTTGCGGTTGGAGATGGAGAGCAGCTCGCGGTTCTCGGCCAGGTACCCGGCCAGGAACAGCACGATAAAGACCTTGGCGAACTCGCCAGGCTGGATGGTAAAGCCCGCGATGCGAATCCACAGCTTGGAGCCCGAGATCGTGGTGCCGATAAAGATGGGCAGCATCAGCAGGATGATGCCGATGATGCCAAAGGTGTACTTGTAGCGCATGACCACGTCGAGGTTTTTGACCAGTGCGAGCGTTCCCACCATCAGGGCCACCGAGACAAACAGGATGATGAGCTGTGAGATGGCGAGAGCGGGGGCGAGGCGTGTCACGAACGTGATGCCGATGCCCGAAAGTATAAATACGATGGGTAGGATGGCGGGGTCGGCGCCGGGCGCCAAGATGCGCACGGCGATATGTGCCGCGGCGAAGGCGGCAAAGAGGCCGATCGGCACGGCGAGCGTCTCAAAGGAGATGGCGGCGCCCGCGGTGAGCACGTACATCGCATACAGCAGGATGACGGGGAACGCCGAGGCGATGAGCAAGAGCAGTTCGGTGTTGCGGCGACTCATAAGCGGCACTCCCTTTCTAATTCTTATCGGAGGCTTCGGCCTCGGCGGACTGTTCGGCGGTTTTCTCGGAATCTGATTCGGAGGTCGATCTCTGGTCGGTGTTGTCGCGAATCGTTTGCGCGTCGATCACCTGGCGGGTCTGCTCCTCGTCGATCTGGTGGCGGTACTTGGATATCGTGTCCTGCGCATCGTCGACACTTGTTTGCGGAATACCCGCCTTGAGGCGGTTTTGCGTGTCTTCGGGCAGGTCGGACAGCTTGATACTGGTTTCGCTTTCGAGCCAGTGAAGCTTGAGTCCGAGCGGCTTGCCGGGAAGGCCGCGCCAGACGGCGACATTGCCCTGGTAGGTACCCAGGTAGTACGAGCCGGTGACACCCGTGTAGGCCCAGATGGCAGCCGCCAGCACCAAGACGAGACCTAAGACGACGCCGATGGTGACGTTGCGGCGACGCACGCGTTGCGCCTCGCGCATAACGCCATCGTCAACCAGGTCAACGACTACTACGGTCACGTTGTCGTGGCCGCCGGCGGCAAGCGCCGCGTCCACTAGGTTGTCAACGCAGATTTGCGCGGTTGAGGACTGCGTGGCGATGTTCTCGATATCGCTATCGGGAATCATGCTCGAAAGGCCGTCAGAGCACAGTATCAGGCGGTCGCCTTCCTCGATATGCAGAGTGAAGTGGTCGGCATACATGGCGGGGTCTGAGCCCAGCGCACGGGTGATGACCGAACGGTTGGGGTGGACGCGAGCCTCGTCTGCCGTGATCTCGCCGGCGTCCACGAGCTCCTCCACGTAGGAGTGGTCGCGGGTCACGCGGATGAGCGTGCCCTCGTGGAGCAGGTAGGCGCGAGAGTCGCCCACGTGGGCGATGGCGAGCGTGTCGTTTTCGATATAGGCGCAAGTGGCTGTGCAGCCCATGCCGGGCTTGCCTAGGCCGTTCAGGGCCGCCTCGATTACGGCGGCGTTAGCTGCCTCGACGGCTGCCGCCAGGCGTGCTGCGTCGGCGGACTGCGGGGCCGTCTTGGCAATAGTCTCGACGGCGATGGAAGAGGCTACCTCGCCGGCGGCGTGACCGCCCATGCCGTCGCATACGCAAAAGAGCGGCGACTGCACCAGGTAGGAATCCTCATTGTGCGGGCGCACACAGCCAACGTCGGAGCGGGCACCCCACATGAGTTGCGTGGTGGTGCCGGCATCATAGGTCGAGTCGGTCTCGATGCGCTCCTCGGTCAGGGGCTCAAAGCTCATGGTCGAGCCGGGGTCTTTGAGCTTGGCTTCAACGGCGGCTACGTCGATCTCGGCTGTGTCACCGGGAGAGACGGTGTCGGTCTCGGCGTTTGATTCGGAATCGCCGGTGTCCGGGGAGTCGGGCTCCTCGGACACGCGGGCGGTCGACTCGTCGTCTTGCGGGCTGACGTCTATAGGCTCGGGCGCCGGCGTAGACACGGGCGCAACCTCGGATGCCGGGGCTATGGGAAACGCCGGCGCGGCGGGCTCGGGTGCCGCAAACACCGCAGCGCTCTCGTTGATTGCCGCGGCGACAGGCTCTGCAAAGTGAGCTGGCGCCGGGGTTGCTTCGGGCGCTGTGGGCTGTTCCGCGGCATGTGCGCCGATGGGCGCCGCTACGGTATCCTCTTCGTCCTCGTTATCGGCGAGATCCGAAATATCATGCGTTACATGCGAAAGAGGCAGGGAGAACACGGTGTCCTCGGGTTCCACGGGTGCGGAGCCCGCCGGAGCGGCGTGGGCCGGCGCAGCTGTGGCGGCAGCCGGTGCCTCGGTCATAGTCGCGGACTTGTTCTCCTCGTCGATCATCGACGGTTCACCTTCATGACCACGTCGCCAATCTGGACTTCGTCGCCCTCGCGCAGCGTTGCGGGCTCCACAAGCTGGCGGCCGTTGACGAGCGTGCCGTTAAGCGAGTTGAGGTCTTCGATGATGAGCGCCGGGCCCTGCAGCGAAAAGCGCGCATGCGAGGCCGAGACGAACGGTTCGTTGATGCAGATGTCCGAAGATGGCGAGCGACCGACGATGACGGGGCCGAGCATGTCTACGTGGATGCCGCGGATACCGCGCGGACCCTTGTCCACATCGATCGTCCAGATAGCCGAGTCGCGGCGCTGTCCGCGCACAAGTCCCACGCCGGTCTTCATGACGGCGAACAGGAAGATATAGAGCAGGGCGACCAGGACGATGCGGCCTGCAAAAAGGACGATATCGATGTTCATAAGCGACTATCCCCTAAATTCAAAGGTGCTCAGGCCAAACGTCAGCAGATCGCCGTTGCGCAGCGGGCAGCGCGTAATACGGCGGTTGTTGACGAGCGTGCCGTTGGTGGAATTGAGGTCCTCGATCGACCAATCCGAGCCCGTAAAGGTGAGCTGGGCGTGGCGGCGCGACACGTTGGGGTCGCGCAGGGCAATGTCGGAAACTGAGCGCTCGCGACCGATGGTCACCTGTGCGGAGGTGATGCTATGGCTCTCGCCGCTCACGACGTCGACGAGCTGGGCGAGCGGGCGCTGCGGGGCGCGAGTGCTCGCCATGTTGGAGGCGATGCCGGCTGCGGCGCCTAGGCCCACGGCGGCACCGGTCGCGGCGGCTCCGCCCATGCCGGCAAGCGCGTCGCGCGAGACGGTCTGCGGCACCGGGATGGGTGCTGCGGCGGGGTCGGGGACGCTAGGCGCGAAGGGGTCTGCCACGGCAAGCGGGTCGGGAGCGGCGGCGCGAGGCGTCGGCTGCTGCTGGGGCATGGCGGCGGGGCGCTGCTGCTGCGGGGCAGCAAACTGCTGCTGGCCGGCGCGCGGGGCGCTGGCGGCACGGCTTGCCGCGGAGTTGTTTTGGCCCAGACCGTTTTGATAGGCGCGCTCTTCTTCGTACAGGCGGCCGAGCGTGGGGGCATCGACGTTCTCGGCAAAGACCGAGAACTTGCCGGCGCGCAGCTGCGGATCGATCATAAAGCGCACGAGGGGCTCGCCGACAAAGACATAGCGGCGCTTTTCGGCCTGCGCCTTCACAAACTCGCGGACCTCGCGCGAAAGCTCGGGGTAGAACGGGGCGAGCATGGGATCGTCGTCGGCGGCGATCAGGATGGTATAGAGTGCCGGCGCCGTGTTGACGCCGTTGATCACCAGAGTCTGATCCTCCATGTCGCGAGCGGCCTGCTTGGCAAGCTTCTTAAAGGAGAACGGGGCACGGGTGGCACCGAAGATGCCGGCCACGTGGTCCTCGAAGATGTTCAGGAAGTTCACGAAAGATCACTCTCCGTATAGGTTCTTTGGTATCCGAGCAAATATAGGCATATCCCAACGATTATAGAGGATAGGGTTCCCGCAACCGCCGCCTTGGCGACGACCGCGGCTGCAAGGCTGGCAATTTCCATATGGTGTGCAAGACAGGACGCCGCTGCGCAGCCGATGCCGGCGACAGCGATGGCGGCGATTACGGCAAGGTTTGAGCCCTGATCGGCACGCTTGGCATGGGCGTTGAGCAGCGCAGATGACGCCGCGGCAGTTGCCGCTACCAGCACAAAGGCAGCCCAAAGGAGTGGGTCTCCCAGCGCTGCGGCAACGTTACCGAGCCCCAGCACGCCTCCGGCTGAAAGCGCGACCGTGGCCAGACGGGCAAAAAGTGCGCCCATGCCCGTTGCCGCGGCGGCGCTTGCCGGGCCGAGCCAAAATGACGCGACGCCGGCGGTGACCCCAGCTGCCAGGAAGGTATTGCCGGTCAGACAGCCAAGCGCGAGTGCACAGGTGAGTGCGGCGCTCGCGGCAGCCTCGGTGCGACCCCAGGCGATCCACCAACCGGACATGGCGGCGGCAAAGATCACCGCGACGGGCAACATCGACAGGACGCCCTGTGCCTGCATGGTGGCGTTTGCCATGAGCACCAAAAAGCCCACAGCCGAGATGGCCGAGCCAATCTGGGGGGCCAGGCCGGCCGCCGCTCCGATCGCGATAGCCGCAATGACCAGGCCGGGAAGCGCCGCGACGCCGGCCGTCTGCATCAGCAAAAAGCTAAAGGCGCCGCACGTTAGCGCCGAGATAGCGTGCATGGCGTAGTCGCGCGCATGGCTCCAGCGCGTGCCTGCCCAGCCGAGTGCGGGGTCGACTTCGATGGTGTCGTCCTCGTAGTGCGACGGCTCGATATCGTCGAGCTCCTGCTCGTCATCCGAAAGTTCGCCAACCATTTGCTCCAGGCTGCGACGGCCTTCGCGCACGCTGCCCAGACCGGCAAGGAGCTGGTCGCAAAATGCCTCGATGCTGTTGGGGCGGTCCTGCGGCATGGGGGAGAGCGCGCTCATGAGCGCGGCCTCGGCTCCCGGGGGAAAGTGTGGTATCAGCTCGCTGGGATAGGTGGCGCCGCCGATGATGCGGCCGAGCGAGTCGGCGGGCGTGGCCGCCATAAAAGGAGCGCTGCCGCACAGGCCCTCGTAGATCACACAGGCGAGGGCAAAGACATCGGCGCGCTCGTCGACCGTGCCGGTCTCGATATCGAGCTGCTCGGGCGGCATGTAGCCGATGGTGCCGCCGCGTGAGCCGCCAAAGCCACCGGCGGACGACAGCCGCGCCATGCCAAAGTCGGTGAGCTTTACATTGCCCGAGTGGTCGATGAGCACGTTGGCGGGCTTAATGTCCAGGTGGAGTACGCCATTACTGTGGGCGAAGGTGAGCGCCTGGCCCAGGGCATCGGCAATGGCCGCGGCCTCGTCAAAGGTAAGTGAGTGGCCGTCCGCGCGGTGCAAAAACTCGGCCAGCGACATGCCATCGACATATTCCATAACCAGGTAGGCATAGGCTGTGTCGTGCGTAAAGTCGATGACCTGCACGATGTTGGGATGTTGAAGCATGGCGGCAGTGTGCGCCTCGCGCAGGACATCCATGATGTCGCTAGCGGGCATGCCGGCACCGTTGATAAGGGGGATGCGTTTAATGGCGACGCGGCGGCGCAGGTGCGTGTCGCGGCAGATCTCGATGGAGCCAAAACCGCCGGTCGCAAGTGTCTCGAGCGGCTGGTACCGCTTGAGCAGCTCGCGAGAGCTGGTGCCCTCCAAAGGAACGTCCGGCGAGAACCGGGCGGTATGTTGCGAGAAAAGCGGCATGGCCAACCCTCGTGCGTTTAAAGTTCGTTTGCGAGCGGCGGGCGCGGGGCCGAGCCGTTCGCGGTGGCATAGATGCTGCTAGTGTAGCACGCTCGGGCAGATGGCGAGGATAGCGGGATGCGAGGTGGCCCGATCGATTCGGCCCGTTTCGGCTCGTTTGGAAAGCGCATCTCAGTTTTCAGCCAAATTATGGGATGCGCTTTCCAAATGGGGTGGGCTGCGGAAACTGCATCCCAGAATATTGCCCTGGAACGGGATGCGCTTTCCGAACCGGCGTCCAAAAGGAAACCGCATCCCGCTTTGATGTGGGGACTGCGAACAAAAGCCGGACCGTGATCTGGCGCGGATTGGAGTTCGCCTGAATCATTGATGCTGGCTGGTGTGAGAACAGAGATAAACGAGCGGCTCGAGCGATATAATGACACGCTATGGAGGCCGTATGCTCTTTTCCCGCCGTTCTGCTACATTTGCCTGCGCCATTGCGCTTGTCGTAATGGCGGTCACCCCTTATCACCGGTTTTCATCTTCAATCGGCCTAGCGTCAGGTGCAATGACCTGGCTCGTTATCCTGGGCGCATGCCTCGCGGCGTTTGTTCATGGTGCTGCGCTATGCAAGGGGGGAATGAGAAGGCCGAGGCATCTCGGTGCCATCGGTGTTTTCCTTGGTGTTATTGCAACGGTTCCCGAATGGGCCGACCTGGCTTTCTATGCTCGCGGAGACTCTATTCCAATCGTGTTTGCACCGATTTGGTTGTTACATGGCGTTTCGTGTGTCTCGTGCTTTGTTGGGTCGCTGCTTCTCTCATATGTTATTTGGGGCACGGCGGACTCTCCTTTGACGCAGAGGTCGACACGGACTGACGAAAGGGAAACTCGTCACCCGCAGGACGCGATTTTTACAGAAACAATAGCCGTCATGTCTTGCCTGCTGTTTTGCTGTCGAGTTTCATGGAGAGTCGTTCCCGAGCCATGGGGGATGCCCCCTGTAACGGCCGCGTCAATTGGCCTTGCGCTTTTAATTCCGTTGGTCTATCTCGCATTGACTGTGGCCCCGCCGTTTTGCCGCCCTCGTGCCTTTGGCCATGGGCGGCGCGACGTGTTTGCCTGTTCTGTGCTCGTAGCAGTTCCTATTGGTCTTATTCCGGCTGTTGAGGCGGCATACTTCGCAAGCGATGCCGTGGTCATTGCATTGCTGGCGATGGGGTCCGTTATCGCTGCTGCCTTCGTATGCATGTTGCTAAGGGGGAAACGGGACAACAATTCGGATATCGCCTGTGCGTCCGACACATTCGATGCGGGGGTGTTTTCCCCTGCCCTGTCGCCTAGAGAAGAGCAGTTTGTTCGACTGCTGCTCAAAGGGAAAACGCCGGCGGAAATTGCCAAGGAGACGGATACGAAGCCATCGACGGTGAGAACAACGCTTCACCGAGCATACGGGAAGGCGTCGGTTGCGGGCTCACGCGAGCTCGTGGCGCTGTTTGCGGGTGAGGGCGATACTGTAGGGCATGAGCTACCGCAGCGGCATGCTGACGATATAGTGGCATCAGCTCGAACGCGCCGGCTGTTTCGATACCTGCTCACATTATTCTTTATCCTCCTTGCGGCGGGGCCCTTGGTAATGGCGGATAGCGATTGGGGGTCCGGTGTTTCGCGGGCTGTCGCCTTTTCCCTCTTAAGCTACGCATTGGGTCTCGGACTGCTTCTGTCGCTACGCTACGCGGGTGGAAAAGCGAATCGTGGCGCTGCGCTGGATAGAGCGGGTGAAGCGATTTGGCTCGGAAGCCCGTACGTATGGGCGGTGCTATCTGCTGTGGAATGGTCTTTTATCTATATCGCGGCATTGATGTGCATACGCGTTCCGTTGATGGCTGTGCCGGTCCTGTTTTGCGGCGTGGCGTCTACGGCTTCGCTCGCTGTTGGGCTGCGTCCGTTTAAGGTGCATGCCCATGCTCGGGCTATCGTGCCGTTGGTGTCAATGGGCATGGTTGCCTTAATCTATGCGGTCGCTAGGGGGCGAATCCATGGACTTGCGGTGCTGACGGGGGTGCTGCTCACATATATAGTGATGCGAAGCTGTCCGCAGCGCAAAATGCTTGGGATATGGATGCTTTGCTTCGGGGCGACGGCTCCTGTTTGGGCTGTCTTGCTCAATATGGTGCAGGATCTGACGGTTTTCGAGCCGTTGTTCCTCGCGTCGTTGTTGGGGCAAAGTTCGGCTGTCAATGTCGTCGTGGCAACGGTGATTGTTTGCTGGTCTGTGCCCATGTTCGTTACGCACATCGCGCTCGCCCGCTCGGTTGAGGACGAGAAGGCCGTCTTGGAGTACCGGGCGAACGGGTCCACCGAAACGGCCCGCGTGCGCCAGCTGGCCCTGCTTACGTCGCGCTCCCTTTCTGATGTTCAGTCGCAAATTTTGCTGATGACGGCAGAGGGGGCAACGACAAAGGCCATTGCGGAGGATGTCGGTTACGCTGCATCTACGGTGCAAGCGCTGCGGTCTGCATCTTACCGCCAGTTGAAGATCAAGAATAAGGCGGAGCTAATTTTATTGTTATCGCAGGTAAATAACGTGTAAACGCCTGAGCAATCAACTCAATAGCGGGTGTTTACAGACATCTTTCTCTATTCATGCGAAGGTTGCCGTGCGTCGACGCATTGTTAACCGCTTTTGATTGGAGAAGGCCATGATTAAGCCAAGGAGCGCTATTGCTCGAATCGGAGTCGGCTTGGTGATTGCAGCTGGTCTGTCCCTAGGGGTTCCCGCTGCATCGTTTGCACAAGAGGAGTTTGACACCTCTCAGGTTTCCAGCATTACTCAAAACGCCGATACGGGAATTACGACCTGTACGAACAATGCCGATAAGGCATTTAGTTTTCAATGTGCCGGGACGAGTGCAACTGGCTACCGTCAAAAGGATGATTCCTCATCGCTCTATCTGGATATCCAGGGCCATACGGGAAATCCGCTTCGGTTATATACAGACGGTGCGTATAACACAAGCGGTAGCGGCAGCATGAATTGTACTCAGGGAACGTATCGTTCGAATCACAAGGGACAGTGGGAAATGTATAACCTCGTCCGTGAGAACGGGCGATCTGCGGCGCGACTGACTGCATGGGCGGAGTCTGGCTACGGCACTGTTATTGGTGTATGGAGCCCCGACTGCGTCGGGCATTTCCACAAGCTTCCCGCATAGTTGTTTGAAATGGCTCCCTTCCGGCTTTCTGGGTCGGAAGGGGGAGGAGGACGTATGAACCAAAAGCTCGCAAGATACGAACTGTCGAAAACGATTAGACGTCCAGCTTTTATCCTTGCTCTCTTGATTGCGGTCGCAGTTGCAATAGCTGCCGCGCTGGAGCCGTGGGCAAATTTGGAAAAAGAGCGCCACAACCTTCTTTCTTTTGGTTACGGCGTTGGCGTGCAAGCCGAAAATTATCTCGGTCAAACACGTGAAAGCAGCTTCGGTAACTGGATTGTTGTGAGCGCGAACGCGCCACTGTCTGCGTCGGTGTTTTTCTATGTACTGCCCCTGCTTGCAATGTTGGCTGGATCTTGGTCGTGTCTCTTTGAGCGTTTGAGTGGTTATGACATGCAGATATGCACGCGCGTTTCCAGAAAGGCGTACGTGAACGTAAAGATGCTGTCTGCTTTCCTCTCCGCGTTTACAGTGACTGCCATTCCTCTGCTCGTCAATTTCCTGATCGTCTCGATGCTTTTTCCTGCGTATCTTCCTCGGGTCGATGAGTCGACTTACGTAGGACTTTACCTGCATAGCTACTTCTCCGGTCTATTTTATTCGCATCCTTTGTCATATGTGCTCGCATACACGCTGTTCGATGCTGTCACGCTCGGGACTTTATCCATGGCTGTAACTGGCTTCTCAATTTTGTTTCGTAGCAGAATCAAAGCGATAATTGTCCCGTATCTGCTAATGGTTGCGTGGCATTTTGCAAATGGCTGGATCTTCGGCGTAATGGCTTGTGTGGGGTTTAACTGCAATATCCTCAACAGCATCAGGTCGGAATCGCTGAATAACTGGCCAGACATTCGAGCCGGTTTTGCGGAAATCATATTATTGACCCTTGCTTCGTTGGCTTTTTCTGGGGCGTGGAAAAGACGCGAGGTGGTCTGATGCTGTTTAGGCTGGTCGCCGCGGACCTGAGGACCGTTTTGAAGAAGAACATCATCACTTTTATTGCAATTGCGGCAGTGACCGTTGCGAACTTGGTGTACGCCTACGGATTGTCTTCTGTGTATGGGGTTAGAACGGATACCTTGGGGTTTGCGGATAATCTTGCGCTCGTGTTTGCCGGATCTGCTCCGTTTGAGCCTAGGCCCGGGGTCATGTTTGTGCCTCCGCTAGGATGGCTATTTCTCATTCTGCTTATTCTCTATACAACACTCGACTATCCGACCGAATCGTTGCACGGGTTTGGTTTGCAAGCGCTTGTTCGATGCCGGGCAAGAACCCTTTGGTGGGTCTCGCGTTTTATCTTGGTGGCGGCAGTAACGGCATTTTCACTGCTCGTGGTGGTTTGCTCTGTTGTGATTTGGAGCTTGGTGGTGAGCTCCTCGTTCAGCGCGGTCATTCATGGTGAGTCGCTTCAGCTGGCTAATTTGGCGCCGTGGTTTCTCAAAGCTGCCGAGGCGGATGCGCTGCCGTTTTTCGTAGGACTCTTTTTTGCTTTCGAGGCGCTTGCGTTTGCGCAGGCAGTGATTGGCTTTGTACTTGGGCCGTCGGTCTCGTTTGTGGTTTTAACGAGCTACCTGATCTGCTCGGCATATGCGCGACATTGGGCGCTATTGGGTAACGCCTTGATGCTGTTGCGCTGGGGCGGAATTGTCAAAGAGGGAATCGCGGCGGGCTCGAGTGGCTTGTTTTCAATTGTGATTATGTCGTTATGCCTATCGTTGGGTGGACTGTGGTTTCGAAGGGCCGACCTTATAGAAAAGGGGGACAAGATATGAGCGTGATCGTTAGGGACGTATCGAAGCGCATGGGCAAAAACGATGTTCTGCGCAACGTGTCCATCGAGGTTGACCCTGGGACTGTGGTCGGGCTTCAGGGGATAAACGGTTCGGGTAAGACCATGCTCATGCGAGCGGTTTGCGGGTTGATCAAGCCTACCGAAGGCGAAATCTCTATCGATGGCCAAAGGCTTGGGGCGGACATCTCGTTCCCGCCGAGTCTGGGGATGTTGATCGAGGCGCCTTCCTTTTTGGGATATCTGTCTGGCTACGACAATCTGAAGCTCATCGCTCAGATCAAGGGCGTTGCCACCCCCGAGGACATTCGCTCTGCCCTGCGGCTCGTGGGGCTCGATGCAGACGAAAAAAAGAAGTTCCGAGCATACTCGCTTGGGATGAAGCAGCGTCTGGGGATAGCTGCGGCAATTATGGAGAAGCCGAAGCTGCTTGTTCTCGATGAGCCAACGAATGCCCTCGACGAAGCGGGCGTTGAAATGCTCAAGCGCGTTGTGGCGATGGCGGCATCAACGGGTCGTGAGGTCCTTCTGTCCAGCCATGACGGAGAGGTGCTCGAGGAACTGGCCGATCGGGTTTACTGCATGCGCGACGGTGCCGTTGTGAAAGTTCGGGAAAGGTCGTGAGCGCGATGAAGAAGACCCTGTGGACGAGAAGATCGGCGCTCGCGCTTTTTTGCTGTGCTGCTGCCGGCCTTGCGGGCATGAGGGTGAGCGTCGTTAACGGGAACCGGACGGTCATTCCTGAGAAATATTACGCGGAGGGCGAATGGCTCTCGATGGATGGAGCGTTTCTGGGGTCGAAGGATGTGGTGACTGATGGGTATTCGTTTTGCATAGACGGGGCAGAGTTGCTCACGCCGCGCGAGTATCTCAAACGAGCACATGACGATTATTCAAAATATGGCACCGTGGATACGAAAACGAGACTGAAGGATGCCGACATCACGTGCGTTATCGCCGTAAAGATGCGTGTCAGAAATAGGGATAATATCGACGGTGGAATCAAAGCGTATGTTTGGCATCTGGTTCCGGAGTCTGCGCCAAACTATGATTTTGTAGTCAATACCGATCTGATAACGCAAGCCATGCCGGTCCTTGGCGGCTCTGCTGCGTTTGCCGTGGAGGTTGGGGCAGAAAACGAGTTGCTCGTCCCATTTATGATGCAGAACACCAACGACTATTTCGAAGGTTACGAGACCGTCCGTTTTGAGAAAGCATTTCCCGGGACTTACACGATGAAGATGACCGATCTGCCGGAGCGGAGGCTCTTAAGGTTTGAAGTGAAATAGCTCGAGAGCAAGGCAAAACGGGTCCATTGGCGGTACGCGCGCCCGATTCCAGGCGCCCCGGCCCGGAATCGGGCGCGGGACGAGGCGCCTTCGGTGTCGGCCGGCCTACCGCTTCTTCTTGCTCTTCTTCTGCTTGCGCTGCTTGCCCTTGGTCTCCTGGGGCTTGTCGCCCTGTTTTGCTTCGGCAGCGGCCTTTTCTGCCTTCATCTTCTTGCGTTTGGTCTCGATGCGGAGTTTTTTGTTGATGCGCGCCTTAAGGAAGGGACCGAACTGCTCGGCATCGCCGCGGACAAAGGTGTCCTTGGGGATCGTCACGCCCTGGTCGGCGAACATGGCCACAAAGATGCGCTCGCCGTCGAGCACGTGGTCGAGCTTTTCAAACGGGAAGAACTGCGACTTGCCGCTCTTGCCCCAAACCATCAGGCCGTCCTCGTTGGCAGCGACGCGGCGATAGCGGCCACCCATGGACTCGTCGGCCTCGACGGCGTCGATAAAGTCGCGGGCGAGGGTGTGGTGCAGGTTTTTGCTCCACCAGGCCAAAAAGGCGCCGAATACGATCAGGACGACGCCAAACTTGATCCAGTTGCCGCCGGCCACCAACATGCCGATGCCGATGAGCGCGGCAATCGCGGCGGCGACATACAGCGAGCCACGGCGCCTGGGCGAGGCGACCAGGCGGGCGAAGTCGGTGACGAGGTCGTTTTCGTACTGGTACTCGTTGAGGTACAGGATGCCGTCGTCGGCTGCGGCCTGCTCCTCGAGCGCGACCTCGACCTGGTCGGCTGCTTCGGAGGGAACGAGGTTGCTCTCTGCGTCTGCCATGCTCTTTGGACTCCTATCGCGGCGGGCTCGCCGTACGGGTTATTATGGAATGCAGTATGCCGTGCGACCGCATGGCCGCCGCGGCAACAAGACTCAGTATACCCGGGGGAGCACCCATGGAATCGTTGTACCGAAAGTATCGCCCGCTCACCTTCGACTCCGTGGTGGGCCAGCAGCATATCGTCTCGACGCTCGAGCACGCCATCACCGAGGGGCGCCTGTCCCACGCCTACCTGTTCTGCGGACCGCGCGGCACGGGCAAGACCACCATGGCGCGCATTCTGGCCAAGGCGCTGCTGTGCCGCAATGCCGAGGCGGCGCGCGCCGAGGGTGCAAGCGGCTGCATGCCCGACGGTACTTGCGAGGAGTGCGAGCTCATTGCCGAGGGTAACCACCCCGATGTCTACGAGCTCGATGCCGCAAGCCGTACCGGCGTGGACAACGTGCGCGAGGAGATCATCAACTCCGTCAACTTTGCCCCGGTGCGCGGCAAGTACAAGATCTATATCATCGACGAGGTCCACATGCTCACGACGGCGGCGTTCAACGCGCTGCTCAAGACGCTTGAGGAGCCGCCGGCACACGTGATCTTTGTGCTGTGCACCACCGACCCGCAAAAGATTCTGGAGACCATCCTCTCACGCTGCCAGCGTTTCGATTTCCATCGCATCGGCAACGAGGATATTGCGCATCGACTGTCCTACGTGTGCGAGCAGGAGGGATTCGATTACGACGACGAGGCGCTGGCCATCGTGGCGCGCCATGCCAAGGGCGGCATGCGCGACGCGTTGTCCACGCTGGAACAGCTGAGCGTTTTTGGCAACGGCGCTGTGCATGCGGACGATGCCCGCTCGCTTTTGGGCGAGGTTTCGGACCAGATTCTGGGCGAGTTTTCCCGCGCCATTGCCGATCGTGATGTTGCCGAGCTCTATGGACTGATCCGTGCGCAGGTCGAGGAAGGAAACGACCTGCTGGAGCTGACGCGCGACCTGGTAGCGCATGTGCGTGACGTGTACGTTGCCTGCGTTGCCGGTGCCCGTGCCGAGCTGTTTGAGGGCGGCTCCGAGCAGGCCGAGGCGCTTGCTGCCGAGGCCGCTGCCTTTGGCGAGCATCCTGCCGACCGCCTGGCCCGCGTGCTGACGGTGCTCGACGATGCCGCACTGGAGATGAGGGGCGCGAGCGACGTGCGCCTGGTGCTCGAGATTGCCTGTACGCGTCTGGCACGTCCCGAGGCTGATTTAACGATTGAGGCATTGGCCGAGCGCGTGGCACGCCTGGAGGCCATGGTTGCCAATGCCGCGGTGCCGGCGAGCGTGGCTGCTGCTCAGGCCGCCGCGCCTGCAGCATCCGTACCCGCTGCTGCCCAACAGCCGACGCTCATTTCGGGCGCTCGTGCTGCCGCTCCGGCGGCATCCGCTGCCCCCGCTGCTACGTCCGCGCGCCAGGGCGGTATGCCTTGGGACCGTGGTGCTGCTGTTCCGGCTGCTCAGCCTGCGCCGACTCCGACGCCTCAGCCCGTTGCGGCCCCCGCGCCTGCCACCGCTCCGGCACCTAAGCCCCAGTCCAACAACGCCGCCCAGGTTGCCGCCGCCGGTGCTGCCGAGACCTCCGCGGTCGAGGACGCCGGAGAGCTGCAGCGCAAATGGGCCGAGGTTGTCGAGCATGTCAAGGCGCGTCAGGCTTCCTACGCAGGGCTTTTGCTCAACGCCCGCGCCACGGCCGACGACGGCTCCAAGCTCACGGTCTCGTTCCCCGCGGGTTCGACTTTTGCCATTAAGATGCTCGGTCGCGCCGATACGCAGTCGGTGGTCCTGCCGACGGTCTGCGCGGTCTTCGGTCGTCGTACCGTCGACTATGTCCTGGGTGGGGGTGGCACGCCGGCTCCTCAACATGAGGAGCATTCTCCATCTGCACGGGCTGCGGCATCTGCGGACCCGCAACCCGTGTCCTCGGCGGCCCCTGTATCCTCGAGCGCCAGCGCGCCGCAGCAGCAAGCGGCGCCGGTAGCGGCATCGACCCCGTCGGCGCCTAAGCCCGCGGCACCCAAACCGGCTGCTCCGACACCCGCGCCCAAGCCCGTCTCGCCCGCGCCCAAGTCATCCGACCTGGGCAAGGCCCCCTGGCTGCGCTCGGACAATCCCGCCGGCGCTCCTGCCACGGGTAAGCTCCCGACCGAGCCCGCACCCCGTGCGCCCGAGCGCTCGGCTGCCCCCAAGGCCCAGCCTGTCGCGCAGTCCGCGCCGTGGGAATCCGAGCAGGTGCCCTACGACGACGCTATGGTCGGCGGCTTCGCTGGCGATGCGAACGGGGACGATCTGCCTCCGTTCGACGTGCCGGGTGCGACGCCCGCGCCCAAGTCAGTTGTAGCTGCCCCCAAAGAGGAGGACGCTCCTGCAGCTCCCTGGGAGTCCAACCCCGGCGCCGGCAGCCCCTTCGGCCACCAGGGCGCAGCCCCGAGCATCCCGCAGACCGAGGACGAGGCCAAAGACCTCATCCGCAGCGTCTTCGGTCAGGCCACCATCTTCAAGCCGGTGGAGTAGCTGCGCAGGCGGGTATACTGCTCAAGAAGAGAACCCTTTGAACGGAGCGAGCTTATGATGTGGGAATATGTCCGCCTTGAGGACGATACGCAGGTTTCGTATTCCGAAGTCCGGGAGGACAACACAGTGAAGGTTGTTGTGGAGCGCCCGCGCGATTGGGGTTTTGACACGGCGGAGTGTATCTTGCCGGCATTCAATTGGGTGTCACACGAGGGCTTTAGCGAAGCGGACCTCAAAGAACTCGATGATTTCGTGCGCAACAACGCTCCGCTCATCCTGCGTTTTGCCTACGAAGGCGGACGAGTCTATGCCTAGTCTCTTCCGACTCGGCCATATATCACTTTCTTTTGTCCGGGCGCATCTGTATTTCGGACATGTGTAGTGTGGTGCCGCGTATATCGCATTCGAGCAGACAGGCGCGTGACGGTCGGCCTAGGATGCTGAGGTCGATACGATACGTCGCATGGCTGTCCGTGTACTCGACTTGCTCGGCGTTGACGGTTGCTCCGATTGTAAATAAAGAGCCCAGTTCGGCATCGACAATCTTGGAGTCCTTTATCTTGACCTTGAACTCTTGGTAGAGGGACGGGCTGTTGTAGTAAATGGTTCGGGTTCCGTCGGTGCACTCATCGGTCGTCTCCCATTTGACGACGGGCTGGTCCGAGCTGGCTATCAGCAGTTCAGCTCCAAAAGCTATGGCATGGGTGATGATAACCAGTAATACCCAGACGACAAAGAGATAGAGAACCACATATGCAACGGGGTGTTTTGAGCGGATGTTTTGGAGTACGGCTGGGACATTCACGAGGGCACCTCCAAATCGTCATCTATGACAATCAAATTATACCCAGCCGCCATGCGTGCCGCCTCGAGCAGCGGCTCGGCATTTATCCGTACGGATAAATTGTCTGATTCTGGCTCTACTGGATTTAGCTTGAGATATTATGCAAGTGTGAATTATTCAACATTGCATAATTCGGGAGTGCATAATGTTTGTCGGACGCGAAGCAGAGCTTGCAAAACTTGAATCCCTTTATGAGCAGCGTTCATTTCAGATGGCCGTCGTGTACGGTCGTCGACGCGTGGGAAAGACGACGCTGATCAACGAGTTCTGCCGCGGTAAACGGACGCTCTCGTTTACCGCTCTCGAGCAAAGCGACGCCGACAACCTTGCGGATTTTAATCGCGCTATCGCCAGCTTTTTCAATCTCCCCACATCGATTGGCGGGTTCTCTTCCTGGGCCGACGCGCTGTCCTTCATCGCCGACCGGGCACGAACCGAGCGGTTTGTCTTTGTGTTCGACGAGTTTCCCTATGCGGCGATGCGCAACGAGGCGCTGCCCTCGATTTTCCAAGTCGCCATCGACCGGGCCTTCAGAGAAACGAACGCATTTCTAATTCTTTGCGGCAGCAATCAGGGTTTTATGGAAAGCAATGTGCTGGGACGCAAAAGCCCCCTGTTTGGCCGGCGCACGGCTCAAATCAAGGTGCGCGACCTTGGATTTAGGGATGCGGCCAAGATGCTTCCGGGCCTGAGCGCTCAAGATGCTTTTAAATTCTACGGATGCTTTGGCGGTGTCCCGTATTATCTGCAGCAGCTGGATTCGAGCATGGGACTCAAGGAGAATCTGGCCCGGCTTTACTTCGACCCCATGGGGTTTCTCTATGGCGAGCCTGAGGGCCTGATTCGTCAGGAGTTTCAGGAGCCGGCAATGTATAACTCGATTTTGCGGGCTGTGGCTGCCGGTGCAAACCGCGCAAAGCAGATCGCGGATCGCGTGGGCGTCGCCCAGACAACGTTGCCCCGCTATCTCAAGGCGCTGGAATCGGTGGGAATTATCGAAAAGGTCGTTCCGTTTGGCGAGAGTGTCGAAACCAGCAAGCGCGGAATCTACCGGCTTTCCGAACCGTGCTATGCGTTTTGGTTCCGGTTCGTCATGCCGTATTCGTCCGATATCGAGGCCGGTTTGGGCCGGGCGGTTGTCAACGCGATTCCAGAAGAGCAGCTGAACGAATACCTGGGTCATCGGTTCGAGGCGTTGTGTACCGAGTGGCTGGTTGAGCAGGCGAAACAGGGCAAGTTGCCAATTCCGGCAACGGCGGTGTCGTCGTGGTGGGGAACGAATCCCGACAAACGGGCTCAGGATGATATCGATGTTTTAGCTGCCGATCGGGTGTCAAAGCGCCTGGTGATTGGGGAGTGCAAATACAGGGAATCGTTTGACGAGTCGGCAGAGATTGACGACCTCGAAAGCAAGCGAGGCTTGGTAAAAGGGTTCACAGCCTCTCATTTCATGTTGTTTTGCAAGCATGACGTGAGCGCCGCGACAAAAAAGAAGCTCGCCGCACGCGAAGATTGGCAAATCGTCACGCTCAAGGACATGTATATCGACTGAGGTAATGTGACCACCCCGCTCTCTGGCCTCGCACCGTGGTACGATTTTTGAGTTTGAAAGTCCCGCCGCGCTCCGGCTGCCCTTGCAGCTCGGCGTGCGGCCGCACGTAAAGGAGCCATCATGGCCGGTATGAACATGCAGCAGATGATGAAGCAGGCTCGCAAGATGCAGGAGCAGCTTGCCGCCGCGCAGGAGAACCTCAAGTCCCAGACCGTCGACGCCTCTGCCGGCGGCGGCATGGTCAAGGTGACCGTTAACGGCGAGATGGAACTCGTCAACCTCACCATCGATCCCGATGCGCTCGATCCCGAGGACGTCGATATGCTGCAGGACATGATCATGGCTGCCGTCAACGAGGCCGTCCGCGGCGTCAACGAGCTCGCCAACAAGCAGATGGGCGCCATCACCGGCGGCCTCAACATCCCGGGCATGCCGTTCTAAGACGCGCATATATATGAGTGCCAACCATAGCCTGCAAAAATTGCTCGATGAGCTGGGCCGCCTGCCGGGCATTGGCCCCAAGTCGGCTCAGCGCATCGCCTATTACCTGCTCGAGGCCGATGCCGAGGAGGCGCGTCGCCTGGCCGAGGCCATCCTGGAGGTTAAGCAGGAGGTTCACTTTTGCAGCCGCTGTTTTAACTACGCCACGGCCGACGAGTGCTCCATCTGCCAGGATTCGATGCGCGATACCACTCGCATTTGCGTGGTGGGCGAGCCGCGCGATGTCCAGGCGATTGAGCGCACGGGCAGCTACCATGGTCTCTACCACGTATTGGGCGGCGTGATCAGTCCCATGGACAAGATTGGCCCCGAGCAGCTGCACATTCGTGAGCTGTTGGCGCGCTTGGGGCACGAGGATATCCACGAGGTCATTATCGCCACCAACCCCAATATCGAGGGCGAGACCACGGCGAGCTACCTGGCGCGTACCATTAAGCCGCTGGGCGTTGAGGTGTCGCGTCTGGCGAGCGGCCTTCCCGTGGGCGGCGACCTGGAGTATGCCGACGAGCTTACGCTTGGGCGCGCCATCGAGGCCCGTCGCACGATTTAGGTGGCGAGCCTGCTCCTGCCGTATGTCTTCATCGCGACGCACGGGGTAGTCATAATTCCCCGTGCGACTGTAAGTTTGTTGTGCAACAAAGATGCTTTGTATCCGCTTATCGCATGGATGCTTCCACTCGCATCCTAAATTTGCCCATTCGTTGCGCAACCTTTTGGGTTCGCTGATACACTCAAATATGGATTCGAATGAATGCGCCGCTCCCGAGCGGCGTGTTTTTGTT
>CAJMLP010000017.1:0-41707 GCA_905214215.1 uncultured bacterium | reverse complement strand
GTCATAAACGTTTGCTTGCCGCATCCAATCGCATCGCGCAGCAGGCGATACAGATAGATGTGGTTGCCCAGCGATAGCGTGGGCTTAACTATTGTCTTGCTCATGGCAAATCTCCTCTTTACACACCAAAGCATCTTACCATCGCGCAGGGCTTGCCACCTCGGCGCCCAAAGCAAACGGGCGCGACCGTTGCCGGTTCGCGCCCGTTATACAGGTCGGTTATCTGTGAGAGGCGATCGTGCTTAGTTGCCCGATGTCGTGCCTTGGCTCGAGCTGTCGGATGCCGTGCCGGATGCGGTTCCGCTCGAGCTGTTTGTGTTGCTGTTGTCGGTTGAGCCCGTGCCCGATGCATTGCCGCTCGTCTGGTCACCCGTGCTCTGCTGAGAGCCGTCGGTCGTTTGGCTGGAGTCGGTCGTTCCGGATTGTGTGCCGCCGCTGTTCGAAGAGGAATCGGTGCCTTGCGACTGATCAGGGGTGGTCGAGGAAGAATCGGTGGGTGCGGAGTTGGCCTGTGAGTCGTTCTGCTGGCTTTGCGATTGGCCGGCGCTGTCCGCGTCTTGCTCGGTCGTGCGCGAGGAAAGAATTGGCTCGGGGCGCTCGCCCAGGCCCTCTCCGGCGGTGGTGATAAGGATGGCGCCGGCGCAGGCGATGACCGCGACGATGGCGATGGCGATCGAGAAGACGATGACCTTCTTTTGCGTCTGGCTGCGCTCTGCTGCTGCCTTGGCGCGCAGGCTGTTGGGGGCGACGCGCGCCGTGGTCGCGCGCCCCGCAATCTGGCGCATCTCCTGCGTAGTCGCGGCGCCGCCCAGGTGCTCCTCGGCATTCAACTCAACGGGCTCATAGGCGCCGGCAGGGTAGTCGTCGGCGACGTGCGTACCTTTGAGGGCTTCGGCGCTGGCAGAGATAAAGTGGCGGTAGACCTGCGAGGACACAACGGTGATGACCGAGCTCACGGCGGCACCAATCACCGAGCCGGCAATGCCGATCTTTGAAGCAAGCGCCACGCTCGTGGCGGCAGCTGCGGCGCCGGCGATGATCTGGGGAATGGAAATGTCGTCGAACAGGCCCTTTTTGGGCGCGATGGCCATGGTTTGTCCGATGGAATGGTTCTCGTGCACGCCGTTGTTGAGCGCTGCCGGTGTCATGACGCGCGTGCGCGGCGCGTCGGTGTACTTGGTTGTCATACGGGGTCCTCCCGGTGTAAATCTGCTTCGTTTCGTTTAGCCATCAGGGTACCCACCAGATGTGAATCGTACATGACATTTAACAGATACCATCAACTCATCAAGGGGGCCTGCTGTCTTTGGTGCAATAGCTTGATGCTAAACTGGATTTACGATTGCGAGGTGGTTTACGTGATGTACCCGTATATGACGTTCGAAGACGGTACCGAGGTCATTCATTCTGACCTGATTACAGATGGCGATATCGAAAAGGTTATCGTGCATTTTGAACGACCGACGGCAGAGGGCTTCGACTCCGCTCGTTGTGAGTTGCCTTCCTGTTCCTGGACTGACTGGGAAGGGCATTTTACTCAGAGTGAAAAACGAGCTTTCGAAGAGTGTCTGAGCAAATAATTTAGATTAGTTCGAGTTTAGTTCGAATAAAGAAGCTGAATGCGATGACCTAAAGCGTATGCATTTTTAGTATTAGATGCGTATGAAATGGAGGATGTGAATGGATGAGCTAATAGACTTTAAGAAACGATTTCTCAAGAATGGCGAGCTGGTTTCAATTCCAAAAAAGGAAAGCTATAAAAGAATCATGCTGCTATGGGCCGTCTCTTTCTTTGAATTAAATACAAGTTATACGGAGCTTCAGGTTAATCATGTGCTGTCACAGCTCTATCCTGATTATGCCGTGTTGAGGCGGTACTTGGTTGATTATGGATTCCTATTAAGGGATGAACGAGGCCTGAAATACGAGGTTAATCGTGATGTTCACGGTATTGAGAGCTAGCCGTCCGGTTCGGGTCCTATATATTGCTAGAGGGATAAGCGAAATAGGCAATTGGTGTGCGAATATTGCTTTGCCAATGCTGATTTACGAGGTAACTCACGATGTTTCTGCAACTGCTTTGATGGTCTGCTGCAGATTTGCCCCCTCTCTGTTTTCAGTTGCGCTCGCGCAGCTGCCTCAGAAGATGGGTATCGGGACACTGCAGGCCATGAGATTGGCAGACTTAATTCGCGCGGGATTATTCGTTTGCTATATTTTTGTTGATAGTAAATGGAGTATGTTTGCTATTACGTGCGCGGTATCGCTTTGCCGAACGGTAGAAATGCCCTGCTTTTACTCGTTGTTAAGAGCCAATACGAATAGTATCAATCGCGACGTAATTAATAATTCGTTTGGGTTCCTGCAGAATTTGATGATGGTTCTGGGGCCAGTTGCCGGCGGTTTTGTTGTCGCTCAATTTGGGGCGGAGGCTGTTCTTGCATTAGACGCGCTTTCTTTTGCCGCGTCGTTCTGGTTGCTGCGAGATGTTCCGTCGGTTATCGAGGTTAATGATAAAGAGGGAATAAGCAAAAATGAAAAAAACAGGACTGCATTTAGTGATCTTAGCGCGAAGCACTTGGCAATTGGTTTCCTATTAATCGATATTTCTAGTGGTGTGGCATTCGGCTCTCTGAATTCTCTTTTGCCAGCTATAGCGCAATTGCAATTTGACTCGTCATCGATACAATACGGATTCCTTCAGAGTAGTCTTACAATCGGACTGTTGTTCGGAAATACAATATATGGTCGTTTAATCAGTGGTTCCGATTGCGTTAAATCATATTGTTTTGTGACGTATCTTGCGCTCGGCGCGTATCTGGCGTTTGGCTATCGCTATGCGTCTGGGATATCGTTTATTTTCCTTTTTATCGTCGGTGCCGGAAACGCCATTCAAGATGTGCTTCTCATAACATCGCTGCAGGATTTGGCGAGAGACGGATCTGAATCGATAAGCCTGTTTTCAATTAGGGAGTCTTTGCAATCGGTTGCTGTTGTTATTTCAACACTTCTTGTTTCGCTGTTCACGAGCATCGCGATGTTCTCAATTCTCGTTACAGGACTTGGTGTATTTTCAATTATGATGGTAGTTGTGTTTCAATTGAATTATTTGCGAAAGATGTGACGTTGATATGCCTAAAACGCTTTTAGTATTTCCCCCAGGATGGAGTCCAGTGGGGCCGTATCTTGCCTTGCCTGTTTTGAAGTCATATCTTCAAGAGGTTGAACAATACAAAGTTGACATTGTTGACTTAAACGTGGAATTTTACGATGACCTCCTATCTTTTAGACATGTCGAAGAGTGCTGTAAAAGGTATCGGGAATCAAAGGATTCGTTTAGTTCGAATGTTCAATTAACAATCGAGTTGATACAAAAGTCGGCACTTAATGTTGACGAGGCAAAAGATATTTTCAGATCGAAGAGATACTTTAATCTAAAAGAAAGACAATATGCTGAAAACATTTTAGAAATGCACTCTATATCATAAATCACGTCTCATATGGAGTTAAATACACGTTCAACTCCATAGATCTGCCCTATGATTATTATTCGACACCAGAAATAATGAAATCGCTTGCGGATACCTTGCATAATCCGTTTATTTCCTTCTATGAAACTGCCTTTCTTAAGCGTATTCAGAGGGAAAAAATCGAGTTTATTGGGATTTCGGTGAGCGGCTGTTTCCAATTGATTTCTGCAGTTACGTTAGCGAAACTGATTAAAGAAGAATGTCCATCTGTTAAACACGTCTCATTGGGCGGCAATTACATTACTCGTTTAGCAGATGACTGCATGAAAGAATGGCATCCCTTTTTTGAATACATTGATTCGATAATGATGTATGACGGCGAAGAGCCGCTTGCACGTCTTCTTGAGGCTCTTGACTCTGGTGATGACAATCTCGACTGTGTTCCAAACCTTTGCCATGCTAAAGGTGGAAAGATATATAAAAACCATCGGATTGAGCAAACATTTATCAACGATACAGTTCCCGATTTCGATGGCTTCGCCCTTTCTAAATACTTCATGCCTGAGTTAATATTGCCGGTTTATTCCTCTAGGCAGTGTTTTAATCATTGCGCCTTCTGCACCATTCCCGGTGCTACCGGTGGTTGTTACCGAAAGATGCCTATATCGAGAGTATTTGAAATAATGTGTCGGTTAAATGAAAAATACGGCACGAGAGTTTTCTCTTTTGTGGATGAAACATTCGAAGGCAAAAGAATGGAGCAACTCGCGGATGAAATAAACGCATCGGGAAAAACGTTTTTCTGGCATGGAGAAACGAGGTTCTCTCCAACCCTAAGTACAGACGTTTTTAACAAGATATACCAAAGTGGATGTAGGCAGATTCAGTTTGGCCTCGAGTCATACAACCAAAGAGTTCTTGATCTAATGAAGAAGAACACGAGAGTTGATTGGATTGATCGCAATATCCATGATTGTCTCAATGCGGGTATTCCTGTTCATCTATTTTTTATGATTGGCTTTCCGACCGAAACTAAAGAAGAGGCTCTGAACACCTTAGCTTATACAGAGAATGTTTTGAATTATTCAAAACAGGTATGTGGTGTTCCATATTCCACGAGAGGATTTACGAATTTTGGTCTCGTTATGGGGTCGGATGTTTGGAATCATCCCGATAAGTATGGTGTCTCTGTAATGCCGAAGTCCCAATATGAGGATTTGCGCCTCGAAGTGGATTATGTTTCAGGCACTGGTTTAACTTTAAATGAAGCAAAATCCTTATCTGATGAGCATCATATTGATTTTTATATGCAAGAGGTCATAAACGGTAGCGACACAATTGACTTGCCCCAGCGGCTTCATATTTCAGAGGTGACCTGGATCCTAGATTCTATTCACGCTGTCAGGTATAAGGGACATTTGACCAAAGTAAAGCGACGGCTAACTAGTCTAAATCCAGCTGATCGAATCTGGCTGGATTCCAAGACCTCTGTCGTGCTCGTTGAGCCATTTGCCTACTTCTATAATTCTGAATACCATCATGTCTATGCTGTTTCCCAGTTGGTATACCTTAAGTTGGCCCGTTTATTGGAGGCCGACTGTAGCATTTCTCTTATTCTTGATCAGGGCGACCTCGAGCTGACGAGGGCGATAGAAGAACTGTTGCATTATGGATTGCTGAATACAAATATCGATGCCGATTATGTAATGCACGATAATGGTTTTCAATTGGTTAAAAGTTCGTTTGTTAAAGAAGTCGGACGCTCAAAAGAGGGGTTAAGAGTACTGCTGAGTTGTGCCACCCATAGAATGTGTGCGGTTAATGATTTTTCGTTCGCTTTGCTTTCGTTGTTTGAAAAGCCGATTACTAAGAACGAGGTGCGCGACATTTTGAAAAAAGAGGGACTATCGGCAAACGAGGAGCAATTAAACAAGTTGGTTGATAATTGCATGAAAGCAGATATACTACAATTGATTAGATAGAGGAGGTTTCTACATGGACGTTATTAACAAAGATCTCTTGGAGCAACTGAAAGAGTCTCAGGAAGAGGGCGTCGTGGTAGAAGTGTTCGACTTTGAGGACTACATGGATAAATTCTGCCATTAGTTTCGGAATTTACTTGCCTCGCTTAAAGGAGAAGTCGATTATCGATTTCTCCTTTTTTAATTAAAGATATTTTTGGAATACATGCTCTTAGCACAGGTTGGCGTCTCAGTAAACTGGGAGGTTGCTTTGGCTAGTTAGAGATATGTGAACGTCCGTTAGACTGAATCTCAGGGTAGAAGGGGCCTCCAGTGTCCAGATCAACAAGGCAATGCTGCGTTTCGGCTAATAAGAACGACGGCTTTTTGCGTGTGGCGGCGGCGTCGCCGCGGATTCGCGTGGCCGATGTCGAGGGCAATGCCGAGGTTGCGCTGACGGCTGTTCGTGAGGCTGCCGAGCGCGGCGTTCGCGCGTTGGTACTGCCCGAGCTCAACCTGTGCGGCTATACCGCGGCCGACCTGTTCCATAACCGCACGCTGCTGCATGCCTGCGAGGCGGCGCTCGTGCGCATTCTCGATAAAACCCGTGAGCTGCCGATCGTCTTTACCATCGGTCTTCCCGTCGCGGTGGCCGAAAACATCTACAATTGCGCCGCCGTGTGCTGTGCGGGCGAGCTTTTGGGCCTTACGGCCAAAAAGTACTTGCCCAACTACGGAGAGTTTTATGAGCGCCGCTGGTTTGCTCCGGCGCCGGCCGATCCCGTGTGGATTGAATTTGCTGGTCAGGGTCCGGTGCCGCTTGGCTCGGGGCTTGTCTACCGCTGCTGCGATGAAGGTGCCGAGGATCTGGTGCTGGGTGTCGAGGTGTGCGAGGACCTGTGGGTACCGGCGCCCCCCTCGACCGAGATGGCGCTTGCTGGCGCGACGGTGATCCTCAACCCGTCGGCCTCGGACGAGATTATCGGCAAGGCGGATTACCGCCGCAGCCTCATCTCCAACCAGAGTGCGCGCCTGTACTGCGCCTATGCCTACGCGGATGCGAGTGAGGGCGAATCTACGACCGACATGGTCTTTGCGGGCGAGAACCTGATCTACGAAAACGGCTCTAAGCTTGCCGCGACCGGGCTTCTCACCTGCGATATGGCGGTCGCCGATGTCGATCTTGACCGCTTGGTTGCCGAGCGCCGTCGCTCGACGACGTGGACGCGCGCCGACGATGCGCCGGAGGCCACGACCGTTGAGTTCTCTTTTGAGGGCGTGTTGGCCGAAGAGTCTGTCCTGCGCGATGCCTGCGATATCGACCGTGTTTTCCCTCGCGCGCCTTTTGTGCCGGCCGACCACGGTGATCTGGCCGAGCGTTGCGAGACTATTCTCGACCTGCAGACCGCGGGCCTCAAGACACGCCTTGCCCACACGGGCACCAAGGCGGCTGTTATCGGTCTTTCGGGCGGCTTGGACTCCACGCTGGCGCTGCTTGTGACTGTGCGTGCTTTCGATGCACTGGGGCTGCCGCGCACGGGTATCACGGCGGTCTCCATGCCCGGCTTTGGCACGACGCACCGCACCAAGTCGAATGCCGAGTCGCTCGCCCGCGACCTGGGCGTGAGCTTCCGCGAGGTTTCGATTCACGCGGCCGTGGAGCAGCACTTTAGAGACATTGAGCACGATCCGGCCGTGCAGGACGTGACCTACGAGAACAGCCAGGCCCGCGAGCGTACGCAGATCCTGATGGACCTGGCCAACCAGGCTGGCGGTTTTGTCATCGGCACCGGCGACCTGTCGGAGCTGGCGCTCGGCTGGGCTACGTACAACGGCGACCATATGAGCATGTACGCCGTCAACTCGAGCGTTCCCAAGACGCTCGTGCGCCATCTGGTGCGCTATGCGGCCGATGTCTTTGGCGGGCGCATCGCCAAGGTGCTGCTCGATATCCTCGATACGCCGGTGTCTCCCGAACTTCTGCCGCCCACGGGCGACGGCGAGATTGCGCAGAAGACCGAGGATTTGGTGGGCCCGTACGAGCTGCACGACTACTTCCTCTACTACCTGCTGCGTTTTGGCTTTGAGCCCGGCAAGATCTACCGCATGGCGCTCAAGAGCTTTGAGGGTGTCTACGATGCCAAGACCGTCCACACGTGGCTGCGTACGTTCTACCGTCGCTTCTTTGCCCAGCAGTTTAAGCGCAGCTGCCTGCCCGATGGTCCCAAGGTGGGCTCGGTGACGCTCAGCCCGCGCGGCGATTGGCGTATGCCGAGTGACGCCAGCTCGCATCTGTGGCTTGCGCAGATCGACGCACTCAATCCAATTGACTAAGGTTGGCTAAATTGAACCAATACGGGGTTTGCAAGCGTTACACTTTTGCAATCTGATGGCCCGTATCGCGCGGCGCTCTTGTCGGAGCGCCGCGTTTTTTATATCGAAAGGTGGCACCATGCAGGCATCGCAGCGTCTCGACCGCTTTGGCGCGGAGGTCTTCGCCTCGCTCAACAACAAGCTGCTCACGCTGAAGGCTCAGGGTAAGACCATTTACAACATGAGCGTGGGAACGCCCGACTTTAAGCCGTACGACCACGTGGTCGAGGCGCTCACGCAAGCGGCCCAGGACCCCGAGATGTGGAAGTATGCCCTGCGCGACCTGCCCGAACTCAAGCAAGCCGTGTGCGATTACTATGAGCGCCGCTTTGGCGTTTTGGGCATTACGCCGTCTATGGTGCAGTCGTGCAACGGCACGCAGGAGGGCGTGGGCCACTTGGGTCTGGCCCTGCTCGATCCGGGCGACACCATCCTGGTGCCCGATCCGTGCTACCCGGTCTTTGAGGCGGGCGCCAAGATCGCCGATGCTAAGCTCGAGTACTATCCGCTGGTTGCCGAGCATAACTACCTGCCCTATGTGGCGGGCATCGATCCCGAGGTGGCCGATCGTGCCAAGTATATGATCGTGTCGCTGCCCGCCAACCCGGTGGGCTCGGTGGGCACGCCCGAGGTCTACGAGGAGATCATCGCCTTTGCCCGTGAGCACGACCTGCTGATTGTGCACGACAACGCATACTCCGACATCGTGTTTGACGGCGAGCCGGGCGGAAGCTTTTTGCAGTATCCCGGCGCGCTCGAGGTGGGCGTGGAGTTTTTCTCGCTCTCCAAGTCGTTTAACGTCACCGGTGCCCGCATCGGCTTTTTGGTCGGTCGCGAAGACGTTGTCTCGGCCTTTGCCAAGCTGCGCAGCCAGATCGACTTTGGCATGTTCTTCCCGATCCAAAAGGCTGCCATCGCCTGCTTGAACGGTCCGCGCGATGAGGTCGAGGCGCAGCGCCTGAAGTACCAGGAGCGCCGCGATGCCCTGTGCGACGGTCTGGAGGGCCTGGGTTGGGAGCGCCCCAATGCGCATGGTTCCATGTTTGTGTGGGCCAAGCTTCCCGGCGGCCGTACCGATTCCATGGCGTTTTGCGAGGAGCTCATGGAGAAGGCCGGCGTTGTGGTAACGCCGGGTGCGAGCTTTGGGCCTTCGGGCGAGGGGCACGTGCGCATGGCGCTGGTTTTGCCACCCGAGCAGATCGCTCTGGCTGTCGAGGCCATTCGTGAGGCGGGCCTGTATTAGGGTGTCTTTCCGTTGCGTCAATAGTTCGAAATCGATTTCGTGCAGTTATTTTACGAATCCTGCAAACAATTTCGGTAAACGGTCGATTTTTGGCTGCGAATAGGAGCATAATCAAAGTCCCGATTGGATGTATTGGGATTACGGCAAGCCGCTCGGGTCGTTCCCGGGCGGCTTGCTTGTGGAGAGAGATGGGAGTTTCTAATGGTTAACGAGAAGAAGGTCGCTATTGTCGGTTGCGGTTTCGTCGGTTCGTCTTCGGCGTTCGCGCTGATGCAGAGCGGTCTGTTCTCCGAGATGGTCCTCATCGACGTGGACAAGAACCGCGCCGAGGGTGAGGCTCTGGATATCGCGCACGGCATGACGTTTGCCGAGCCGATGAAGATCTACGCCGGCGATTATTCCGATGTCGCCGACGCCGCCATGATCGTCGTCACCGCTGGCGCTGCCCAGAAGCCCGGTGAGACCCGCCTGGACCTGGTCAACAAGAACGTCAGCATCTTCAAGTCCATTATTCCCGAGATTAAGAAGTCTGGCTTCGACGGCATTCTGCTCATTGTCTCCAACCCGGTCGATGTTCTGACCTATGCCGCCATCAAGATGTCCGGCCTGCCCGAGGGCCATGTCATCGGCTCCGGCACCGTGCTCGACACTGGCCGTCTGCAGCAGATGCTTGGTGCCCACGTCGAGGTTGACCCGCGCGATGTCCAGGCCTATGTCATGGGTGAGCACGGCGACTCTGAGTTTGTCGCTTGGTCCAGCGCCCAGGTTGCCGGCGTGCCGCTGAACACTTTCTGCGAGCTTCACGGTCATCTGGAGCATGAGGCTGCCGAGAAGCGCATCGCCGAGGACGTCAAGAACTCCGCCTACACCATCATCGAGAAGAAGCACGCCACCTACTATGGCGTCGCCATGGCCGTCAAGCGCATCTGCACCGCCGTCATGCGCGATGAGCAGACCGTTCTGCCCGTCTCCTCGCTCATGGTGGGCGAGTATGGCCTGTCCGATCTTGCCATCTCCATGCCGACGGTCGTTGGCCGCGATGGCGTCGTCTGTCGCGTCCCCGTGCCGCTGAACGATGACGAGCAGCATGAGCTCACCGCCTCCGCCAAGGCCCTCAAGGACATCATCGACAGCGTCGACTTCTCCTGCTAAATCAAGCTCGCTAGAGCGAAAAGCTACAATGAAGGCGTCCGGGTCCACACGGCCCGGGCGCCTTTTTGGTGCAAAGTAACCTGACCCCAATGCACCATAGTTGATGGGAGGGCCATGTCGGATTCGCCTAATTTTTTGACCTATGCCCAGACGGTGTTTGATCCGTTTGAGGAGCGGTCGTTCTGCGCGGTGGATAGCCTGGTCTTTGCGTGGTTGTCCTATTTGCGTTTGCCGGGTGATATGGCGGAGCTGACGAACTGGCAGGGCCTAGACGTACGCGAACTGCTGCGTGCCGAGTGCTACCGGGACATGATTGACGACTTGTGGGACCCAGAGGGGAGCAGGGCCTTGTTGGAGGCCGTGGCAGCAAACCCTCGTTACCGTGGCGTGCACGTTTGCGGCTATCGTGCCGTGAGCGATGTGGTAGCGACAGAGCAGTTTGCAGCCATGGCGTTCCGGTTTCCGGCGGGGTTTAGTTATCTTTCCTTCCGGGGGACCGACAGCACGATTGTGGGCTGGAAAGAGGACTTTAACATGGCGTTCCGGTGTCCTGTGCCGGCCCAGGAATCCGCGGTACGTTATGTGGACGAGGCAGCGGATGCGATTGACGGGCCGCTTTTGTGTGGAGGTCATTCCAAGGGCGGAAACCTTGCGGTGTACGGTGCGGCGATGTGCTCCGATGTCGCCCGTGGGCGAATCGAACGGGTGTATTCCCATGATGGTCCGGGCTTCGTCGAGGAGTTTCTGAACGGCAACGCCTTTGCCGATCTTTCCGGTCGAATCGACAAGACGCTACCTCGGTCGTCGATCTTTGGCATGATGTTCGAGACGCAGGAGGACTATGCCATCGTTGAGAGCACCGAGTTCAGCCTGCTGCAGCACAATCCCTTTAGCTGGGTGGTTGATGGTCGCGACTTCGCGTACTGTGAGCGCCTGTCCGCCGGTGCTCGATACGTTGATGGCTCCATTCGCGAGATGCTGCTTGCGGTGTTACCTAGCGAGCGCGAGCGTTTTGTAGATGCGTTGTTCTCCGTGTTTGAGGCTACGGGTGCTGAGCGGTTTGCGGATATCGCCGGGAATCTGCGCGAGAGCCTGCCCGTGATGCTCCAGGCTGCGCAAGACTTTGACGAGGATACGCGACGCTTTGTCTCGCAGACCATCGTGGCAATCCTTAAATGCGCACTGCTGCCCAAACGACCCCAGATCGACTTGCCCGCTGCCGGCAAGAGTTTGGCAGAACAGCTCGAGGCTTGGCAGTCCGAGCTCCTGCGCTAACCATTGGTGCAAAGCAACCTGTCCCCGATGCACCAAGCTTCGATGCGCCTGGGGCGGGCTCGACCGCTATACTGGTTCATGCCGAAATCGATCTAGAACGGAATGCCGTATATGAAAATCAATCACGCGATTCTGCATATCCTGGACTTTGACTCGGCTGTCAACGTCATGAGCCAGCGCGAGCTGGATATCGAAAGCCGCACCGTGCGCAACTTTGTGACCACACACCTACGCCGTGCCCGCACTTCGGCCGATAACAAGCGTGCCACGTTTGCCGAGAACTCTGCGTTTGGCGGCGAGCTCAAGGGCTATTTCTTTGGCGAGCGCGAGTTCGTGGATCTGTCGCAGCAGATCGCGGAGTTCATCTCTTCCGAGCTCACCAAGGCCGAGAAGGCTGAGTCCACCGACGTGCTCGTGGCCGACTTTGACGACGATGAGGATGCCCGCTGGTTTGCCGTCATGCTCCTGGGCTCCAAGCAGGCCTTTATGCACGAGGTAGGCCGCGAGGAGGGGGAGGTGCGCAACGATATCGCGCGCCACTACGCCATCCTGCCGAACCCCTCGCAGAAGGTGCCGAGCTATGCCATCGTGCGCGCGAGCACCATGGAGATCGGCTACGTAGACAAGAAGCGCAAGATTGCCGGCGAGGACCGCATGCTCATCCCCGATGGCCTGTTGCAGTGCGACACGGGCGTGTCGGGCAAGGAAGTCATCGACACCGTGACGCGCGTGGTCGAGGAGGTCGCCGAGGAGCACGGTGCCAACACGGCCGTCGCTCTCGCCAAGGTCAAGGCCGCCGTTGCCGAGAAGGTCGAGGACGACGAGGAGCTGCCGCCTTGGGATATCGTCGATGAGGTCTTTGAGGACGAGCCGGTCATCAAGGAAAGCGTACGCGCGGCACTGACCGAGGAGAAGGTGCCCGAGCGCGTGCCCGTGGAGCGCAAGCAGGTCGAGCGAGCGGCCGTGCGCAACCACAAGATCCGTACCGACACGGGCATCGAGATCAGCTTCCCGGCCGAGATGGGTTCGAACTCCGAGTACATCGAGTTTGTCAACGAGCCCAACGGCCTCATTTCCATCGAGCTCAAAAACATCGGCAGCATCGAGAACCGATAAACTGCTCTTGGACGCTGCAGAAAAACAAAGGCCGAAGCCTCGGATGAGGGTTTCGGCCCTTTTTACTCGGGGCTTAATTACGCTACTGGTTGAGCATAAATCAGCGAAAACGCCCCAGAGCGAGCAAGGTGACGTGAAAGAGGAGGGCATTGACCTTTTGGTCATGCCCGACGATTGAACGTCAGATTGCCGCTCTGGGGCGTTTGTAGCGTCGAGTCGTTACGGCGTTTGGTAAAACGCCGTAACTATTAAAGCTGGCGCAGGCCCTCTTCCAGGCCGGTCTTGCTGTCGGTCTTCTCGTCGCGCATCTTGATGACGCGGGCGGGGACACCGGCCACGACGGCACCGGCGGGGACGTCCTCGACGCACACGGCGCCGGCGGCAACGACGGCGCCCTTGCCCACGTGCACGCCCTCCAGGACCACGGCGTTGGCGCCGATCATGACATCATCCTCGATGATGACGGGCGTGGCGCTCGCAGGCTCAACGACGCCTGCCAGTACGGTGCCGGCGCCGATGTGGCAGTTCTTGCCCACGGTGGCGCGGCCGCCCAGCACGGCGCCCATATCAATCATGGAACCCTCACCAATGACGGAGCCGATGTTGATGATGGCGCCCATCATGATGACGGCGCGATCGCCGATCTCGACGCGGTCGCGGATGATCGCGCCCGGCTCGATGCGGGCGTTGATGCCCTTGAGGTCGAGCATGGGCACGGCGGAGTTGCGGCAGTCGCTCTCTACGTCGTAGTAGTCGATGGAGTCGGCGTTAGCGTCGAGGATTGCCTTGAGCTCATCCCAGTCGCCAAAGACGGTCTTGCCGCGACGGCCGCCGTAGACGTGTGCATTGCCCCACTGGACCTTCATGCCCGGCTTCTCGCGCACGTACAGTTTGACGGGCGTCTTTTTGGGCGCGGTGGCGATGTAGTTGATAATCTCCTGTGCATCCATCTCGGCTGCGTTACTCATATGCTGTTTCTCCTTTGCGTGGATACGGTTGATACCTGGTTAGGCAAACATGACCTGGTCGAAGGTGTAGAAGCCGGAGTCGCGGGTGACGAGCTTCTGGGCGGCGGCTAGGGCGCCGTTGACGAAGATCTGGCGGCTCGTGGCACGGTGTGTGAGCGTGACCTCCTCATCTTGGCCAAAGAAGCTCACCTCGTGCACGCCGGCGACGGTGCCGCCGCGCAGCGAGTGCATACCGATTTCCTTGGGGTCGCGCGCTCCGCACATGCCCTCGCGTCCGTAGACGGGGTGGTAGCCTGCCTCGGGCTCGGCCTCGACTACGGCGTCGAGCAGCAGCTTGGCAGTGCCGCTGGGGGCGTCGACCTTTTGGTTGTGGTGCGTCTCGACAATCTCGCAGTCAAAGCCGGGCAGCTCACGCGTGGCCTGGGCCACTAGATGACGCAGGGCTGCGATGCCGATCGAGTAATTGCCCGAGTGCATAACGCGGGTGTTCTGGCCCAGCTCACGCAGGCGGTCCATCTGCTCGGGGGTGTAGCCTGTGGTGCCCGAGACCAACGCCGCGTCCGTGCGCTCGACATAGGCGACGACGGCATCGAAGGTCACGACGTTCGAGAAGTCGATGATGACGTCGGCTGCCGGGGCACTCTCGAGCTCGGACAGATCGAAACCGATCTGGGCGACGATGTCGAAAACGGGCTGACCGGCGGCGTCGACAACGCCCTCGGCGGTGGTGCGGATGAGCGAGCCCATGCGGCCCGTTCCCATAATGACGGTCTTAATCAAGCAGACCAGCTCCCCTCAGAGCATCGGTAAGTGCAGCGCGTGTGTCGTTGGCCATGGGGCACAGCGGCATGCGGTAGTTTGCCTCGATCATACCCATCTGAGCGAGCGCTTCTTTAACGGGGATGGGATTGACCTCGCTAAAGAGGGCGTTGATGAGCGGCTGACCGGCAATCTGGATATCGCGGGCGCGCTCCACGTCGCCGTCCAGATAGGCACGGCACATGTCATGCACGAGCTGCGGCTGAACATCGGCCCACACGCTGATGGTGCCCGAGGCGCCCAGGCTCATGAGCGGCACGGTGAGTGCGTCCTCGCCCGAGTACATGCGGAAGTCGTCGGACAGCAGGTGTGCGATCTTGGCGGCATAGGCGACGTTGCCCGAGGCTTCCTTAATACCCATGATATTGGGGTGCGCGGCCAGGCGCTCCACATTGCGCTCGCTGATGCCGCAGCCGCAGCGGCCGGGGATGTTGTAGAGGATGCAAGGGATGTCCACGGCATCGGCGACGGTCTTAAAGTGCTGGTAGATGCCCTCTTCATTGGACTTGTTGTAGTAGGGGGTAATGAGCAGCAGACCGTCGGCGCCCAGGCCTTGGTAAGTGAGCGACTTGGTGAGCATGGTTTGCGTGGAGTTGGAGCCCGAGCCGGCGATGACGGGGACGCGTCCTGCAACATGCTTGACCACGGCGGCGACAACGGAGTTGTCCTCGTCATCGGTCATTGTGGCGCTCTCGCCGGTGGTGCCCAGGGTGAGGATGGCGTCGGTGCCGTTTTGCAGGTGGAAATCGATAAGGCGCTCGAGTGCGTCAAAGTCGACGCTGCCGTCCTTTTTAAACGGCGTAACAAGGGCGACGATTGAGCCCTCGAGGTTGCGGATATCCATGTTCTTCTCCTTCGCTTCCGCGATCTGGATGCGCTTATTCCATTGGGCGGCGACGGCCAAGCGCTCGTCCTGAGCGCGATGGCGAGCACTTTCGGCGCGCGACTTGGCCAGCAGCTCTCGGCCGCACGGCAGCACATCGAGTGTGGCAAAATAATCGCCCGGGCGCTCGGCGCGGCGGATGAGGTCGGCCGAGCCGTCGGGGCGCAGCAGCACCTCGGCGGAGCGCAGGCGTCCGTTGTAGTTGTAGCCCATGGAGTAGCCATGCGCGCCGGTATCGTGGATCACGAGTACATCACCCATGTCGATCTGCGGTAGCTCGCGGTCGATGGCGAACTTGTCATTGTTCTCGCACAGATTGCCCGTAATGTCGTACGTGTTTGTGACAGGCGCCGCGGTCTTGTCGGAGCCACCCGGCTGGCCCATCACTGTAATGTGGTGGTAGGCGCCATACATGGCAGGGCGGATCAGATCGACGGCGCTTGCGTCGACACCGATATAGTCCTTGTAGATCTGCTTTTCGTGGATGGCCTTGGTGACCAGGCAGCCGTAGGGGCCCATCATAAAGCGGCCCATCTCGGTGCAGATGGCCACATCGCCCATGTCGGCGGGAACCAGGATCTCGTCGTATGCCGCGTGCACTCCCTCGCCGATGGCGTGAATGTCGTTGGCCTGCTGCTCTGGCAGGTAGGGGATGCCGACGCCGCCGGATAGATTGATGAAGGCGACGTGTGCGCCGGTCTCGCGCTCCAGGCGCACGGCAAGCTCAAAGAGGATGCGCGCGAGCTTGGGGTAGTAGTCGTTGGTGACGGTGTTGCTGGCAAGGAATGCGTGGATGCCAAAGTCCTCGGCGCCCTTGGCCTTGAGCGTGCGAAAGGCCTCGAAGAGCTGCTCGGTGGTCATGCCGTACTTGGAGTCGCCCGGGTTGTCCATGATGCCGTTGGAGAGCTGGAACAAGCCGCCCGGATTAAAGCGGCAACTGACTGTCTTGGGGATGGGCCCCGCGACACGCTCAAAGAACTCGATATGGCTGATGTCGTCAAAGTTGACGATGGCGCCCAGCTTGTCGGCGAGTTCAAAGTCGGCCGCCGGCGTGTCGTTGGACGAGAACATGATGTCGTGTCCCGTGATACCCAGCGAGCGGGCGATCATGAGCTCGGTATAGCTCGAGCAATCGCAGCCGCAGCCGTATTCGTTGAGAATGGAGATGAGCGCCGGGTTGGGGTTGGCCTTGACGGCAAAGTATTCCTTAAAGCCCGGGTTCCATGCAAAGGCGTCGCGCACTTCTTGCATGTTGCGGCGGATGCCCGCCTCGTCGTATAGATGAAACGGCGTGGGGAACTGCTCGACGATATGCTCGAGCGTCTCCTTGTCCACAAACGGCTGCTTGGCCGCATATGCCTCGTTGGGGGTCAATGCCATGTCCCGTAAACCTCGCTATCCAGACGGCGCCATCTGCGCATCGAATCCGCATAGCGTGGACCCAATGTCCGGATAGCGCTCCCGCATTGCTGCAGACAGTCCTGTGGGTGTTTCCCACAGGCCCACCAGGTTGTTCGTGCCCGAAAAACCCAGTTCGGCGGGTTTCGCCTCCCCACGGGGTCAAAGCCTGCCGGCTCGCCCGCGGTTCTTCGTGCCCGCGCCTCTATCAAGTGGTAACGACCCTACCACGTTGCACTTTACCAAACAAGAGTATTCGTATATAACGTTTAAAAAATGCAGGGATATGCTGGAAATAAGGGTATGGCAATCTTGCGGCACAATAGATAGCAACCGGCGCACACCAATGAAAGGAACCTCTATGACCGAGCTCCAAGAACTCCGTCGCTATCGGCGCGACTTGCACAGGATCCCGGAGCTCGACTTCGATCTTCCGCAGACTATTGCCTATATCGAGGGCGTGTTGGCGTCGCTTGCCTGCGAGGTGACCCATCCGTGCCCCAGCTGCGTCTGCGCTTTCTTTGACGCTGGCGTTGGTGCCACGCATGCCACGGCGATTCGTGCGGATATGGATGCGCTGCCCATTGCCGAGGCGACGGGTGCGGCCTTCGCCTCGTCTCATCCCGGCAAGATGCACGCTTGCGGGCACGACGGACACATGGCCATGGCGCTCGCCGCCGCGACGTATGTCGACCGCACGATTCGCGAGCAGCCGGGTTCACTTAAACGCAACGTGCTTTTTGTGTTCCAGCCGGCCGAGGAAACGACCGGTGGTGCCAAGACGGTATGCGAGAGTGGTGTGTTCGAGCGCTATGGGGCCGACCGCATTTTTGGCTTCCATGTGTGGCCCGATCTGTCTGCCGGCACGCTGGCGAGTTGTTCTGGTCCGCTGCTGGCGCGTTCGAGCGAGACGCATATCCATATTCACGGTGCGAGTATCCATATTGCTAAGACTTATGGTGTGCCGGTTGAGGAGTCACACGATGCCGCGTTGGCGGTAGCGAAGTTTTTGGTTACCGAGCGCGAGCTGATGGACGAACTGGGCACCGGCGAGCCCTGTATCGGCAAGTTTGGCCTGCTGCAGGCCGGTACCGTCTGCAACGCGGTGGCGGGGGAGGCCCATGTGGCCGGCAGCTTGCGTGTGTTTACGGACGGCATGTTCGACCGTGCACGCGAGGGTGTGCGCCGCGTGCTTGATGAGGCATGCACTGCAACGGGCTGCACGTACGATCTCGACTTTGCCGAGGGCTATCCGCCGGTCGACAACGATCCCGAGTTGTTTGATCGAATCGCGCCTGCTCTGCCCGAGTTACAGCTCGTGGACGAGCCGCTGCTGATTGCCGAGGATTTCGCGTTCTATCAACGCCATCTGCCGGGCGTATTTTTCCTGCTGGGCACGGGTATGCCAGAGGACCAAGACAACCCGAGTGATTCGGATGGCTGCCCCGCCTATGCCACAAGCGCTCTGCATACCGATAGCATGCTCTTCGACGAGGAAATCCTACTCAAAGGCCTCGATGTCTACAAACGATTGCTTTTGCTTGACTAAGGCGTGAAGGACTATTTGTTCTAGAAAATACGAACAAACGTACGATATAATAGAGATGTAAGTCTATAGAAACGTTTGACGTTACTAACGTAAGGCGATACTATGATTGCATCGTATAAAGATGAGGATACCGAACGCTTTGCCATGGGTGTGCGGGTCAGGAAGTTCGTGCCCTTTGAGCGTGTTGCGTTGAGGAAGATTCGCCAACTGCAGGTTTGTGCTTCGCTTGATGATCTTCGCGTTCCACCGGGCAACCGCCTGGAAGCTTTGAAGGGCGATCGTGCCGGGCAATATAGCATCCGTGTTAACGAGCGCTATCGGGTCTGTTTTGAGTGGAGACAGGAGATGGCTTGGAATGTCGAAATCGTCGATTATCACAAGTGATGAGACTTCGGCCGATTTGCTGTCGCCGGTGACTCCTGGTGAGCTTCTCAAAGAGGAGTTTCTTGTTCCCATGGGCATTTCTCAATATCGCCTTGCGAAAGAGACCGGGATTCCTGCTCAGCGTATCGGGCAGATTGTCTTGGGAAAACGTCGCGTGACGGCCGACACCGACCTCCGTCTTTGCCGTTATTTTGGCCTGACGGATGGTTATTGGCTGCGTGCTCAGGTGGCGTTTGACCTTGAGGCCGAGAAAAGGCGGATCGAACCGGAACTCGATAAGATCGTTCCTGTTCAGCGGGCCATCGCACTGTAGTGTTCAAAGATGATGGGGGCGACGATGAGGCGACGCCGACAGTCTGCCGTATATAGCCCGGGTGGATGCGGGTGTGGCTTGCTACTGCTCCCGGTTATTGCTGTGAGCATTGGCGTGATGTTTGCGCTTGCCGGGGTGGCAGCAGCGGCACTCGTGTTGCTGATTGTGGCCATTGGCGTGACGGTCTGGCTGTGCCGTTCTCGCGAGCAACGTCGTGCCGATGGTAAGACCAATGTTGGATGGACTATCTTTTTAGTCGTCGCCTACCTATTGAGCATCAGCTATTTAGTTTTCTTTATCCTGTTGCTTGTGAGCACCTTTACCGGGGAATCCGTCACGGTGGGTTGATGCGCTGCTAGCAGACGGTCACGCAAAGTGCGTTTGCTCGGCGTCTGGATAGCTGCATTGGCCGTTTACCGCAACCTTAGCTCTCAGCTAATGAATTCAAGTTCAATCCTTTCTACGATGTGCTGTGTGCCGGCGCGGTAGCCGGATCGTAGGAAGGATGAATAATGGCAAAAGAGGGAAAGAAGCCGATCGGCAAGATTGTCCTAGGCGTCATCGTGGTGCTGGTTATCGTCGGTGCCGTGGGCTCTATGGGTGGCAATTCAACCGATTCGTCTGCGAGCGATTCGGCAAAACCTGCCGAGGCGACACAGCAGGCTGAGGAGCAAAAAGAACCGCAAGAACCGTATACCATTGCTGACGAGGCTGAAGACACCTCCAGTCAGTTTGCCTATAAGATCACGGGCACGCTGACCAATAACACGGACAAGGAAAAGAGCTACATTCAGATTGAGTATGTTCTGTATGATGCCGATGGCAACCAGGTTGGAACGGCTCTTGCAAACACCAATCATCTGAAGGCGGGCGGCTCCTGGAAGTTCGAGGCGCTGGGTACGGTGTCTCCCGACCAGGTTGCTAGCTGGGAGCGTTCGGACGTAAGCGGTTTCTAGCATGTTGCATGCACTGGGGGAGGTGAAGTCGTATGCCCGATAAAAAGCTGACTGAGGAGTTGCTCAATGAGCTTCTCGATGCACCGAACATCGATGGCTATATCAGGGAGCACGACTTTGCCGCCCCGTCGCTTTCGGACTACCTGAAGCAGCTGATGCAGGAAAAGGGCTTGGAGCGCTCTCGCGTGGTTCGTATGGCCGATCTCAATGAGACCTTTGGCTATCAGATCTTTACTGGTGCGCGTCACCCGAGTCGCAATAAGGTGCTGCAGATTGCCTTTGCGATGGCGCTGACGCTCAAAGAGACCAACCGTGCGCTGACGGCTGCCGGGGTGAGCGTCCTCAACTGCAAGGATCGCCGTGACGCGATTATCATCTTTTGCATCGATCGCGGGTGCAGCCTCCAAAAGGTCAACGAGGAGCTGTATCGCTTTGGCGAGGAGACGGTGAGTTAGCGGCTGATATCTGAGCCGGCGGAGCTGCCGAACAACGATGCAAACGAACGGGGCGCGGATGCCATGGGGTGTCTGCGCCCTGCGCTATGATGGAGGCTATGGATACTCAGACCCCAACATATCCCGATGACGAGCTGACCGCAGCGCTTGCCGAGCACCTGGCGTCGCTCGATCGCGACGACAGCTATCGCGTGGAGCGTGTACTTAAGCGCTCGTCCGTTGAAACAACTGAGCTCGTGTACTTTGAAGGAACCGGCGGTGGTTCGCTCGGCCCCTTTGTCCGTAAACGCATCGATGCTTCGGCTCAAATCGGCGGGGCATACGAGCGTCTGTTTGCCGCCCAGCGGGCGGGCGGGCGTTTTGAGCACCTGCCCAGAATCGTCGATTGCCGTCGTGTGGGCGACGAGCTTAACGTGGTTATGGAATATATCGAAGGAGAGACGCTCGGGGTGCTGGTGGACCGTCTGGGAGCCACCCCCGATTATGCACGTGAATTGTATCCTGCCCTTTGCGACGCCGTGGGCGAGCTCCACGCCGGTTTTGCAATGGCGGGGGAGACGTCGGCGCCGGTGATCCATCGCGACCTCAAGCCATCGAATATCATCGTGACAGGTGCGAGCCGTACGCTCGATGAGGGCCTGACGTTTTCATCGCTGGTGATTATCGACTTGGGGATCGCGCGCGTATGGCGCGATGGCGCCGATGCCGACACCGTCAAGTTTGGCACGCGACCCTATGCGCCGCCCGAGCAGTATGGGTTTGGGCAGACGAGTGTGCGCAGCGACGTCTACGCACTTGGCGCCCTGTTGTTCTTCTGCTTGACGGGAATCGACCCTAAACCAGGGCTCGACATGCGCGAGCAATGCGAGGCGCGTGGCATTCCCACTCCACTTGCCGATGTCATCTGCATGTCGATGGCGCTCGACCCGGCTAAGCGTTTTGCGAGTGCGGAAGCGTTGGGACGGGCTACGCGCGCGGCATACGATCTGAGTCGCCCCGTGCGGCCTCCTGCGCCTGCGCCTGTCCGTACTCCAGACTCGGAGACGGTGTTGACGCCCCAAGGGCTCCAGAACCCCGCAGGGCTTCCTAGGCCTGCCGCCTCTGTTGCATGCGGTCTGCTCTCTCGCGTTCCGGAGTCTCTGGGGCGCATTTGGAATACGCTTGTCTGCTTCTCGCTACTTGTGTTCTTTGCCGGAAGTCACTTTGCCGTCTTTCACCCCACGGGAGCAAACCAAAGCTACCCGACGTGGCTTCTCATAATCGAGTATTTTTTCTTTGTCGATGGCCTTATGGTGCTTATGCATTTTGCGCTGCTCGATAAGCGCCGTCTTCGTCGGCGATTCGTACTGCTCGACAGCTATCGCGGCAAGAAACTCGCGAAACTCTGGCTCAAGGCATTGGGTGTGCTGCTCCTATGCATGATCGTCATAGTCGCGGTTGCCAATGCGACCGGCGTCGTCGATACCTCCGCTACCTAAAAGAAAAGGGCCCCATTGGGGCCCTTTGCAGTTGCGCTTAGATGCGGTTCATCTGAGCGGCGACTTTGTTATACCAGTCCTGCCACGTGGGCGGGCAGTACTTTTTGGCCGCTGCCGGAGTAAGGGTGGAGCCGTAGTTGGCACCCAGATAGGCAACGTGAGCGGAGATGCCCTCGCTCCAGCTGCCAAAGCTGCGCCAACCGCCGCCACGGGCACTCCAGCCCCAGGCGTTGTAAGAATTGGCGCAATAAGCACCCTTGGTGCTCTCGATGCAGGCGATGGCGGGGGACCAACGGGGGTCGACACCGGTATTCCAAGCGGCGACGGCAAAGTTATAGCCCTGGCCTGCCATGGGGGAGCCGGCGAGATAATTGTCGATGCGGCTCGTCCACTCATTAATGAACGAATCGTAATCGGAGCTACCGGTATTGGCGTTGTTCACCGTGGTGCCGATGGTGGTGTTGGTGTTGGTGGCCTGGCTGCTGGAATTGCTGCCGCTTACGCCCTCGCCCGAGAGCTTCTCGGCGGCAGCGGCCTTATCGGCCTCAAGCTTGGCAAGCTCGGCGGCATTTTCCTGCTCGGCTTTTGCCTGTGCCTCGCTGCGGAGCTGCTGGGCCTGAGCCAACGCATTCTCGGCGTTTTTCTGCTCTGCCTCAAGCTGAGACTTGGCCTGCTGGAGCTCAGCCTTGTTCTGCTCGAGTTCGGTTTGCATATTATTGAGCTCTTCGATCTCGTCGACGCTCGAGCTCGTGATCTGGTTGGTGTATTTGCAGGTCGTGATGAACTCACCCAGGCTCTGCGCGTTGACCAGGAAGCTCACGATGGGGTTGGTGCCCTTCTGATACTTGTACAGATCGCGCATGGCGGAGCTTGCCTTGGCCTGCTGCTCGGGAAGCTTAGCCTCGATTTCCTCGATGCTTGCCTCATTGGAGTCAATCTGCTTTTGCAGGTCATCGAGTTTGGTGCGGGCGTCGTTGTAGGCGCTCGTGGCGGCTTCGATCTTCTGCTGGGCTGCGGAAAGCTGGTCCTGCGTTGCCTGCGAGGCGGCATACGCCGCAACGGGGGAGAGCATCGGCGTGGCCGTCAGCGCAACGGCGAGTGCGGCGCTCGTGATGATACGAGCCGGCTTCGACGCAATGAGCGCTGCGGCGCGATGATTCGAATGCTGCATCCAGTCCCTCTGCAATCAATCGTAGGTTATGGTTCGAACGGTATTCTACTACTGCTTTCGACCTCAACTTGAACCTTAAAGGTTCCAAAGGGTCAAGTTGAACTTGAGGCTTTGGCTTTGACCTGCAGTTATGATGAATTGTTGAGAAACCATAGAGTTCAACTTTAACGTTACGGGGGCCTGTTTGCGGACGGGCTTTCGGTCGTGAAAGCTATCTCAACAGGGGGTTTGCGGCTACAAGGCCCCATCGCGGTGAGTGCGGCTTTATGCTGGACGATCACGTCGATTGCCATAGATACGGTGGAGCTTTGGGCGCCGGCGGCTTGGCACGCTAGAATAAATCAGTTGCGCAAAGACCGCCCGTTGTGTGGGCAGTTCATGATAGGAAGTTTCCATGGCATTGCAGTTTACAGAGCGCGAGTTCATTCCCGTGCTGCTCGGTGGCGACATCAACGCCTATTCGGTGGCGCGCGCCTTCTACGAGGAGTACCAGGTCAAGAGTCTGGTCTTTGGCAAGTATCAGACGGGTCCCGCGTACCGCAGCCAGATTATCGACTACACGCCCAACGTGGATATCGATACCATGCCCGTGATGCTCAGGACCGTCAACGGCATTGCCCAAGCGCATGCCGATAAGACGATTGTCCTTGTGGGCTGTGGCGATAACTATGTTGCCCTCGTGGCTCAGGCCAAGGATGCCCATGAGTTGGCGGATAACATCGTCGCGCCTTACGCTCCCTATAGCATGCTTGAACAGTGTCAGAAGAAGGAGATCTTCTACGAGCTGTGCGAGAAGCATGGCGTGCCCTATCCGCATACCTTTACCTTCACCATGGCGATGCTGAACGCCCAAGGCGAGGCGCCTGCCGAAGTGCTCGACCAGATCGATTTTCCCTACCCGATGATTCTGAAGCCTTCTGACGGCATCATGTGGTGGCAGCACGAGTTCGAGGGCCAGAAAAAGGCCTATGAGATTGCCGACCGTGCCGAGCTGGAACAGGTCATTCGCGACTCGTATGCCAGCGGCTACACCGACGACCTGATCTTGCAGGATCGCGTGCCCGGCAATGACGAGTACATGCGCGTACTCACCAGTTATTCCGACCGCAACGGCAAGGTGCGCATGATGTGCCTGGGTCACGTGCTGCTCGAGGAGCATCAGCCTCACGGTGTCGGCAACCACGCCTGTATCATCACCGAGCCCAATGACGAGCTCATGGGCGGCGTGCGCAAGTTGCTCGAGGACCTTCACTTTGTGGGCTATTCCAACTTTGACGTTAAGTACGACGAGCGCGACGGCTCGTTTAAGTTCTTCGATTTCAACACGCGCCAAGGTCGCAGCAACTACTACGTCACTAACAGCGGCTTTAACGTTGCCAAGTATGTGGTGGACGAGTATGTGTTCAACCGCCCGTTTGAGCCGGAGTTTGTGACGGCGCAGGACGAGGCGCTGTGGATGGTCGTTCCCATGGGCGTCGTCGACAAGTACGTCAAGGATCCCGAGCTGCGCGCTAAGGTGCATCGCCTGGACAAGGAAGGCAAGGGCGCCGACCCTTCGTTTATGAAGGGCGACTTTGTCTTTAACCGCTGGCTGCGCATGTGGCACACCAAGCTGCGCCACTTTAAGCTGTTCAAGACGTATTACAAGTAGATGAGTGCGGCGCCCGTCCGGTTTACATCGGGCGGGCGCGGGTATGATACGCGCAATTGCGCAAGCGTCACCAAGGAGGCGGCGATGGAAAAGCTGGGAGTTATCGGCGGCATGGGCGCCGAGGCCACGTCGTATTACTACGACCAGGTGGTGCGCCATACGGCTGCTGCCTGCGATCAGGAACATATCGACATGGTGGTGCTCTCCAAGTCGACCATGCCCGACCGCACGCTTGCCATTAAGACCGGCGAGCATGCCAAGCTGCTGGCGACCATGAAAGAGTGTGCCCAGGCACTCGAGTCGCTGGGCTGTGCGCACATTGCCATTCCCTGCAACACGTCGCACTACTTCTACGACCAGATCCAGTCGTTTACGAAGGTGCCGATTATTCACATGCCGCGTGAGTCGGTGCGCTATGCCCTTGCGGGTGCGGTGATGGGGGAGTGCGAGTTCGACCCCAACCTGAGTATGCCGGCCGAGCCAGTGCACAAGATTGGCATTATGGGCACCGACGGAACCGTGGGCGCGGGCGTCTACGGCTGCGAATGCGAGGCTGCGGGTGTTGAGGTTGTCTATCCCAGCGAGAAACGTCAGAACGATGTGATGTCGCTTATCTACGATGATGTGAAAGCCGGACGTGAGCCCGATATGGATAAGTTCGACCGCGTGATGTGGGAGTTCGCCCGTAGCGGCTGCGACCGTGTCATTCTGGCCTGCACCGAGCTATCGGTGCTGCAGAAGTATCGAGAGATGCCCGAGATCACCCTCGATGCCATGGATGTCCTGGTGCGCGAATCCATCATCCGCAGCGGCGTCCCCTACCGCCTCTAGCTTCCGACCCGTCAAAAAGGGACAGGTTAATTTTGGTAGGTTTTATCTGGTGAAACAATAAAGGCCTCGGCTCGTTTGGTGCGAGCCGAGGCCTTTTGCGTTGGGCGGTTGCTGTCGGTGGCGAACTAGAACAGGAAGCCGATGGCGATGAGGGCGATGCTGACGATGAGTACGGCGATGTCCAGGCCCTTGATGGGGTAGCGCTTGTACGAGCTGGCGCGCGTGCGCAGATAGAAGCCGCGCTGTTCTGCCGCCAAGGCCGTGGCATCGGTCTTGCCCACGCTCGAGATGAGCAGCGGCACACACAGTGGCAGCATGAGCTTAAGCTTCTTGATAGGGTTCTTGGTGTCGTACTCGACGCCGCGCGCGGTCTGCGCTTCCATGATGGCGTTCATCTCCTGACCAAACACCGGCACAAAGCGCAGCGCCGTGGTAAAGGTGAAGGCATAGCGATACGGTACGTGCAGCACCTCGACGCAGGCGTTGGCAAGGTCGTTGAGCTTGGTCACCATGAGCATGAGGATGAGCGGTAACGCCACACCCAGCAGGCGCAGACAGGCCTTCGATCCTGTGATGAGGCCCGTGTCGGTGATAAAGCCCCACACCACGTTGCCATCGCGCATAAAGGCAAGCTGGAGCACCAGCATGATAAGCGCGAGCGGAATCAGCAACTTGAGCAGCGAGAACAGACGGTCGACGACGCCGGCATAGGCACCCAGCGCAAGGGTGAGCACCAAAAAGCCCAGCAGCGCCACGTAGGTGTCGGACAAGAAGATGCCGACGATGATGGCGGCGGCGAGGCCCAATTTGACGACGGGGTTCAGGCGATGCAGCAGCGTATCGCCTGGCATGTAGTCGATGACGTTAACCACGGCGGACCATCTCCTTGGTAATGCGAACGACATCGCTGACCTCGCTCACCTGTGCAAAAGCGGGCGAGACGGAAGATGCCAGACGGCGCGAGAGTTCAATAACCTGGGGCGGCTCAACATAGGCACGCTGCATGAGATCGATGTTCGAGAATAGCTCGTGCGTGCGGCCGCGGTCGAGGATGCTACCGTCGGCCATTACCACAATGCGCTCGGCAAAATCCGAGACGACTTCCATATCGTGGCAGACCATGATAACGGCGCAGCCGCGCTCGGCCATGGTGCGCACCGTTTCCATGACGGTCATGCACTCGCGGTAATCAAGGCCGCTCGTGGGCTCGTCGAGCACGACGATCTTGGGCTCAACCACTACGACGGAGGCAAGCGCCACCATTTGTCGCTGGCCGCGCGAAAGCGAGAAAGGTGCCTCATCGGCAGGCAGGCCAAAGCGGTCGATAACGAGTCGAGCGCGACGCAGAGCCTCGGCACGGTCGATGCCGGCAAGCTCCAGGCCAAAAGCGACCTCGTCGAGTACGGTATCCTTGCAGATCTGGCGGTCGGGGTTTTGGAAGAGGGTTGCGACTTCGCGGGCGATGCGGCTCGTGGGAACGGCCGCGGTATCCAGTCCCGTGACGCGCACGCTGCCCGAGGCGGGCTTGAGCAGGCCTGTGAGCAGCTTGGTGAGCGTGGTCTTGCCGGCACCGTTTTGGCCGACGATGCCCACGAGCTCGCCGGGATAGAGCGTCAGGCTAAGGTCGTGTACGGCGGCGCCGCCATTGGGATAGGCAAACTCAACATGGTCGAAGGTGAGTACGGGTTCGGCGTCCTTGGCATGAGGGCGCAACGACGGTGCGTGCGGTGAGCCGGCGGGCGCCTGGGCTTCGCTGGCCGCGTGTGCGGGGTCGACGATGCCCGAAATCAGGCGCTCGGCCTCATCGACATCCAAGCAAGGGGTACCGCTTACCAGGCCATCGGCCTCGAGGCTATTGAAGATACGCGTGACGCGAGGGCAGTCGACGCCGATGGCACGGAGCTCGTCGGTATGCGCGAAGACCTCGTGTGGTTCGCCCTGCAGCGCGATTTCGCCATGGTTGAGCACGAGCACGCGGTTGCAGTACTCCGAGAGCAGGGCGACCTTTTGCTCAACGACGACGATGGTGATTCCAAGTGCGCGGTTTGCCTCACGCAGCGTCTCGAAGACCAGCGTGGAGCTGGCAGGGTCGAGTGCCGCGGTGGGCTCGTCGAGAACCAAGACGCGCGGACGCATAGCGAGAATGGCGGCGATGGCTACCTTTTGCTTCTGTCCGCCCGAGAGGGTGGCAATCTCGCGGTCGCGCAGGTCGCTGATGCCGACGGTCTCGAGCGTTTCGCTCACGCGCTGCTCGATCTGGTCATGGGGGACGCCAAAGTTCTCGAGGCCAAAGAGCATCTCGTCCTCGACGACCGAGGCGACCATTTGCGTGTCGATATCCTGCAGCACGCTGCCGACGATTTGCGACACGTCGGTCAACGAGACCTCGCAGGTGTCGTGGCCGTCAACCATGACGGACCCAAAGAACGTGCCGGTGTAGTGGTGGGGCACGGCGCCCGACAGGCAGGCGGCAAGCGTGGACTTGCCGGCGCCCGAGGGCCCGATGATGCCGATGAAATCTCCCTTGTTCACGCTGAGTGAGATGTGGCTGAGCGCCTGCTCGGTCTGCGTGCCATAGGAGAACGAGACATCGTCGACGTTGATGATCGTTTCCATGGATACCTTTCATAGTCATCGGGGACGTTCTTTAATGACTAGTCGTTTAAGAACGTCCCCAAGAGCTAGTTGTTTGGGACAGTCTTTGTTGGTGGAGTGCGGAGACGGCTTTACGAGGGGCCCCAGGTTGGCGCGAAAGAGGAGCGAAGCGTACTTGGGTACGCGAGCGACGAATGAACGCCAAGATGGGGTGGCTCATAAAGCCGAGCGGGTTAGTTGAGCTTCAGGGCCTTCTGAATGGGCAGGTAGAGGGCGCCGACCAGGATGGCGTTAAAGACGGCGGTCATGGCGACAACGGGCAGCATGGCTGCGGCGAGCTCGCCCACCACGCCGAGCATGGCCATCTTGATGACCATGAAGATGACGCCCGAGACAAAGGTGGTCACGAACGTTGCGACGATGGCGACAATAGGCTTAACCTGGCCGCCCTTGGTAGCAGCGTTGACAATGACAGCCATGAGCATGGCGGCAATGCCCTCGGCGGCAAAATCGACAAACGGCGAGGTGGTGGTGATCTGGATCACGGCGGCCGAAATGAGGCCGATGACGAGCGCCTGGCCAATGTTGGGGCGAACGACCAAGATGGTGAGGCAGAAGGCCGAGATGATGAACTCGGGGCTGATCATGCCGCCCGAGATGCCCGAGATTGCCTTGCCGACGGTGAAGTTGAGAATGAAGCCGGCAGCAAGCAGAATGGCGAGCAGGACAAGGGCACGGATATCGAGTTTGCCACGGTCGGCGGTCTGGACGGTGCGGGGCTGGGTGGCGGTGGTGTTCTGAGACATGGTGAAAATCCTTTCGGAAGGGGATTGCAAGAGAAAAGCGGAGGCGCGTGATGCGAATGCGATCGGGCTCGAGATAGAAAAAGGCCCCCGGTCGAAACCGGAGGCCTTCCAATCACCTAGAGCGCAAAAACAGGCGTGAGGGACTCACTGTCGACCGATCGTATTCGCATCACGCCACCACCAGTTGTTGAGAGATTTCATCGTGTCCTTCATGTTGGTGGCTCCTTTCGTGATGCCGTGGCGCGGTCGCACCTAGTTGCTGTTGCGCTGCACTATAGCACAGCGAAGTGTGTGCGGGGAAATCTTTTTTAAAAAGATTTCAGGCGGGTTTCCCGTGGGTTTCCCGTCGGCCAAAAAGGCGGGTTAAGCGGGCGAGGCTGCCATTGCTGCCTCGCCCGCTCAGCTAAGACGTTACTCCTTATTGCGACGGTAGAGGAAGTAACCGCCTGCGGAGATGACGGCAACGCCAGCGATGGCGAATGCGGCCACCATGCGGCCATCAAAACGATCGCCAGTGGTGGGCAGGCCGCCCTTGGTGTTCGTCTTGTTGGTGGTTACTGTGGTCGTGGTGTCGGACTTGCCAGGCTTCTCGGGCTTGGTGGTGGGCTGCTCGGGCTTAGCGGGCTGCTCGGGCTTAGCGGGCTGCTCGGGGGTACCGGGCTGCTCAGGAGTACCAGGCTGCTCGGGGGTGCCAGGCTGATCCGGGGTTACCGGGTCGGTGGCAAGAGCGTCCTTGGCGTAGGTGATGGACACCTTGAGGCCGTTGGTCTCGGTGTTCAGGTCGCTCGGGGTGAAGGGCGTGCTGAAATCCTCAGCCTTCAGATAAGCGCGCATCTCCTGGAGCAGGGCCTTGCACTTGACGTAGGTGTTCTCAGTGGCAGCCTTGCCGGCCTTGTTTGCCAGGGCGGTGCGGCCCTCAGTGGTGGTCTCGGCCTGCATAGCAGCATCGACCTCAAGGTTCTGTTCGATGAGCTCGTTCTGGAGAGCGTCGAGGTAGGCGCGAACGCCGGTGCCGAGCTGCTCGCGGTGCTCGTAGCAGAGGGAACTAATGTCCATGAGGACGTAGTTGATGGAGTTCTCGGGCTCCTCGTTGTTCACGATGTCCGTCTCTTCGCAGTGATCGTAGGAGACATCCTGATTGCTGAAGTAGGGGCTGACCTCGGTGAGCAGTGCAGAGTACAGAGGAATAGCGACGGAGTAGGCGGCGCGGGAGAGCATCTCCCACTGAATGGTCGCGATCTCGGGGTCCATGTCCTGACGGATCTGGAAGAGGTTGGTCTCGGTGCTTCTTTCGGTGCCGATGGCGTAGACACCGTCGGTGTTGGCGTTGAGGCCGGGGACATTTTCGCCGCGGTTGCCAAATGCACGGATCATCTCAAAGGTGTTCCAGTCGGACTTGCCGGGCTGGAAGAACAGGGGCTGGATCTCGCTGACCATGGCCCCGATTTGGTCGGGGCCTTTTTTCGGTTTAACCGTGACGATGTCGTAATCCGCGCCCTTGGTCAACGGGGCCATGAAGTAATCGCGGCCCTGGACATAGCGAGTCCACTGATGAACGCCGGAATCGGCGACGCTTTTGCCATAGGTCTTGGCAACGTCGAACTTGCCGTCGGTGTACTCGGCGAAGCCATTTTTCTCGGGCATGGTCTGGATGCCCTCGGAGTGGAGGCAGTTCTCGGTGTCATCAAGGTTGACATCGTAATTGAGTCCGCCGATGTTGGGGTTGAGTGAGGCGACGTCATCGGCGAGCTTCATGGCGATCCACTGGTGGCCGGAAAGTGCGGCAAACAGCCAAGTCTCGTTGCTGTCGGCGATGATAATCTGATCGTTGCCGTTGGCGCCCTGCTCGTCGATGATCTTGCCGAGGAGCTCGACACCCTCACGTGCTTTGGCACTTTCGCCTAAGATAACGCTGCCGTAGCTATACTCGCCAATGCCAGTGTCGGTCAGGGGGTCTGCCTTGGCGGCTTTATCGTTCATGTTGGTGGTCAGCGTTGCGGAGCAGGACACGCCCTTCTCATTGATGCCTGCCTCAGAGTAGGCATCATAGCGCCCGTGCCACTGCGAAGGATGATCGCGCACGTAGCTATAACGATATGTAGTCTTGGTCGACCTGTATGAGAAGCCGGACTCGTCTGAGCCGTAGGTATACCCGGGGGCATGCGACGGCTCAATGCCAAAGTGCTTGAGGTAGCGCGGGCCAAAGTCCTCGGCGCGACCATAGTACGTGTTGTTGTCGGCCGTAAGGTTTTTGCCCATGTACATTTGCGTGCAGGCGAGCGCAGATGTCGGCATGGACATGATGGTCGCAGCTCCAAAGGCGAGGCCTATGCCTAGCTTCTTGAGCGCGTTGACGGGGCGAGTTTTCCTCATTTTCCCTCCCAGCGTGCGAAAGCCCTCTGTCGCCAGAGGGCTTCAGCCAATAAAGACACCTCATTAGCGTAACGAACTGGAAACAATATTCATCTATGAAAGAAACTTACTCGATAAGCGTGATGAAATATGCGATGAGCGGTTAATCGTACTCAGTTTGCAGCTTTACTTTAATAAAGACGCCCTGTAATTACTGTAGCCGAATAAAGTAGCTGGGAATGCCCGAAATGAAAATCCCCCGCTGTTTGACGAATGCATAAACAGCGGGAGAGGCCATAACTGGATGAATATCATACCAATGTGGATTTACTTCTTTCGGCGGTGAATCACGTTGATGGCGTAACCGACGAGCATGGCCAAGACGATGACAATAAAGCCGATCAGGGGATTGTCGTTCATGGGGTCCTCCTATTTTCCGAGCGGTGAGAATTCGTCGACGATGAGGTCGAGGCATTGCGGAAGCGCGCGGGCTCCAAAGACGCCCGAATTGCTGGAGATAATCTCGCCATCGAACTGCATGCCCAGCGACGGGGTGCAGGTGATCTTGGCTTCCTTGGTCTGGATGATCTTAAACTGCGGACGACCGAGCACCTTGCCGGCGGGGTCGAGCGCGGCGGTGATCACGGTCGGGAGCAGCTGCACGGTTTTTACGGGCTCGATGACCGCGATGTCGACCATGCCGTCGTTCATGCGGCAATCGGGGAACAGGTTGATGTCGTTTTGGATGACCGAGGTGTTGCCGGCCATGCAGCAGATGCCATCGAGCTCCTCGACAATGCCGTCATGCTCAATCGTAAAGTGCGCCACCGTGGGGTTGGGCGTGGCGAGCGCGGAGAGGAAGTAGGCGATCTCGCCGATGTCGTTTTTGGTGGGGGCGGCCTTCATCATGATCTCGGCGTCGAAGCCCGAGCCGGCGATGATGATAAAGCCGTGGCGCTTCTCGTTGCCGTCCTCGTCGAGCCAAAAGAGCTCGCCCATGTCTACTTTGACCGTGCGACCGGCGCGGCAAGCCTTGGCAAGCGCCGCTGCCTCGGGGGCATTACCGATGTTGTTAAAGAACAAGCAGGCTGTGCCGGAGGGGAAGACGAGCGTGGGGACACCGCACCCGCGCATCTGGTCGAGCACGTTGGAGACAGTGCCGTCGCCGCCCGAAACGACCACGCGATCAAACTCGCGCACGTCTGCCACGGCGTCCTCGGGCTCCATGCCATCACCGATAAAACGCATCACGACCTCATCGCCGCCCTGCGCGAGGGCGTGCGTGAATGCGTAGATTTCATCTGAGCTGGGGCCCGATGCCGGGTTGTGGATGATAAGGCAGCGCATACTTACGTTCCCGTTCTGTGACTAACCGAGTATAGTTGTAAGGCAATGCCGATATCCTACCCGTGTTTTTCGGGCCTAACCTTATTCGATGGGTTGATATGTACATTTCCACACATCAGGCTCTACTCGACTTTTGCCAGCGCGCCCGTGAGTTCGACGCGATTGCCGTCGATACCGAGTTTTTGCGCGAGCGCACGTTCCATCCGCGTCTGTGTTTGGTTCAGATTGCTACCCCTGCCGAGAGCGTAGCGGTCGATCCCTTGGTAATCGACGACTTATCGCCGCTGGCCGAGCTTATGGCCGACGAGAGCGTGACCAAGGTCTTCCACGCCTGCTCGCAGGATATGGAGGTCATGCTTCATACCGTAGGCGTGCTACCGCGTCCGATTTTTGACACGCAGGTGGCCGCCTCCTTTTTGGGCGAGCGCCAGCAGATTTCCTACGGCGCGCTCGTGCAGACGTTTTGCGGCGTCTCGTTGCCCAAGACCGAGTCGCTAACCGACTGGTCGCGCCGCCCGCTGACCGATAAGCAGATTGAGTATGCGATCGATGACGTCAAGTACCTGATCGTCGCCTATACCGAGATGATGAGCCGCCTGCGCGAGCTGGGCCGTGTGGACTGGGTACTCGACGAGCTGCGCCCGCTGGCTGACGAGTCGCACTATCGCGCCGATCGCCACGAGGCGTTCCGCAAGGTCAAACGCATCAACTCGTGCAGCCGTCACCAGCTGGGTATCGCGCGCGAGCTCGCCGCTTGGCGCGAGGACCGCGCCGAGCGCCGCAACATCCCGCGCAAGTGGGTCATGTCCGACGACACGCTGCTGGCGCTCGTTAAGCGCAATCCTGTGCGCGTTGAGGAGTTCCGCAGCATCCGTGGTACCGATCAGTTGGGGGAGCGCGACGTGGACGGTGCGTTGATGGCTATCAAGCGCGGCGCGAGCTGCCCGCACGATCGCCTGCCGCTCATGGTGCGCGGGCATCGCCAGATCTCTCCGGAGCTGGAGAGCGTGACGGACCTGATGTATGCGCTCATTCGCCTGGTTGCCGAGCGCTCGGGCGTGGCGACCTCGGTCATTGCCTCGCGCGATGACCTTGCCGACTATATTGAGCATCCCGAGCAGAGCCCCCTGCGCGAAGGCTGGCGTTTTGAGCTTGTGGGTTCGCGCCTGGACGATCTGCTCTCGGGCAATATGGGGCTGACGGTGAAGGACGGTAAAATCGAGCTTTTGTAATTACGCGGTTTTGCCAAACGATACAAACCGGTAGCGACAAAACATCGATGGTGTCTCATTGTCTGGGCGAGTGGGTAGAATGCCTCCAATGTGTAACTCGATTCGGAGGAATTCGTATGCCCTACTACTATGGATACGGCTTTGGCATCGACCCGCTGTATCTGCTGGTTGTCCTTGTCTGTACGGTGCTTGGCCTTGCTGCACAGAGCTATATCAACTCGACGTACAAAACCTGGTCCAAGGTTCGCTCGGACGGCGATACGGGTGCTGCGGTCGCGCGCCGCATGCTCGACGCCAACGGCTGCAGTGCCGTGGGTATCAAGGGTGTCGCTGGTGAGCTCACCGACCATTACAACCCTCAGGATAACAACCTGTATCTCTCGGAAGCCAACCGCTCGGGCGGATCGGTCGCAAGCGTTGCCGTGGCCTGCCACGAGGCGGGCCATGCCGCCCAGCGTCAAAGTGGTTATGCCATGATGAGGGTGCGCACCGCCCTGGTCCCGGTCGTCAACTTTACGCAGAACACCTGGACGATCGTGCTGCTCATGGGCCTGTTTATGAACATCGCGGGGCTCACGACCCTCGCGCTGGTCTTCTTCTCGTTTAGTGTGTTGTTCCAGTTGGTTACGCTGCCGGTCGAGATTGATGCCAGCCGCCGCGCCGTGGCGTACATCGAGCAGTCGGGCATGAGCTCCAAGCAGGTCAATGGTGCCAAGAAGGTCCTGACGGCAGCCGCGCTTACCTACGTTGCTGCAGCGCTCACTTCGATCATTCAGCTGCTCTACCTGATGGCTCGCTACAACAGAAACTCCAACCGATAACAAATTGGCTTGACAGGCGCCGCGGAGATTTGTGTCCCCGCGGCGCTGTACTATGTGTTGGACTTGAATTTGCGCAGGGCCGGAGCCCTTGTGCACGATGACGAAAGGAGGCTGCGTGGCAGGCTGGAATCTAACCGGCAATGCCGTTTCCGCCGAGTTCGACGGTTCGGACGAGCAGGAGCGCAAAGAGCTCAGCGTGAGCCAAGCGGTGGAGATTGCCGCCGGCGCGCTCGATGCCATTCCGCAGCTGAGCGTCCTGGGCGAGGTCACAGGTTTTCGTGGTCCTAACGCCCGAAGCGGCCACTGCTATTTCCAGATTAAGGACGACTCGGCAGCCGTTGACTGCATCATATGGAAGGGCGCCTATCTCAAGCGCACGTTCGATCTGCGCGACGGTATGCAGGTGAGCTTTAAGGGCAGCTTCAATCTCTACAAGCCTACGGGTCGCATGAGCTTTGTCGCCCGCTCGTTCTCGCTGGCGGGGGAGGGCTTGCTGCGCCAGCAGGTGGCTCAGTTGGCCGAAAAGCTACGCCGCGAGGGCCTGATGGACGAGGCACGCAAGCGCCGCATCCCGGTGTTCTGCTCGCGTGTGGCAGTCGTCACTTCGCTTTCGGGTGCCGTGATCGACGACGTCAAGCGTACGCTGCGCCGGCGCAACCCGCTCGTTGAGCTCGTCTGCGTGGGCGCCAAGGTTCAAGGCGAGGGTGCGCCGGCCGAGCTCATTGAGGGCTTGCGCCGGGCCGCTTCTATTACGCCGGCGCCCGACTGTATTTTGCTGGTGCGTGGCGGCGGCTCCTTTGAGGACCTCATGACCTTCAACGACGAGGAGCTTGCCCGCGCGGTGGCGGCCTGTCCCGTGCCTGTGGTGACGGGCATTGGACATGAGCCCGATACCTCGATCTGCGACATGGTGAGCGACCGCCGGGCCTCCACGCCCACGGCCGCGGCAGAATCGGTGGCGCCGGCTATGACGGAGTTGGCCGACGTGCTCGAGGCGCGCCATCAGCGCCTGGGTGCCGCAATGGCATCGATGATCGGGTCGAATCAGGTCGATCTGGAAATGCTCGATCAGCGCGGTCGCCGTGCCTGGGATACCTATACGGCCCGCTTAGGCGATGCGCTCGATGCGGCTGCGTGCCGCCCGTGTCTCAACGATCCAACGTTTATGGTCGAGCGTCGCGAGTCTGAGCTTGCCCTGACGGCCGATCGTCTGTCCGGCGCCATAGTGCGCTCGGTCGGGGTTTTCCGCTCCAACTTCGAGCGTCTGCCCGAGCGCTTGGTCGCAAGCACCTCAGGGCTCGATGGCAAGCGTCATGCGCTCACGCTTGCGAGTTCCCGTTTAGAGCATCAGGGGCGCACGATGCTCAGCAAGCCAGCGTCCGACCTGGGCCGAGCTGCCGCGTCGCTCGATGCCCTGTCGCCGCTCAAGGTGCTTGCCCGCGGCTATTCCATCGCGTACAGCGATGATGGGGTGGCTACGAGCGTCAAGATCTTTAAGCCCGGCGACGCCATCCGCGTGCGCATGGCAGACGGCAACGTGGCGGCAACCGTCAACGCGGTCGAGTAGACCGCGTTTCACAGTGGTAGACCCTTAGGAAAGGAAACAGATATGGCAGAGAAGACCCCGGTCGAGCAGCTTACGTACAAGCAGGCTTCGCAGGAGTTGGAGCTCATCATCCGCAGCTTGGAGTCGGGCGATATGGAGCTCGAGGAGTCGCTCGAGAGCTATACCCGCGGCGTCGAGCTCCTCAAGAGCCTGCGCACCCGCCTGTCCGATGCCGAGCAGAAGGTCTCGGTGCTCCTGAAGGACGTCGACGGCAACGACGTGCTCGCCGACGGCGAAGCCGCCAACACGGACGACAACCTCTCGTTCTAAGCATCCCGACCAAATATAATTACCTTGGTCTGTGAGAAAGGAACCAGCTATGTGTGATTGCATCTTCTGCAAAATTGCCAACCACGAGATCCCCTCGACCGTTGTCTATGAGGACGACCAGGTCATCGCCTTCGACGACCTCAACCCACAGGCGCCGGTCCACACGCTCGTGATCCCCAAGAAGCACTACAGCGATATCGCCGACAACGTACCTGCCGAGACCATGGGCGCCATGGCTCACGCCATCCAGGAGGTCGCTAAGGCCAAGGGTTTGGAGGACGGCTTCCGCGTCATCTCCAACAAGGGCGTCAACGCCGGCCAGACCGTCATGCACTTCCACATGCACGTCCTCGGCGGCAAGAACCTGGGCGAGAACCTCATCTGAGGACGCGTAGCCCGTCGACTTGGCTGCCTTTGGAGTAATCTATGCAGCTTTCTCAACTCGAATACCTTCAAGCGGTAGCGAACTATGGCGGCGTGCGCAAAGCAGCTCGCGCCGTTCACGTGAGTCCGCAGGCCGTTTCGTCGGCCATCAAAAAGTTGGAATCTGAGTATCAGATTGTTTTGCTCGACCGATCGGCGGGGGAGGCCGTTTTGTCTCCGGCGGGCAGAGAATTTGCGCGTCGTGCACGCGTGATCCTGGCACAAGTCGACGATCTCAAAAAGTACGCCCAATCGAGGGACGACGGCGTCTCGCCCGACGGCCACTTCCGTCTTTACGCCCCCTGCCTTCATGGGCGGGGGCGTCTTTTTGCCGAAAACTGGTACGACTCGTTTGAACGCTCGCACCCTCAGATTCACCTTGATGTGTGGCATCAGCCAACGGCTACATGCTTTGAATCACTTGTGCTTGGTATTTCGGATGCGGCCATCTCATTTGAGGAACCAAGGGACAGTGTCCTTTCTTCGAAATACTTGGGTGAAAAGGAGCTCAAGGTTCTTTCATGCCCAGCGGGTCATCAATCTGTGGGCGCCATGACCATTCGCGAGTTACTGGGCGGCAGGCTCGCTGTTCCCATTAATTTGTCACCCTGTCTCAATGCAATCAATCAATGTCCCGAAGCCCAGCTCGTCAATTTTCGCTTCCGTGATGTTGAATACGGAAGCAGGGCTCAGACTGAGTTTCTTCAAGCCGGGGGATTGATATTGAGTTTGTCTGGGTCCTCTCTCGCATCGGATGGGTCAGAAGTGAGTGAGTGCTCCATTGAAGGTTCGCGTGATGTAACCTTGCCTATCTACTTTTGCTATCGGCAAAATTCCTGGACTGATCGACACCAGACGGTTTTTCTGCACCTATTGCGTCATCTTGCTTCGTGAGATTAATTGGCTTCGAGGCATCAAGTGATTATTGACGCCTTGTAACACATAGCTGACAGCTTTGCCCTCATGCTTTTCCAAGATTCCGATTTAGATTGCTGACTCTTGGAGGGCGGAGCATGAAAAACCGTACGGTTTTGCTTTATATGACGTTCGTTTTTCTGTCGAACTTCAGCACCATCTTGTATTTTCTAACTGTCTACCTTGAGTTCGTCGGACTTTCGATGGTATCGATTTCCAGCATGATGATTGCATATCAAGTGAGCAAGTTCATCCTTGAAGTTCCCACTGGCTATATTGCTGATAGGTTTGGACGAAAGACAAGCGGTCTCGTTGGCGTCGTGGGAATGCTTGGATACTACGCCGCCCTGCTTCTCGTCCGTTCTCCCCTGCTTTTAATCGGTGCGTTCGCTCTCAAGGGTTTTGCCGTTGCGTGTGTAAGCGGATCCATCGAAGCGATTTACATTGACAGCGTCTCTCAGGACCAGCTCGTAAGACTTAATGTCGTTGAGCGATTTGTTTTCTATGCCTCTTATGCCATCTCCGCTTGCGTGGGCGGTTTCATTTCGTCCGTCGGTGCATATCTCATTGGTCTTTCGGCAGATATCATCGCAATGGTGTTGACGTTGGTTGTCGTTGTCTGCATTCCTGAGATGCGAAGAGGGGGCACTGCGACGACACCTGAACATGGGATTAGCCCGAAGATGATCGGTGCCGCTATTGCGGGTAATGGCATTCTTCGTTCAGCGTTCATCATGGACTGTTCTCAGGCATTTGCTTTTGTCGCCCTGGAAGACTTTTTATCACTGCTGCTTGCGGGTCGCGGAATGAATGCCGTCGCTTCGGGTGTGACCATTGCGGTCCAGCTCCTTGCCTCGGCCTCCATGGGACTTATTGTGCCCTGTGCGATTGCTCATGTCGACAAGGGCCGCTTTGCGCGTATTTGCGGCATCGTGCGCCTTTTCCTGACAGCTTTGTTTTTGATTCCCCTTACTCCGGCTAATTTGCTGCCCGTGTTCTATGTGCTGCAGACGGTTGCGTACTCGTTATTTGCTCCAATTAAATACTCAATTTTTCAAAAAGCAGCCGATTCTTCGATGCGCTGTTCACTGATTTCGGTTCAAAGCCAGATGGTGGCGGTGGGCGCCATCCTTTTCTATCTGTTCAATGCTGCGTTGAGCAGCATCGCGGGCATTCGAGTCATATTGCTTGTCGCACTCGGAATCTCTTCTTTGGTGTATATCCCCGCGCTCTTTCGTCTTACAAGCCAAAGGACATGGGTATTTAGACACCGATAACTTATATATCAACGCAATAAACCCGAGCGCGAGGGCGTTTGGGTTTATTATTGAAACGTATGTAACCTGGCGGCGCCACACCGCCTGTTAGTAGGGAGACACATGAACGTTCTGGTCGTCAACGCAGGATCTTCGACCCTTAAGTATCAGGTCATCGATACCAAGTCCCACAAGGTGTCCGCAAAGGGCTCCTGCGAGCGCGTCTGCTTTACCGGCGGCACTTTCACCCATGCTGCCAACGGCTCCAAGAAGGTGACCGAGAACATCGAGTTCCCCGACCACAAGGTCGCCATCGAGGTTGTCCTGAAGGACCTCGAGGCCAACGGCGTCAAGATTGAGGGTATCGGCCACCGTATCGTTCAGGGTGGTTGGTACTTTGGCGATTCCTCCCTCGTCGACGAGGATGTCCTCGCCAAGATCCGCGAGGTCGCTCCGCTCGCCCCGCTGCACAACAACCCCGAGGCCAACGTTATCGAGTACTGCCTGGAGCAGTATCCCGACCTGCCCAACGTTACGGTTTACGACACCGCTTTCCACTTCAACATGCCCGAGGTCGCCAAGACTTACGCCCTGCCCAAGGACGTCTGCGACAAGCTGCACATCCGTAAGTACGGCGCCCACGGCACCAGCTACCGTTACATCTCCAAGAAGGTCGCCGAGATGACCAACGGCGAGGCCCGCAAGGTCGTCGTGTGCCATATCGGCTCCGGCGCTTCCCTGTGCGCCATCGAGGACGGCAAGTGCATGGACACCACCATGGGCTTGACGCCGCTCGACGGCGTTATGATGGGCACCCGCTGCGGCTCCATCGACCCGGCTACCGTGTGCTACCTGCAGCGCGAGGGCGGCTACACCTTCGACGAGGTCGACGAGATGATGAACAAGAAGTCCGGCCTTTTGGCTGTGACCGGCGGCAAGACCAACGACTGCCGCAACGTCGAGGAGCTCGCCGCTGCCGGTGACCCCGAGGCCCAGCTTGCCTTCGATATGTTCGTCTACAAGATTGCCGCCAAGGCTGCCGAGATGGCCACCTCCATGTGCGGTATGGACACCCTGGTCTTCACTGCCGGCATCGGTGAGCACGCTCCTGCCGTCCGCGCCGGCGTGGCCGACCGCCTGGCCTTTATGGGCGTCAAGATGGATCATGCCCGCAACGCCCTGCGTGGTGACGGCGCATGGTGCCTGTCTGCCAAGGATTCCAAGGTTAAGATTTTCGTTATCCCCACGGACGAGGAGTTCATGATCGCTTCCGACGTCGAGCGCATCGTCAACGGCAAGTAATTGCAAAAGGGGAGGGGCTGGACGACCGAGCGCCGTTCGGCCCCTCTTTTGTGCTCGTTGGGCGATATGCCTGATAGGTATTTATTAAGATGTGATAACTTCTTATTAACATGCGGCCGCCTTAAGGGGTCTGCGCCGACCGTATCGCACTGCAAAGGAGTCTCATGAACGTACTTGTTGTCAACGCCGGTAGCTCAAGCCTTAAATATCAGCTTTTGGATACCGATACCCGCGAGGTTTTCGCCAAGGGCAACTGCGAACGTATCGGTTCGGACATGGGCATCTTTGGCCACTCCGAGAACGGTGGCGCCAAGCAAACCGAGGAGGTCCCCTTCCCGGACCACCGTTCGGCTATCGCACGTGTGCTCGAGGAGCTCGAGAAGACCGACTTTACGATCGATGGCATTGGGCATCGTATTGTTCAGGGTGGCTGGTACTTTGACGATTCCGCGGTCGTCGACGATGAGGTCATGGCTAAGATTCTCGAGGTGGCACCGCTCGCCCCGCTGCACAACTACGGCGAGGCAGCGGCAATCGAGTATTGTCGCGAGAAGTATCCGGAGCTGCCCAACGTGGCCGTCTTCGACACCTCGTTCCACATGACTATGCCCGAGGTCGCCTACACCTACGCCCTGCCCAAGGACGTGTGTAACAAGTACCACGTGCGCAAGTACGGCGCCCACGGTACGAGCCACCGCTACGAGTGGATGATGGCCAAGGAGATCCTGGGTTCGCGCTGCCACCGTCTGCTTTCGTGTCATCTGGGCAACGGCGCTTCACTCGCCGCCATTGAGGACGGTGTATGCCGCGATACCACGATGGGCCTCACGCCGCTCGACGGCCTGATGATGGGCACCCGTTGTGGTTCCATTGACCCGGCTACCGTGTGCTACCTGCAGCGCGAGGGCGGCTACAGCTACCAGGAAGTCGATGACATGATGAACAAGCAGTCTGGTCTGCTTGCCATCTCGGGCATCTCCAACGACGCCCGTGACATCCGCACGCGCGCCTCCGAGGGCGACGAGCGCTGCCTGCTCGCCTTCGATATGTTCGCCTACAAGGCCATGCAGCAGGCCGGCTCCATGATCGCTTCAATGGCGGGCGTGGACACCATTACCTTTACCGCCGGCATTGGCGAGAACGACTGGTCGATCCGCAAGGCTTTCTGCGACTGCTTCGAGTGGCTGGGCGTGCGCATCGACAACAACAAGAACCGCGAGGCCGTGGGTAACGGCCCGCAGGTCATCAGCGCCGCCGGCTCTTCCGTCACGGTCATGGTCATCCCCACCGACGAGGAATACATGATCGCCCACGACGTCGAGCGTCTGACCGCGAA
>CAJMLP010000016.1:0-43376 GCA_905214215.1 uncultured bacterium | reverse complement strand
GCAACGCGTTGCGCTGAGTCCTGAGGCTGTTGCAATGAAGATGAGAATCAAGGATTATCACTCCGTAAAATTTTTTCTAATTGTCGCTTGACCCATCGGGGGCTCGCGTGCATAATAATCCGTGCGTTGCGGCGTTACCTCAGCTGGATAGAGGGTCTGACTACGAATCAGAACGTCATAGGTTCGAATCCTATACGCCGCACCAATTGACTTTAAAGCTCCCGGCGACGGGGGCTTTTCTTATATCGCGATGCGTCGAAGATCGCGCCAAGCCCTCCAAATGATTAAAAATCAAATTCGATAACTTTTTTTGAAAAAATGCTTGACCATTATTCAGTCTCTGTGCATAATAATCAACAAGTCGCGGCGTTACCTCAGCTGGATAGAGGGTCTGACTACGAATCAGAACGTCATAGGTTCGAATCCTATACGCCGCACCATTTGAGATTAAAGCTCCCGGCAACGGGGGCTTTTCTTTTACGTAAACACCGCATGGATTCGAACCTCGGTCGAGGCGCGGGCGTAAAGAAAACGCGGAGCGTTTTTAGCCCGCGGGCGAGCACGCCGGCAGGCGGGCGAAGCCGGTGCGGATCCGCGCAGCGGATGCGCGGAATCCTATACGCCGCACCATTTGAGATTAAAGCTCCCGGCAACGGGGGCTTTTCTTTTACGCCAGCTTGAGTGCTTTCGTCCAAAGGGACGATTTCCTGTCGACTCGTGTAAGATTCCGAGTAGATGTCGCGACTTATTCGCGACCACTCCTTCTCAAGCGACCGATCAGGGTGATATTTCGTGGCAGAGCGTCCGACATACAAGCTCAGGTTTCTCGATCCCAAGAAGCGCTTTCCGGCGATGCCCGAGCAGCCTGCGGGACGCTCGTATGGCGTGGTCTGGAAACTCTTTGGCGAGGATCAGCATGAATCTTGTTATGTCGTCGAATTCGTTGGCAAAAGCCGTGTGTCGCTTTTGGGCTACGTAAGCGTTTCGGGTGAGGTGTACAAGGTAGACCGCCCCGTTAGCGAGGCTCCGCTGCCCAACGATCCCGACATGGAACTGGTCCTTGACGAGTCGGACTCCGGTATTGGTGAGATTATGGTGAGGGGAGCAAACGGCACGATGCGCGTGCGCGCGCGAACCGTCGGCTCTCCCGAAGGTCCCATGCGCGAACAGTCCGATCACGAGACATGGAATTCGACCCGCTCCCTTCCTTACGGTGAGTTCATGGCATCGATGTTCCTGCGCTACGTGATATTCGCTGACTCCGAAAATACCATTGCGAGCACGGCGGACGCCGACGGACTCGACGAGGGTGTGCAAAACGTTGTCGACAAGATCAAGCTCGTAAAGTTGCCCGAGCCGGTCGAGGTGTTTTTGGGCTTTAACACGACACCGCTACCTGACGCTATCGAGACGCTGCTCTACCGCGTTGACCATGCCGAGAATCCGAGCGGTATCGAGCGTTATGCCGCCGCCCTTATGAGTGAAATTGACTTGCCCCGCTTGCGCACCATCGCCGCTAAGTCCGAGATGAGCCTGGCTCGCATTGATCGCTCAAAGCTTTTCTATCTCAATTTTGATCGTAGTCTGCTGGACCAGGACGAGATTGACACGCTGCTCGCCATCGAGTGCCGTCTCAACCGCCTCTCCGGCATCCTTGAGCGCATCGGGGCTGGATTGGTCCCCGCGGCCTCGTCGCCGAGCCTTGAGGGCTGCGCGCTCTTTGATGCGTGGCATATCGCTAAGACGACCAACGATGTTCCTCGACTGCTCGATACGGCCTCGAGCGATAACCCGTGGGGCGAACCGGGTACGGTGGCTTGCCAGCCGGGCGGTGAGTGGGATGTGCGTACCCGCTTCGCGCGTATTGTCGAGGCGCTTAACGTGGTCACGCGGCTCGACTATACCTATCGGGCAAACGTTGCCGAGGGGATTATGCTCGTTCGGTTTGGGCAGTCTGTCGTTGATGCCATGCCGCAACGTGAATACGACGCTCAAGATGACGCCTGGCACGAGCTGGACGAGGACACGCGCACGATCTGGGCCGCGGAGCACGATGCGCGCGTGGCGCTCACGCTTGCGGCAGCGTGTTTTGCCGCGGGCACCTGCATCACGCGCTGCTATGTGCAGATTGCTGCTCCCGACAGTGAGCAGGGCGAGTGCGTTGTCGCAACGTATTTCTTTGGGCGTGCGGCCTATCTGGCCGATTGCGTGCCTGTCGCCAAGGATCTTGAGAGCATGGACATGGACGATATGCCGTGCAAGCGTGTGCTTGAGGCGTATGAGTCAACCGCTCCGGAGACGATTGAGCCGGCGGAGGTTCATGCTCGTCCGCGTGATGACCATCGCATGCTGCCGCCGGCGCTGCGCGATCTGCTGCTTGCCGATACGGCTGACGAGCTGGAGGTCATGGAAGAGGACGACGACCCATACGTGGCCCGTGTTGTTGAATTGCGCGAGCAGGCAAAAGTCGACCGTACAGGTGCTTTTGAAGGCTTTTCCCGTCTTGTTGAGGAGTTGGAGGCTAAGTGCGCCGTCGCCGAGCTTTTGGCGACAGGTCCGGTTCAAACGCAGTTTTGCGATAACCAGCTGGTGCGCATGGTGCTACCGGTGTTGGAAGAAGACCGCTCTGTGCGAATCCTTCGTGCGCCCGATGCGCTGTACTTTGCCCAGCACGAGATCTGCAGCTTTTACGCCGAGCAAGAGGACTTTGAACGAGCACTGCCCGAGGTGCGCCATCTTTACGATCTGGCGCGCTCGTCCATGCAGCCGCACTTTGCGCTCATCAACGTGCTTGCGCGTCTGGAGCGCTTTGACGAGATTATCGAGGTGGCGCGCCACGGCCTACGTATTGCCAGCGATCGTTCTGCAATCGGCTACCTGTTCTATCGCTTGGCGTTTGCCTATTGGAATTGCGATCAGCTCGACCTGGCGCTGGCTTGTTACCGTCTGGTGCCGCGCGGCGAGGAGTCGGGCAGCAGCGCGTTGGAAGAAATGCAGGGCCTTATGAACGAGATGGGCGTCAGCGGGCCTCCGACGTTCGAGGAAGCGGTCGAGACCATCCACAAGGCTGGACTAGAGCTGCCGCCAGTGTCCGCCGTGACGAATCAGCTGGCAGATGCCGCTGTGCAACTGGTCGACAACGGTTTCTTTTTCCTGGCGCGCGGTTGTATCTTTCAAATGTGGCGCACCATGGGCAACGACGAGCTCGGCTCCCTCAACCGCTCGCTGGGGTAGGCGAAGCTTTCAAGAAGGAAAGGCTGCTAGGCAATTAGAAAATTTCCTCTTGCCCATCCTTGGCTGTTTGGTTACTATAGAACGGCTGTTACGGAGAGCTGACCGAGAGGCCGAAGGTGCTCGCCTGCTAAGCGAGTATGCCCCAAAAGGGCATCTGGGGTTCGAATCCCCAGCTCTCCGCCAGTAAGACTTTAAAGAGGGGTTCCGAAAGGGACCCTTTTTTAGTTGAACCACGTTAGCTGGGGATTCGAACCCTCAAAAAAAGGAGGCATCCTTTCGGACACCTCCTTTCAGCGAGCGTATTGTTCTTTGACCTTACACCTCGGGTGCCTTGGCTACGGTTTCGCTTTCTGCCGTAAGCGGGCGGTTGTCGATGCGGCGGCCCAGGCGGTCGAGTTTTACAAGGAGCCACTCAATGGGATTCGGCCCCGAGCCTTCCTCGTCAGCAACCAAATCCATGACGGCGATCTTAGTGCCGTCTTGCTTGAGCGTGACGCTACCCACCTTGTCGCCCACATGTACCGTGCCCGAAAGGTCATCATAGGTAACCTTCTCGGTCACCTCTCCGGCAAGTGAAAAGACGGTCGCCTGAGCTGCGGGGTCGGCGAGCGTGGCATCGATTGTCTTGTCCGTCCAGTCGGTCTGGCTAATGCGCGCGATGAGCGGATTGCCGTTGGTGGTCTTTTCCTGCGTGTTGGCGATTGCAACCGTCACCTTGTGGCCGTAGTACCAGTTGGCAAGGGCGGCCGTGTCGGCAAAGCGCTGATCGGTGGTGCTGGAGTTCAAGACGACGGTGTAGGTCTCGTCTCCATCGCGGTTGTAGGCTCCCGTAAAGCAGTAGCCGGCATCGTCGGTAGTGCCGGTCTTGCCGCCGATATTGCCGTCCTGACCCAACAGCTCGTTGTGCGTATCCATGGAATGCGAATGGTCGGAACCGTCGGCGCCTGTGACCTCAATCCAGGAATCATCGCTCGCCACGATCTCGCGGAACGTGTCGTTCTTCATTGCCTCCTGCATCATCAGGGCCACATCGTGCGCAGTCGAGTGCATATCGCCGGCCCACTCGTCAAAATCCAGGCCGTGCGGATTCTCAAAGACCGTGCCGGTGCAGCCGAGCTTTTTAGCGCGCTCGTTCATGACCTTTACAAAGGTGGCCACGGCGTCCTTGGTCTTGGGGTCGATCTTTTTGCCCACGTGCTCGGCAAGTACGATGGCGGCATCGTTGCCCGAGGGAATCATCAGGCCGCGCAGTGCCTGCTTCACGGTGAGCTCGTCGCCTTCGAGTAGGCCGGCTGTTGAATTGCCCACGGTGGCTGCGGCGTTGCTCACCGTGACCTTCTCGTCCATCTTGCAATTCTCGACGGTTAGGATTGCGGTCATGACCTTGGTGATCGAGGCAATCTTGACCTGCTCATCGGCGCCGCGGGCATAGTAGACGGTGCCGTCTTTGCCCATGACGAGGGCATTGGTCGCATCGATATCGGGCAGGTTTTCGGCCGTGATGCCGCGCGCATCGGCGGTTTTGCCGCAAACATTGTCGGTCGTGAGTACTTGGGCGCCGGCGACGGTGGGCACGCCAGCGGCAAGGGCGATAGCGCAGACAAAGCCGGCGGCAAGCTGGGCTGAGCGCTTTGCAAAAGAGGTGAGGGACTTCACGGATTTCGCTTTCGACGGGATGGTCTCTTCTGGAACTAGAGTATATCGTTTGCCGGCGTCGGCGATCATCGCGTGCGTGCGTGGCCCACATCCGCGCCCGAACGGGCACAAGGGTGCTTAAGGCCGACTTAATCACCAACGCTTGTTGTGTGTGGCATGCGTCCCCTCGGGCATAATGGAGCGCGAGAGGAGCACGCATGAACGAGCGCATTTTGGTAGTTGATGACGAGAAGGCCATCGCCGACTTGGTTGGTATCTACCTTACAAAAGAGGGCTTTGATGTCCAGATTGCCTATAGCGGGGCCGATGCTGCCAAGGCAATCCTGGAGCAGGAGTTCGATCTGGCACTGTTGGATGTCATGCTGCCCGATATCGATGGCTTTGAGCTACTGCGTACGATCCGTTCCAGCCATACCTATCCCGTGATCATGCTGACGGCGCGCGATGCCCAGCAAGACAAGATCGAGGGCCTTTCGCTTGGCGCGGACGATTACGTGGTTAAGCCGTTCCGTCCGCTGGAGCTCATCGCGCGCGTGCATGCTCAGCTTCGTCGCTACACCAGCTACGGTAGCCGCGCGCAGGTGGCCGAGTCGCCGACCATCCAGCTCGACGGCCTGGAGATCAACCGCGATGCTCGTTCCGTAATGGTGGACGGTGCGCCGGTGCGCCTCACGCCCATCGAGTATTCCATCTTGCTGTATCTGGTCGAGCATCGCGGCAGTGTGGTGGCCGTGGAGGATCTGTTCCGCGCGGTGTGGAACGAGGATTTTATGCCCGGCTCCAACAATACGGTGATGGTGCACATTCGCCACCTGCGCGAAAAGATCGGTGACGACGCTCAAAAGCCGCGCTTTATCAAAAACGTCTGGGGCGTCGGCTACATAATCGAATAACGCCTTTAATGGTGGGGAAGTGGATATGACAAAAGACGATAGGCAGGCATTCGAGGTGCCCGATCGACTCTTTGAATACGTGAGGTCGGTCGTCGACAACCGCGCGCTTGCAACGGTGCTGCTCTTTTTGCTGAGCCTGCTGCTGATTGGCATCGATAACATCGCTGGAATCTTGGCGGTGCTGCTTGTCGGCTTTTTGCTGATCGATCGATTCGAAATCGTGCGCCGTTGCGTGGTGATTGGCGGTGCCGCGTGGGCCATGACGTTGGCGATTGGCGCCATGGCGCTCGGCGGCATCGAAGGGCCGGTGCTGTTCGATGCCGGCTTTGTATTCAACATGCTTGGCTTTGTGCTGGCGCTTGCCGTGTGCGTGCTGTTCTTTTGCGGCCGCGCCCTGTACTACCATGGCTACGAGCAGGGCGAGCAGCATGCCGATTGTGTGCTGGCCGCTCGTATTCAAGATCGCCTGATCGATCACCCCGACACCTGGGATAACATCGACGGCGACTTCTTGGAGGTCGAGGGCGCCCTTAACCGCGTGCGTGACCGTGAGCGCAAGGTGCAGCAAGCTCTGCGTGACGAGTCGCATCGCAAGGACGATTTGGTCACGTACTTGGCACATGACCTACGCACCCCGCTTGCCAGTGTGGTGGGCTATCTTTCGCTGCTGCAAGAGGCTCCTGAGCTGCCGGTTGAGCAGCGCACACGTTTTACGGGCGTGGCGCTCGACAAGGCGCACCGGCTCGATGCGCTCATCGAAGAGTTCTTCGATATCACGCGCTTTGACTTCCACGATATCGTGCTCACGCGCGGCTATGTTGATCTGGGGTTGCTGCTGGCTCAGGTGGCTGACGAGTTCTATCCCATCCTCAACGAGCAGCATAAGGAAGCCCAAGTTGATATTCGCGAGGACCTGACGGTGCTCGTGGATGGCGACAAGATGGCCCGCGTGTTCAACAACATCATGAAAAACGCCGTCGCCTATAGCTATGAGGGTTCGACTATCACGATTGAGGCCAGGCGCCAAGACGATGGCGGCGTGCGCGTGCGCTTTATCAATCAGGGCGATCCTATCCCTGCGGCTAAGCTCAAGGTGATCTTTGAGAAGTTCTATCGCCTGGATGCGGCGCGTGCGACCAATCGCGGTGGTGCCGGTTTGGGCCTTGCTATTGCCAAGGAGATCATCGCGGCACACGGCGGTACCGTTGCATGTGAATCGACGCCCGAACACACGATATTCACCATCGGGCTGCCCGCCGCATAGCCTGCGTGCCCTTACAAACACTTGACAATGTGCTCACGTGCGTATGAGCCGCGATTCCTACTATCGATACTGCTGAATTGATATCGATATGGAGGTGTGCGGTATGAAGGCTGCTGCGGCTGTGGAGCCCACGGAGCTTGAAGAACTCATGGAAGCGCAGGCCGAGGCCGCGCATGAGCGCGAGGTTGGGGATGCGACTCGCCCCACGGCAGAGGATCTTGCCGCCTCGCCGACGCGCATCGATGTCGAGGGCCTCGACCTGTTCTATGGCGACCACCATGCGCTCAAGGACGTGAATATCAAGATCCGCGACAAGCAGATCACCTCGTTCATCGGGCCTTCGGGCTGCGGAAAGTCCACGTTGCTGCGCTGCTTTAACCGCATGAACGACGGCATCAAGGATTGCCGCATCGAGGGCAAGATCGCGCTCGATGGTCAAGATATCCTGGGCGATTACGACATCTGCCGTTTGCGCCAGCGCGTGGGCATGGTGTTCCAGCGCCCCAACCCGTTTCCCATGAGCATCTACGACAACGTCGCCTACGGTCCGCGCGGTATGGGTGTGCGCGACCGTGTCATGCTCGATGAGCTGGTCGAGGACTCCCTTCGTCGCGCTGCGCTATGGGACGAGGTCAAGGACAAGCTCATGGAGTCGGGCCTGGGTCTTTCGGGTGGACAGCAGCAGCGCCTGTGCATCGCCCGCGCACTTGCCGTGCAGCCCGACATTCTGCTGATGGACGAGCCGACCTCGGCACTCGACCCTGTGTCGACGTTGGTGGTGGAGCAGCTGGCCTGCGAGCTCAAGGAGACCTGCACGCTGGTGGTCGTGACGCACAACATGCAGCAGGCCGCGCGTATTTCCGATTCGGTTGCGTTCTTTTTGCTGGGTGAGCTGGTGGAGCACGCGCCCACCGCGCAACTCTTCAAGAATCCGTCCGATCCGCGCACCGCGGATTATTTGACGGGGCGTTTTGGCTGACGCTGTCTTTTGCAGGTGCCTTTAGGGTTAAGATGCGGTCATATCGGCCGCAAAGGGGTTCAACATGATCTATTACGTCGAGGACGATGACAACATCAGGGATTTGACAGTCTACGCGCTGCGCAAGCAGGGAATCGAGGCCGAGGGCTTTTCGTGCGATGGCGAGTTTAAAGCTGCCGTGGTGCGACGGGTGCCCGATGCTGTGCTGCTCGATATCATGCTGCCCGACACCGATGGCTTGGCGATTATGCGTCGCCTGCGTGCCGATCGCCTGACGGCGACGGTGCCCATCATGATGCTTACCGCCAAGGACACCGAACTCGACAAGGTGATGGCGCTCGATGGCGGTGCCGACGATTACCTGACTAAGCCGTTTTCGCTCATGGAGCTTGCGAGCCGTTGCCGCGCACTGCTGCGTCGCGGCGGCATGGTCAAGCAGGCGAGCGATGTGCTCAGCGTGGGCGATATCGTACTTTCGCCCAGCCACCGCGAAGTGACTGTTGCCGGTGAACCGCTCAAGCTCACGCTGCGCGAATTCGACCTGCTCGAGTACCTCATGCGCAAACCTGGCGTGGTCTTTACCCGCGAGTCGCTGCTGCAGAGCGTATGGGGCTGGGACTTCGACGGCGGTTCGCGCACCGTCGACGTACATGTGCAGACGCTCCGCCAAAAGCTCGGCGAGCATGCGAGCGCCATCGAGACCGTGCGCGGCGTGGGCTATCGTCTGGCCGAGCCTTCGGCCGGTGATGGTGCCGAAGGTGACGACACCGCGTCCACTGCATCGGAGGAGTAACCCGTGGTCTTCGCCCCCCAGGGAAAACAAACGTTGTCGCACCGCGTTTTTGTGACGATCTTTGTTTGCGCCATGGCGGTTATCGTGGCGTTTACGGTGCTGGGTGCGTTCTTTGTGCAAAACACCTTGGCGGATGCCACGAGTGCCAATCTGGCGCAGGAAACCGAGCTCATTGCTGCCGCCCTCGACGAGCAGCAGGAGCCCATCCCGTTCTTGCGTAGCCTCGATCGCGAGGACTTACGCATCACGCTGATTAACAAGGATGGATCGGTTGCCTACGACAACGAGGCGTCGCCTTCCGCACTGCCCAACCATGGTGATCGCCCCGAGGTCATCGAGGCCTTTGAGAGTGGTTTGGGTTCCGCGGAGCGCGCAAGCTCTACGCTCGACGAGATTATGCTGTATCGCGCCGTCACCCTTGATAACGGCCAGGTCGTTCGCTTGGCGCAGGCCCAGCCTGGCGTTGCGGCGATTTTGCTGTCGATGCTGGCGCCGATGCTGCTTATCGCAGCAGCGGGTGCAGTACTCTCGTTTTTTATGGCGCGCCGTGAGTCCCGTGCCATCATCGCGCCGTTACAAGAGGTGGATTTGGATCACCCACGCCGTAGCTATGAGCACGCCTATGCCGAGATGGTTCCCATGCTTGAGCGCATCGAGTCGCAGCGCCAGGAACTCAAGCGCCAAATGGCGGTGCTAGCGGACAACGACCGTATGCGCCGCGAGTTCACGGCGAATATCACCCATGAGCTCAAGACGCCGCTTACGGCGATTTCGGGCTATGCCGAGCTCATCGCAAATGGCATGGTCGAGGGCGAGGACGACCTGCGCAACTTTGGCGGTCGCATCTATCGTGAGGCGGGCCGCTTGGCAGCGCTTGTCAACGACATCCTTACGCTGTCTAACTTGGACGAGGCCGAACGTGCGACTGAAGGCGAGACAGTGCCCATTGGTTCCACGGAGCCTATTGAGCTCTCGCGTGCGATCTACGCGGTTGAGCAGCGTCTTGAACAGGTCGCCCGTCAGGCGAATGTGACGATAAGTCATGAGACCAAGCCTGTGGTCATCGAAGGCGTGTCGCGCTTGATCGACGAGCTCATCTATAATCTGGCAAGCAACGCCATCCGCTACAATCGACCCGGCGGTACGGTTACGTTGCAGTGCGGCACCAACGACGAAGACCATCCGTTCCTCGCTGTCGCCGACACGGGAATCGGTATCGCGCCTGAAGAACAGGGCAAGGTATTTGAGCGGTTCTATCGCGTGGACAAGAGTAGGTCCAAGGCACGCGGCGGAACCGGCCTGGGGCTTGCCATTGTCAAGCATGCGGCCCTGTATCATCACGCCACGCTCGATCTGTCGAGTGAGTTGGGCGTGGGAACCACCATTACGGTGACGTTTCCCATACAGCAGGACGAGCCATTCGCATAGCGATACAACATAGATATTGATGTAGACGCCGCATTTGACTTTCGGGTGCGGCGTTGTTGCGCAATTTTACGATTGCTTCCGACATTTTTACAGGAGAGCCTGTTTCTTATGTATAGAGTTTGGTCTCGGTAAAAAGATGCGATAACATACGGACAGTTTTGTCAATCCGAACTGGGGAAATGAAAGGCAAGCTGCATGACCCTTCTCGAACTGTTCCAGCTGCTGAAGAAGCACCTCAAGCTGGTCATCACCCTTCCGGTGGTCTGCGCGATCGCCATGGGCATCGTGTCCTTCGTTGCGATGGACAACACCTATACCGCGACGACGAGCATGTACATTCTCGCCAAGACCGACGATAGCGGTCAGATGAGCTACAACGATCTCTCGGCGAGCCAGATGCTTTCCAACGATATCGCCACGCTGCTGGATAGCGATAGCGTTAAGAGCGGCGCCGCCAAAGAACTGGGCCTTACCGATCTGGATGACTACAAGGTGTCTGTTTCCTCCGAGACCACCACGCGTGTCATTACGCTTTCGGTTACCGGCACCGATGCCAAGGAGACGGCTGAGGTCGCAAAGGCCATTGCCAGCTCGGTGAGTACGGTCGCTCAGAACGTCGGCGCTGCCCAGAGCATCAACGTTATCGACGAGGCTAAGACCCCCGAAGCCCCCAGCGGCCCCAAGCGCACGCTGTATATTGCCGTCGCGTTCCTCGCCGGTATCTTTATCGCAGTTGCCTATGTCGTTTTGGCAGACATGCTCAATACCCGCATCCGCGGTGCCGAAGAGGCAGAAGAGCTCCTGGGTATTCCCGTTGTTGGCCGAATTCCGGCTATGAAAGGTGGTAAATAGGCATGGCTAAGGCAAAGAACACCGATAAGCTCGTTGTGCAGAATGCCGCCAAGACCCTTCTGGCCAACATCCGCTTTGCGAGCGTGGATGACCCCATTCGCACCATCACCGTTACCTCCTCGATTCCCAACGAGGGCAAGTCTACGGTTTCCATTAACCTTGCTCAGGCAATCGCCACGAGCGGCAAGAGTGTCCTGCTGGTCGAGGCTGATATGCGTCGCAGGTCCCTTGCCGATATGCTCGGCGTCCGCTCCCGCGGCGGACTCTATGCAGTCCTGTCCGAGCAGGTTTCTATCGACCAGGCGATTGTCGAGACGGGTCAGAAGAACTTCTACTTCCTCGATGCCGAGCCGCACATTCCCAATCCTGCCGACATCATCGTCTCCCATCGCTTTGCCAAGCTGGTAAAGGCACTGTCCGCCAAGTTCCAGTACGTCATCTTCGATGCTCCCCCGGTCGGCACCTTCATCGATGCTGCCGAGATTGCCAGCCTGACCGACGGCGCGCTGTTCGTGGTGCGCGAGAACTTTACCAAGCGCGAAGAGGCGCTCAACGCCATCGGTCAGCTTAAGAAGTCCGAGAAGGTCAAGCTCATCGGTACCGTCATGAATTACTGTGAGACCGAGACCAGCGAGTACTACTATTCTTACTACACCAAGGACGGTAAGAAGGTTAAGAAGGGCTCCGACAATCAGGGGACTTCCAAAAAGGGCATCTTCACCAACCGAGCAAACGTTTAGTTGATTAAGGCTGACCTATGCGTGACATTCATTGCCATATCTTGCCGGGTGTAGACGACGGCGCCGCCGATCTCGATGAGAGCTTGGCGATGCTCGAGGCTGCCAAGCGGGCCGGTGTAACCAGAATCGTTTGCACTCCTCACTGCCGTGATCCCTATTTTGATTACGACAAGATGTGGGATGCCTTTGAGCTGCTGCGTGATAACGCTGACGGTTTTCCGCTCCAGATGGGCTTCGAGGTCAACCATCGAAAGCTCGTTGAGCTTGGTATCGATGCCGCGGAGCACCTGCATTTCGATGGGACCAACGAGTTTCTGCTCGAGCTTTCGACGCATGCCGATGCGTATGCGTTTAGAGAGTACGAGAACACGATTTACGATTTGCAGTGCCGTGGCTACCAGGTGATCATCGCTCATCCTGAGCGCTATCGTGCGGTTCAAAAGGATGTAAGCGTGGCGGAGCGCCTGGTCGATATGGGCTGCAAGCTGCAAGCTTCGGCGGACTTTATTGCCGGCGGTCGCTTTGGTCGCGAGAAAAAGCCGGCACAGCGCCTGTTCGATCAGAACCTGTACAGCTTCATCGCGAGCGATGCCCATAACGTGGGTCATTACGATTGCCTGGCGAAGGCTCGCGCGAAGTTTAGCGTGCGCGGAGCTCATTTTCGCTAAAATCTGTCCCTAACGTTCGCATTGAATGAAAGGGCGGCATGGATATCCAACTTAAGACGGGATGCTTTGATGACGCGGCGTTGGTGCGCCGCGTCGTTTTTATGGACGAGCAGGGCTACGAGAATGAGTTCGACGCTATCGACGAGGATCCGAACTGCATTCATGTGACGCTCTATGTAGACGGCGAGCTTGCTGGTTGCTCGCGCGTGTTTCCCGAAGAGCTTGAGCGCGCGGCTGACGCAGGGGCTCCGGTGTCGCCGGCGTGCGACTTGGACGAAGGCGTCGCGGCGGGGGAGACCTACATTATGGGGCGCGTGGCTGTGCTGCCGAGCATGCGCCGTCGCGGTCTGGCGAGCAAGATTGTCGAGGCCAGTGATACGTGCGCGCGTGATGCCGGCGCCAAGCTCATTAAGCTGCATGCGCAGGAATACGTGCTGCCGCTCTATGCCAAGGCGGGCTACACGCAGATTGCCCCGGTGGACTACGAAGACGAGGGCCAGCCCCATGCTTGGATGGCCAAGCGCGTAGATGGCAGATAGGGACGTTCCTTTCCTGCCGGCAGTCGGGGACACTCCTTGGCAATTGGCGTATCAGAGCGTTTGGACATACAGTTTTTCGATTCCGTATGTATATATGCGCGCTAATGGGTTATAAAATCTAAGTCTGGACATAGCAGGTCTGCGATGCGGCTCGGGCAACCGGGCCGTTTTTGCGGACGGGGGTAGCGCGAAAGGACTGCACATGCGTCAATTTAAGACCGAGAGCAAAAAACTGCTCGACCTCATGATCAACTCCATCTACACCAATAAGGAAATCTTCCTGCGCGAGCTTATCTCTAATGCGAGTGACGCCGTCGACAAGCTCAACTTTAAGAGCCTGCAGGACCCGAGTGTCAAGCTCGACCAGGGCGACCTGGCTATTCGCGTCTCTTTTGATAAAGACGCCCGCACCATTACCATCTCGGATAACGGCATTGGCATGACCGCCGAGGAGCTCGAGCGCAATCTGGGCACCATCGCCCATTCCGGCTCCGAGGAGTTTAAGACCGAGAACGCCGAGCAACAGGGCTCCGATGTCGACATCATCGGCCAGTTTGGCGTGGGCTTCTACTCCGCCTTTATGGTCGCCAGCCACGTGAAGGTCGTCAGCCGCGCTTATGGCGAGGACACCGCCCACGTTTGGGAGTCCGACGGTCTTGAGGGCTACACCATCGAGGATGGCGAGCGTGCTGAGCACGGTACCGATGTCATCCTGACGCTGCGCGAGAACGAGAAGCTCGACGCCGACGGCGAGGCCGAGACCTACGATCGCTTCCTGACCGAGTGGGGCCTCAAGAGCCTGATTCAGCAGTACAGCAACTATGTGCGCTACCCGATTCAGATGATGGTGAGCAAGAGCCGCCAGAAACCCAAGCCCGAGGACGCCGGCGACGACTACAAGCCCGAGTACGAGGACTACCAGGAGCTCGAGACCATCAACTCCATGACGCCGATTTGGAAAAAGCGCAGCTCCGACGTTGAGCAGAAGGATTACAACGAGTTCTACAAGTCCACGTTCCACGACTTTGACGATCCCGCGCGCACTATCAGCTTCCATGCCGAGGGTACGCTTGAGTACGATGCGCTGCTGTTTGTGCCGGGTCGCGCCCCGTTCGATCTGTACAGCAAGGACTACGAGAAGGGCCTGGCGCTCTACAGTTCCAACGTGCTGATTATGGAGAAGTGCGACGACCTGCTGCCCGACTACTACAACTTTGTGCGCGGTGTCGTGGACTCTGCCGACGTGACGCTCAATATTTCGCGTGAGACGCTGCAACAGAACCGTCAGCTCAAGGCCATTGCCAAGCGTGTCGAGAAGAAGATCACTGCCGATCTTGAGGACATGCGCGATAACGACCGCGAGGCATACGAGAAGTTCTTTGAGAACTTTGGTCGCGGTCTGAAGTACGGCATCTACTCGAGCTACGGCATGAAGGCCGACGAGCTCGCCGACCTGTTGCTGTTCTGGTCTGCCAAGGAGCAGAAGATGATCACCCTTGCCGAGTATGCCAAGGGCATGCCCGAGGGCCAGAAGGCAATCTACTATGCCGCCGGCGATTCGCGCGAGCGTCTGGCCAAGATGCCCGTCGTGAAGGGCGTGCTCGACCGCGGCTACGATGTATTGCTGCTGACGCAGGACGTGGATGAGTTCACCTTCCAGGCCATGCGTGAGTACGTGGCTGCCGATATGCCCAAGGTCTACGAGGATGACGCTGCTCGCGAGGCTGCCGAGAAGGCAGTTGCCGATGGTGCCGAGCCCGAGGTCGAGGATCGTCACCTGGAGCTTAAGAACGTCGCGACCGGCGATCTTGACATGGCGACCGATGACGAGAAGAAGGAGGCCGAGGACGCCACCAAGGAAAACGAGGACCTCTTTAGCGCTATGAAGGAGGCGCTCGGTGACAAGGTCGAGAAGGTTGCCGTCTCTGCGCGTCTGACTGACGCTCCCGCCTGCATCACCACCGAGGGTCCGCTTTCGCTCGAGATGGAGAAGGTGCTCCAGAAGGGACCCGAGGGCGCGCCCGACGGCATGCCCAAGAGCCAGCGCGTGCTCGAGCTCAACGCCAAGCACCCGGTCTTTGACAAGCTTGTCGCTGCCCAGAAGGCAGGTGACGCCGACAAGATCAAGCAGTACTCCGGCCTGCTCTACGATCAGGCCCTGCTGGTCGAGGGCATTCTGCCTGAGGACCCCGTTGCCTTCGCGGCGGCTGTTTGCAACTTGATGTAGTTAAGTAGTTACGCCTTTGGGTCCGCCGTTCTAACGAACCTATTGGTTCCGTCGTTCTAACGAACGACGGACCGGTCGACGCTGCAAACGCCCCTAAGCGGCAATCTGACGTTCAATCGTCGGTCGCGTACCAAAGTACGCTTCCCTCCTCTTTCACGTCACCTTGCTCGCTCAGGGGCGTTTTCGCTGACTTATGCTCAACCTGCGACGCTTTCGTGGCCCTAAGTAGTCATCGGGGACGTTCTTGTTTGACTGGTCGTTTAAGAACGCCCCCGATGACTATTCGGATTGTTAATTTGTGCGGGTTGTGGTTTTGCGACCTGCTGAAATTTGAGATACTGTACAACTGTACGTTAACTAATCTTCGTAGTATATTGCTACCCGCAAAACTCAATACCATTGTGCTTCGAGACGCTAAAGCGCCTACGTACAATGGTTGTTGATAGTACGATTTGATTCAACGACAGGATGGATGGTCTAAGCGTGAGTCTCGGCAGCAAACTATCCAACGCAAAGGTATCCTTTGCGATCTTTAAGCGTGACATCAAGCGATTGCTCGTGAACCCCGTCGCCTTGGTGGTTACCCTCGGCGTGTGTGTTATTCCCTCGCTGTATGCCTGGTACAACATCGTGGCAAACTGGGATCCGTACGGAAACACCCAGGGCATCAAGATTGCTATCGCCAACAACGACCAGGGAACCCAAAACGACCTGGTGGGCGAGCTCAATGCGGGCGACAAGGTCGTCGATCAGCTCAAGGAAAACGATCAGCTGGGCTGGACCTTCGTCGATTCGGCCGCCGATGCCAAAGAGGGCGTCGAGAGTGGTGAGTACTATGCGGCCATCGTAATCCCCAAGAACTTCTCAGATAACCTGGTCTCGATGCTCGACGGCAATTACCATCAGCCCAAGCTCACGTACTACGTCAACGAGAAGAAGAGCGCTATTGCGCCCAAGGTCACCGACACTGGCGCCAATACCATCGAGGAGCAGATCAACTCGGAGTTTGTCTCCACGGTGGGCGAGACCGTCGCGGGCATTGCTAAAGATGCTGGCATCGACCTTAAAGACAAGGCGACCCAGACCCGGGATTCGCTGGCGGGCTCGGTGTCCGAGGCGTCTGATACCCTGGGCGAAGTACGCGATTCCATCGGCGACATGAACACCGCCATCGACAAGACGAGCAGCTCGATTGCTTCGGCCGATGCTGCGCTGGCGGGCCTGCAGGGGCAGGCGCCCTCTCTAACGCAGGCGATCTCCCAGGGCAACGACCTGCTGGGCGAGGCTCGCGCCACGGCGGGCAACTCTATCACCTCGCTCTCCAAGGCACTCTCGGAAGGTAGCCTTGCACTCACCAAGACGTCAGCCTCCGCGAACGCTGCGATTGGCAAGCTAACGGGTACGGTCACATCTACGACCACCCGCATCGACAACTCGCTCGAGTCTCTCCAGGCGACGATCGATCACAATAAGGTCGTTATCGGACACTTGGAGATTCTCGTTAATGACGCGTCGACAGGTTCCGAGGAAATTGACGCGCGCATTGTATCGACCATCGATTCGCTTCGCGAGCAAAACCAGAAGCTGCAGAGCATCAAGGATGGCCTTTCCGCACAGTCGAGCGCCATGGCAAACGACGCTACGGCAATCTCGAACGCGAGCAACGCACTCAACGCGGCAATTCAGACCGGTACGGCTAACCTCGGTCAGGCTCAGACCGATCTGGGTCAGAACGCACTTCCGAAGGCTTCGAGCGCGCTTGATTCCTTTGCCGCCGTTTCGGGCGATTTGACCGGCATTGTGTCGGGTATGACCCCCACGATAGCGAGCGCGCGCGGCACGCTGGCGCAGCTCGACGCCACGCTCAAGCAGGCAAAGACCACGCTATCCCAAACCGACGCCTCCCTTGCCAAGGTTCAGGACAAGCTCGCGACCGCCGCCAATGACATTGCGGCGCTGCGGACCTCTGAGTCTATGGGCGAGTTAGCCGACCTCATGGACGTCGACGTCAATGACGTGGCAGATTTCATGGCATCTCCGGTTGAGCTGACGTCCAAGTCAATCTATCCGGTCAAGAGCTTTGGCTCGGGCATCGCGCCCTTCTACACCAATCTGGCGCTGTGGGTAGGCGGCTATGTGCTCATCGCTATCTATAAACTCGAGGTCGACCGCGAGGGCATCGGTAGCTTTACGGCGCGTCAGGGCTACTTTGGCCGCTGGCTGCTGCTGGTGATCCTGGGCGCGTTCCAGGCCATTATCGTTACGGTGGGCGACCTGGTCATTGGCGTTCAGTGCGTCAATCCGCTGCTCTTTGTACTGGGCGGCATCGCTATTTCGTTCACCTACGTCAACATCATCTATGCGCTGTCCACCACGTTTAAGCATATCGGTAAAGCCATTGGCGTCATCCTCGTCATTGTGCAGATCCCCGGCTCGTCGGGCATGTATCCCATCGAGATGATGCCCGGCTTCTTCCAATGGCTGCATCCGCTGCTGCCCTTCACTTATGGCATCAACCTGCTGCGCGAGACCGTCGGTGGCATGTATTCGTTCAACTACCTGTTCAACCTGTGCATCCTGGGCGTGTTCCTTGCCATCGCGCTCTTTATCGGTCTGCAGCTGCGCCCGTTGCTGCTCAACCTCAATCTGCTCTTTGATAAGCAGCTTTCCACGACGGGCCTCATGATCTGCGAGTCCAACGACCTACCGCGCCAGCGCTATTCGCTGCGCACGGCCATGCGCGTCATGCTCGATTCGGATTCGTACCGTCGCGAGCTGCTCGATCATGCCGTGGCGTTTGAGCATCGCTACCCGTACTACATCAAGGGCGGTTTTGCCGCCGTGGTAGGCGTGCAGGTTCTGCTCTTTGTGCTTTCGACGGTGCTCGATATCGACAATAACGGCAAGATCATCCTGCTCGTTATCTGGATTATCTCGGTCATTGCCATCTGCGGCTGGCTCATCAACATCGAGTACATCCGTGCAAGCCTCAACACACAGATGCGCATCTCGGCGCTTTCGGACGAGGACTTGCGCCGCGAGATGCGCGAGCACACGGCTGCCATCCCTGCCGCCCGTCGCATGTTTGGTCTCAACGCCAGCGAGCGGGGCACCAAGGACAGCGAACAGCCCACGAGCCGTCTGCCGCATATTGGTGCGCATCGTAAGGCTCAAGATGCCGACGGCGCTGACAACGTAAACGGAAACGACGGGGACACCACCTCGCTTGGCAAGCACTCTAAAGGAGGTGAGGCATAAATGAAAAACATCCTGCACCTGTTTAAGCGCGATGTCCAAAACGTGTCTCGCTCCGTGATCGGCATGGTCGTCGTGATGGGCCTGATCATCGTGCCATGTCTCTATGCATGGTTTAACATCGCCGGAAGCTGGGATCCCTACGGCAATACCGGCAACCTTAAGATTGCAGTGGTCAACACCGATGAGGGTTACGAGAGCGATCTGATTCCCGTCGAGGTCAACGTGGGCGAAAACGTAACCGCCACCCTGCGCGGCAACGAGAACTTCGACTGGGTCGTCCTCAACGACCGTGATAAGGCGATTGAGGGCGTTAAGTCGGGCGCGTACTACGCTGCCGTCGTTATCCCTAAAACGTTTAGCGCCGACATGATGACGCTTTTCTCGACCGAGGTGAAGCACGCCGATATCGAGTTCTACGAGAACCAGAAGGCTAACGCCATCGCACAGATCGTGACTGAAAAGGGCTCGAGCGCCGTCCAGAGTCAGGTCAACGAGACCTTTACCAAGACCATCACGACCATCGGCCTTAAGACCGTGTCCAGCCTGCTCGACTATATGAGTACCGACCAGGTGAGCAGCTTTATCGCCAATCTGTCCTCGACGCTGGGCGATTCGGTCGAGGACCTGCAGGACGTTCAGGCGAGTGCGACGTCGCTCGCGGGCATTTTGAGCTCCACGTCCGATTCACTGACATCGGCGGGCGGCATGCTCAAGCAGACGGGCACCGTTGATGAGTCGACGAAGCAGCTGATGGAGCACGCCAAGAGCGGCATCAATGATTCCAAGGAAGCGCTCAAGGCCGCCAACGATGCCGTTGACGCGGCGATTGACGGAAGCGCGGGCTCGTTCGACAACGTGTCCGCCGAGCTTGCGAAGGCATTCGATGCCGCGAATCAGCATGTTGACCTTACGGTGTCTCAGCTCAACGAAGCCGCAGCGGCGCTCAATACGCGTGCTGACGATATCGATGCGATGGCCGATCAGCTCCGCAACCTTGCCGACCAGGTGAGTGATGACAAGCTCAAAGACGGTCTCGAGTCCGCTGCGACGTCGCTGGGCAGAATTGCCGTGGAGTACCGCAACAATGCGAAGGACCTGACGGCGACCGCAAAGTCCCTTTCGGACGGCATGGCGGAGGTCAACAACTCGCGTGCCGAGGTCGACCAGGCCATCGCCGATGCCAAGGCGGGTATCTCGGGAGCCAAGTCCGACTACGATTCCACGTTCTCGGTTAAGGCCAAGGAGCTCAAGAAGACCATTTCGGGCGTTCTGGATTCCCTGAACGGTATCTCGGGTGACTTGGATAGCGCTGTGAGCGGTCTGACCGACGCCTCTGGCTCGCTCGCAAAGGGCCTCTCCAAGGCTGCGACGCTGGTCAACAAGGCTTCTGATCAGTTGGGCGAGGCGTCGGACAAGATCAGCGCTTTTAAGGACGAGCTTGATAGCGCTCTGATGTCGGGTGACCTGGCCATGATTAAGACAATGATTGGCAACGACCCCGAGGGCCTCGCCGTGTCGCTTTCCGGCCCCGTCGCGCTCGACCGCAAACCGGTCTATCCGATCCGCAACTACGGTTCGGCCATGGCACCGTTCTACACGATTCTGTCGCTGTGGGTGGGCTCGATTGTTCTGGCGGCCATGATGAAGGTCTCGGTTGACGATGAGCTTATCAACGAGCTCATCCCCGTACGCCTGCACGAGATCTATCTGGGCCGTTACCTGTTCTTTGGCGGTTTGGCCCTGCTGCAGGCAACGCTCGTGTGCGCGGGCGACATTCTGTTCTTTGGCATTCAGTGCGACAACCCGCTGCAGTTTGTGCTGGCGGGCTGGGTCGCGAGTCTCGTGTTCTCCAATATCGTCTACACGCTCACCGTGTCGTTTGGCGATATCGGCAAGGCGCTCGCTGTCGTGCTGTTGGTCATGCAGGTCGGCGGTTCAGGCGGTACGTTCCCCATCGAGATGACCGGCCCCGTGTTCCGGGCGATCTACCCGTTCCTGCCGTTTACCCACGGCATCAACGCCATGCACGCCGCCATGGCTGGCGCCTACCATATGGAGTACTGGGTTGAGCTGGGTATCTTGGCGAGCTATCTGATTCCGTCGCTGGGCCTGGGCGTCGTCTTCCGCCGCCCGGTCATCAAGGCCAACGACTGGATCATCGAAAAGCTTGAAAGCACGAAGCTTATTTAGTGCAACAGCGTGACATTGACAAAACATCGAGGTTCACTTTGCTGACGCTTTAGTGGGCTGGATTGCGGTGCAACGCTGGTTGTTGCTACAGTAGCGGGGCGTGCCGGGGGTCCGGCGCGTCCCGTTTTTATTTGACCATGAGGCGGCACGCAGCCATACGCGTGCGGACACCACGCCCAGTTTGAGTGTGAGGATGTTCCATGGCCCAATACGCTGCCAACGAAATTGAAAACATGCCCGATAGCCCTGTTGCTCGCGAGGACCTGGGTGCGGGCGGCACCTCCCGTGGTGCCGGTGCTCGTTCGCCGTTGTTCTGGAAGGTTCTGCTCCTTTCGGTGGCGGTCATCTGGGGCTACTCCTTTACCACTATGAAGGACGCACTCGGCACCATTCCGGTGTTCGCGCTGCTCTATGTACGTTTTCTGCCCGCAGCGTTGGTCATGTTTGCCGTCTTCCACAAGCGCATCATCGCGCACCTCAACGCTCGCAACCTGATCGTTGGCCTGAGTATGGGCGTGCTCATGTGGGCGGCCTATGCGTTGCAGACGGTCGGTCTGGCACATACTACGGCGGGCAAGAATGCTTTTTTGACGGGCACGTATTGCATCCTTGTGCCGTTCGCGAGCTATTTCCTGAGCGGCGAAAAGCTCACGCGCTACAACTTGGGTGCCGCGCTGCTGTGCCTAGCGGGCATTGGCCTCGTCGCACTCGATAGCGTTGAATTCAACATTGGTGACGTCATTACGCTGGCGGGTGCGGCCTTTTTCGCCATCCAGATGGCGGTGACTGCCAAGTACGGTCGCAAAATGGACATCAACGTCATCACGTTTTGGATGTTTGTGGGCAACGGCGTGCTGAGCCTGGCAACGTCGCTGCTATTCGAGACCCAAGCGCCTCTGTCCGTGTGGACGCCGAGCTTTATCAGTGCGATGGCGTTTCTCTCGGTGGGCTGCACATGCGCGGCTCTGCTCATCCAAAACGTCGGCCTGGCGCATGTCCCGGCCTCGACGGGCTCGCTGCTCCTTTCGATGGAGTCGCCTTCGGGTGTGCTGTTCTCGGTGCTGCTGATGGGGGAGGCGCTCACCTCGCGCCTGCTCGCCGGCTTTGCGCTCATCTTCCTGTCGATTATCTTGAGCGAGACTCACTTCGATTTTTTGCGTCGAAAGCCGCGCCCGCAATTGTAAACAACTTGTTGCGCCGCCCTCCCGGGGCGGCATTTTTTATGCCTCGCCCTTAAAGTAGTACCTTGCACTTTACGCTATCAAAGTGCTTGCTGCAAAAACGATACTGGAGGGCATCTATGGCACCAGCTTTGTCCGATCTTCAACCGCAATCAGCGCCCAAGGCCACCGCAGCGGCGCAGACCGCTATCGGTGACGGTCTCGTTGCAGAAGCTCAGGCTTTTGCAGACGAGCTCGCTGCGTGGCGACACGATCTCCACCAGATGCCCGAGCTGGGTAATAGCCTCCCACAGACCTCTGCGTATATCCAAGCGCGCCTGACTGAGATGGACATCCCATTTGCCACGCTCGTTGATGGTTCCTGCGTTGTGGGCCTTGTCGGCGCCGGTGCCGCCGCGGCCCAAGGCAATGGCGTCTGCACGGATGAGCAGGCCGGTACGGTCATCATGCTCCGTGGCGACATGGATGCCCTGCCCGTTGCCGAAGAGTCAGGTGAGCCTTTCGCCTCTACGAACGGCTGCATGCACGCATGCGGACACGATATGCACGCAACGGCGTTGCTTGGAGCGGCGCGCCTGCTCAAGGCCCGCGAGTCCGCGCTTGTTGATGCCAACGCCACGGTTAAGCTGCTGTTCCAGCCGGGCGAGGAAACCTTTGAGGGTGCCCGCGCCGCCATCGCCGACGGTCTGCTGCAGAACCCGCGCCCCCAGGTCGCCTTTGCCATGCATGTCAATAGCCAGTCGCCGCTTGGCCTGGTGCTCTACGGCAGCCCGGCGCTCTCGGGCGTGTACGGTTTTCGCATCACGCTTCAGGGCAAGGGCGGCCATGGCTCGAGCCCCGAGATCTGCATCGACCCCATCACGGCCGGCGTCCATGTGCATCTGGCGCTTCAGGAGCTCATCTCCCGCGAGGTGCCGGCGGCCAAGGAGGTCGCGCTTACCGTTGGCAAGTTCGCCGGCGGTCAGGCCGCAAATGTCATCCCCGACACTTGTGTGCTCGAGGGAACGCTGCGTGGCTTCGACGTCGAGCTCATGGAGCGCCTCAAGACCCGCATCGCGGAGGTCGTCAAAGGCGTTGCCACGACCTATCGTACGCCGGCGACTATCGAGACACTCTCGGATGTTCCCCCGCTCGTACTCGACGACGGCATGACGCAGGCGTCGCTTGGCTACGTGGGCGCGGTGCTGCCCAAGTCCGCCTTCCTGCCGCTGTTCCACGCCATGGCGAGCGAGGACTTCGCGTTGATCTCGAGCGAGATCCCGAGCGCGTACTTTACCGTGGGCGCTGCTGTGACTGATACGGACGAGCATTTTGCTCAGCATCATCCCAAGGCACGTTTTAGCGATGCCGAGCTTCCCCTTGGCGCCGCGGCTTATGCCGCCGTCGCTTTGGGCTACATCGCCGACCACCGGTAGCACCCAATCTTGCTACTCGTTTGCTTAAAAAGGAACAGTATGTCTCAGCAACGTAAGTTCTTCCCCGGCTGGCTCGTGGTGGCCTCCGGCTTTGTGATCATGGCCACGTGCTACACCATTTTCGTCAACTGCATGAGCCTGTTCCAGTCGTTGATCGTCAGCGACCTGGGCATTTCCCTTGCGCAGTACACCATCTCCAACGCCCACTATCGCTGCGTCTAAGCAGTTTGGCATGGCCGACCTGGGTAAGGTCACGGGCACCATTACCTCGCTCGAGATGGTTGGCGGCACGGTGGGCGCCATCGTCTCGGGAATACTGTTCGATGCCACGGGCTCCTTTACGAGCACATGGATCGTGTGTCTGGCGTGCTCGGTGGCAATGCTGGTGTTCCTGCTGGCGTCTGAGCCCATCGCGGCTAAGCTGCGCGCGAGCGTGGCGGGGGAGTAGGGACGACGTCGCTCGTAGCTCTTTGCCCCGTTTTGTCCGTGGCTGCCTTGGAAGCCGAATGGATGCTCGTACCGTCATTCGGTTTCCCATGTAGCCACGGGCTCAAGAGATGACCCGAAGTCTTTCCGTCCAACGGATTTTGTGATCCGAAGAGGCGGAAGGATTGCAGATTGCACACCGCGGCGGCGCATCTGGCCGAACGAGTCCCCATACCCTCGTTCGGTCAGATGCACCGCCGCTGTTTGTGTTTGTGCCGTATAATGACCACTACCTATGACGCGATACAAAAGAAAGGTGTTTGCCCATGCAGGCACAGAAGGCGGAGGGAACCCGCGACCTTATCGGCGCTGAGATGCGCGCTTGGCAAAAGATGCAGCAGATCGCTGCCGGCGTGTTCGAGCCGTTTGGCTTTAAGCCCATCGAGACGCCCGCCATCGAGCAGGTGGACGTGTTTGTCCACGGCATCGGCCAGTCGACCGACGTCGTGCGCAAGGAGATGTTCCGCGTGTTTAGCGGCGCCAACCTGGAGCGCGTCTTTACCGAGGGCACCGATACCAAGCTCAAGCCCAAGCAGCGCCTGGCGCTTCGTCCCGAGGGCACGGCTGGCGTGGTGCGCGCCGTCGTGGAGAACAACTTGGTGCCCCAGGGCTCCACGCCGTTTAAGGCTTACTACGCCGAGGCCATGTTCCGTGGCGAGCGTCCCCAGAAGGGTCGCCTGCGCCAGTTCCACCAGGTGGGCATCGAGTGGCTCGGTGCTCCCGATCCGGCGGCAGACGCCGAGTGCATCATTATGCTCATGGAGTTTTACAAGCGCCTGGGCTTCGATCTGTCCAAGCTCCGTCTGCTCATTAACTCGATGGGCGATGCCCAATGCCGTCCGGCCTATCGCGAGCAGGTTAAGCAGTTCATTCTCGACCATGCCGATGAGATGTGCGACGAGTGCCGCGAGCGCGCCGAGCTTAACCCGCTGCGCGCCTTCGACTGCAAGAACGACCACTGCCGCGAGATCATGGGCGACGCCCCGCTGATGGGCGACAACCTGTGCGATGAGTGCCGCGAGCACTACGAGCAGGTCAAGCGCTATCTGGACGCCGCCGGTATCGAGTACGTCGAGGATCCCACCCTGGTGCGCGGCCTGGACTACTACACCCGTACCGTCTTTGAGGTCGAGGCTCCCGGCGCCGGTGTCGGCTCCATCGGTGGCGGCGGTCGCTATGACGGCTTGGTCGAGCTCGAGGGCGGCAAGCCCACGGCCGGCGTCGGCTTCGCCGTCGGTTTTGAGCGCGCCCTGCTGGCCCTGCAGGCCTTTGGCAGCGACCTGGGCGCCGATGAGACCCCGTGCGTCTACGTTGCCAACGCCGGCAAGGATCTGCGTCAGAACGTCTTTGCCATTACGCAGGCGCTTCGCGCCGCAGGGATCGTGACCGAGGCCGACTACCAGGGTCGTTCGCTCAAGGCCCAGTTTAAGCAGGCCGACAAGGTGGGCGCCAAGCTCATCCTGGTCCTGGGTGGCGACGAGCTTGCCGCCGGCAAGGTCAAGGTGCGCGACATGCAGAGTCACGACGAGGTTCTCGTCGATTTGGCCAACGTGGTCGAGGCGGTTCGCGAGCGCCTGTAGCGCATGTTTTTTGAGCTGCGGGGCTGCTAACGTGCCCTGCTCATGGAGAGCGATTGTTACGGGGGTGTTTCGCTTTTATGCGGAATGCCCCCGTTTGCGTATGCCGTCCACCGAGAAATACGACCATTTGGGGCAAAAACCCTTGCAATGCAGAAAATACTTTTGTGTGGTAAAGCGCAATCAGCTCCGAAAGTTTTTGCCGAGTGCCTATAATGGATACCGCATGTTACGTGCATAGAAGGAGGAATGGGAGGAAACGTGGCTGAGAACCTAAGCAACCAGTCTGTACCCGAAGCCGCGGCGCGCGTCGCTGCCGTGGTCAACCGCCTCGTTAACCGAATCGGCTCGAATGCCGAGTCCAAGGAGCGTCTCGCCGAGATCGAGATCCCCGAGGAGCTGCGCGACAATCTGGCGCTGTTCTTGCGCCTGGAGCGCCGTGTGCTTAGCGAGTATGATCCCGAGATCGCGGACCTGTTCGACAAGATTTTGACAGCCGAGATTGTGGCCAATGCCGGCAACCCCGGTAGCCGTGCCGCTGACGAGGCCGTCGACGAGCAGGGCGTGCCCACCGCCGACGAGCCCACCGCCGTGGCATTTCGTGAAGTCGTCGATCTGATCGATAGTCTGCCGCTCGATAAGCAGCAGGTTATCGTCCGCGCCTTTACGAGCTTCTTCCACCTGGCAAACCTGTCTGAGGAGAACTACCGTGTGGCGCAGCTGCGCGAGCGTGAGGCCGGTGCGTCGACCGATACCGAGGTCGATCCCGCCAACGAGCTCACCGTCGCCTATCACCAGCTGGTGAATGAGCTGGGCGTCGAGGGCGCCAACGAGCTGCTCGGCAAGCTTGAGTTCCACCCCGTCTTTACCGCGCATCCCACTGAGGCCCGTCGTAAGGCCGTCGAGGGCAAGATTCGCCGTATCTCCAACCTGCTGGAGGAGCGTCCGCGTCTGGGTGGCTCCGACCTGGTGGAGAACGAGCGCCATATGCTGCAGGAGATCGACGCCCTGGTGCGTACGAGCCCCATCGCGCTCAAGAAGCCCACGCCGGTCGAGGAAGCCGATACCATCATCGACATCTTCGATAACACGCTGTTCGATGTGATCCCCGTCATCTATCGTCGTTTTGACGACTGGGTGCTGGGCGACAAGGCCGGCACCGTGCCGCCGCTGTGCCCGGCGTTCTTCCATCCCGGCAGCTGGATCGGTTCCGACCGCGACGGTAACCCTAACGTCACCGCCAAGGTGAGCCGTGAGGTCGCCGCCAAGTACTTCACCCACATGGTGCTCAAGCTCGAGGACAAGTGCCGCCGCATTGGCCGCAACCTTACGCTCGAGGCCACCTACAGCAAGCCGTCTGCCGAGCTCATCAACCTGTGGAACCATCAGGTCGAGATGAGTACCCAGTACACGGCTCGCGCCGAGCTGATTTCCGAGCACGAGCCGCATCGCGCCGTCATGCTCGTCATGGCCGACCGTCTGAACGCCACCGTGCGCCGTATCACCGACACCATGTACCACAGCGCCGATGAGTTCCTGGAGGACTTGCGCGTCGTCCAGCGCTCGCTGGCTGCCTGCGGTGCCGTCCGTGCTGCCTACGGCCCGGTCCAGACCATCATCTGGCAGGTTGAGTCCTTCGGCTTCCACATGGTCGAGATGGAGTTCCGTCAGCACTCCGTGGTGCACGCCCGCGCCCTCAAGGATATCCACGAGAACGGTATCCATGGCGATCTGCAGCCCATGACACGCGAGGTCATCGACACCTTCCGCGCTATCGGCTCCATCCAGAAGCGCTACGGCAAGAAGATGGCGCATCGCTACATCATCTCGTTCACCAAGAGCGCCCAGCATGTGGCCGACGTCTTTGAGCTTGCCCACCTGTCCTTTGCACACGAGGAAGACGTTCCCGAGCTCGATGTGATCCCGCTGTTTGAGCAGCTCGAGGACCTCGAGGGCTGCGTCGACGTGCTCGACCAGATGCTTACGCTGCCCGTGGTGCAAAAGCGCCTTGCCCAGACCAACCGTCGCATGGAGGTCATGCTGGGCTATTCCGACTCCTCCAAGGATGCCGGTCCTACCACGGCCATGCTCGCGCTGCACTCCGCGCAGGAGCGCATTGCCAAGTGGGCCGAGAAGAACGATATCGACCTGGTGCTCATGCACGGTCGCGGCGGTGCCGTGGGCCGTGGCGGCGGTCCGGCCAACAAGGCCGTGCTGGCGCAGCCCAAGGGTTCGGTCAACTGCTTCTTTAAGCTCACCGAGCAGGGCGAGGTCATCTTTGCCCGTTACGGCAACCGCACGCTGGCTCAGCGTCATGTTGAGTCCGTTGCCGCCGCAACGCTTTTGCAGTCGGCCCCGAGTGTCGAGAAGACCAACACCGAGACCACGCAGAAGTTCTGGGATATGGCCGAGAAGCTCAACGCCGCAAGCCACGAGCGCTATCTGGACCTGCTGAACACCGAGGACTTTACACCGTGGTTCTCGACCGTGACGCCGCTGACCGAGGTCGGTCTGCTGCCGATTGGCTCGCGTCCCGCCAAGCGCGGCCTGGGCGCCAAGTCGCTTGATGACCTGCGTACCATTCCGTGGATCTTCAGCTGGAGCCAGGCGCGCATCAATCTGGCCGCTTGGTACGGCCTGGGCACCGCTTGCGAGCAGCTGGGCGACCTGGACCAGCTTAAGGCTGCCTACCAGGAGTGGCCGTTCTTCCGCACGTTCATCGACAACATCGAGATGTCGATCGCCAAGACCGACCAGCGCATCGCCAAGATGTATCTGCACCTGGGCGATCGCCAGGATCTGTCCGAGAAGGTCTTCACCGAGATGCAGCTCACCCGTAAGTGGGTCCTTGCCATCGTCGGTGACGAGTGGCCGCTGCAGCGCCTCCGCGTGCTCGGCTGCGCCGTTCGCGTGCGCAATCCCTACGTCGACGCCCTGTCCATCGCCCAAGTCCGCGCCCTTCGCGAGGTGCGTATGAACCAGGACGAGATGGCGGAGGAGAAGAAGGCCGAGTATATGAGCCTGATTCTTTCGACTGTGACCGGCGTCTCGGCAGGACTGCAGAACACGGGGTAATCGATAGCCCTGTAGTCGTCCGGGCCCGCCATCAGCTTACTTTTAGGCACGTCCTCGGACATGCAAGAAGCCCTCGCTGCGCACTTCGTGCGGCGAGGGCTTCTTGCGTCCTGCGGAGTGTGCCTAAAAGTAAGCTGATGGCGGGCCCTACGATGTCCGGTCTTCGGTGGATTACTGGCTGGGGGAATAATGGCGCGCTTCGCGCGTTTTGGATGGGGCTTGTCCCGGCGGCGCGTTTGGCGCTTCGCGCCTCGCGTCTTATCGATTGGGATTGAGATGCATGTGGCGCTTCTCGATTTACGACTGTAGCGGCCGCGGTCCCGTTTGGGATCGCGGTTGTTTTGTTGTGGGTCAAATATGAACGTTGTGTTAATGAGTCGGTGGACGGTGGTGTTTTTCGGTGAGCGGCGTATCCTTCCAACGGTTTATCTAGTGTGTCAGTTGAAAGGAAGAGGGCGCTCGTCATTGTTTGAATGTGAACTGCCGTTTGACCACAAGACGTTGCATCTGGAGCTCGAGGATAAGAACTTCGCGGGTGTGATGGAAGGTCATCAAAACGAGTTTAAGACCACGAAATCGCAGGAAGAGCTAGTAGAGGAGTCGCTTGCCAACCCTTATGGCTCGCCTTCGCTCGAGGAGCTTTGTGCTGGTAATAAGGATATTGTCATCATTAGCTCCGATCATACGCGTCCCGTTCCCTCGCGTGTGACGATGCCTATTCTGCTGCATCACATCCACTCCGCTGCGCCTGAGGCGCGCGTTCGCATTCTGGTTGCTACGGGTATGCACCGTCCGTCGACGCACGAGGAGCTCGTCAACAAGTATGGCGAGGAGATCGTTGCCAACGAGGAAATCGTCATGCACGTCGCAACTGACGACAGCATGATGAAAAAGATCGGCACCCTGCCTTCTGGTGGCGAGTGCATTATCAACAAGATCGCTGCCGATTGCGACCTGCTGCTTGCAGAGGGCTTCATTGAGCCGCACTTCTTTGCCGGTTTCTCTGGTAGCCGCAAGTCCGTCCTGCCTGGCATCGCCAGCTACAAGACCATCATGTACAACCACAACGGTCAGTTTGTGAACGATTCCCACTCGCGTGCCGGCAACCTGTGCCACAACCACGTGAGCGAGGATATGTTTGCCGCTGCCGAGATGGCTCACCTTGCCTTTGTGCTCAACGTGGTGCTCAACGGCAAGCACGAGGTCATTGGCTCCTTTGCCGGCGACATCCACAAGGCGCACGAGGCCGGCTGCGACTTCGTGAAGAGCCTTGCCGGCGTTGAGCCCGTCGAGTGCGAGATTGCCATCACTACCAACGGTGGTTACCCGCTCGACCAGAACATCTATCAGGCCGTGAAGGGCATGTGCGCTGCCGAGGCCACGCTTCCCGAGGGCGGTGTGATCATCGATGTCGCCGGTTGTGCCGACGGTCACGGTGGCGAGGGCTTCTATCACAACATCGCCGACAACGATCCGGCAGAGTTTGAGCGCGCCTGCATCGACCGTCCCAAGGACGAGACCCTGCCCGACCAGTGGACGAGCCAGATCTTTGCCCGCATCCTGGCGCATCACCCCGTGATCATGGTCACCGACCTGTGCGATCACCAGATGCTCAAGGATATGCACATGACGCCGGTCAACACTATCGAGGAGGCGCTCAAGCTCGCCTTTGAGATGAAGGGTGCCGATGCCAAGGTTGCCGTCATTCCCGATGGCCTGGGCGTTGTCGTCGCGCAGCACTAGTGCGTGGCCCAAACGAATCGTTTATAACCGACAAGAAAGATAAGGTTTTATGCTTACCAAACTCCTCTGCGAATTCGGCGCGACGGCCCTCATGATCGTCTTTGGCGTGGGCGTGCACTGCGATACCGTGCTCAAGGGCACCAAGTATCAGGGCTCTGGTCATATGTTTGCCATCACCACCTGGTCTTTTGGTATCTCGGCCTGCCTGTTTATCTTTGGCGGCGCCGTGTGCATGAACCCCGCCATGGTGCTTGCCCAGTGCATCGTCGGCCTGGTGCCGTGGGGCAACTGCATCCCCTTCATGCTTGCCGATATGCTCGGCGGCTTTGTGGGTGCCGTGATCGCTTGGTTTATGTATGCCGATGAGTTCAAGGCTTCCGAGGGCGTCGTCGACCCCATTGCCCAGCGCAACATCTTCTCGACCAACCCCACCACCGAGGGTACGAACTATGCCCGCAACTTCTTCTGCGAGGCCATCTGCACCTTCGTGTTCATTAGCGCCATCCTTGCTGCTGCTAGCCGTGCTGGCGAGAACGTTTTGATGCTCGCCATCTGCGTCGGCCTGATTGTCTGGGCCGTTGGCATGGGCATGGGCGGCATCACCGGCTTCGCCATGAACCAGGCACGCGACCTTGGTCCCCGCATGGCCTATCAGGTGCTACCGATCAAGAACAAGGCTGACAACAACTGGAAGTATGGTCTGCTTGTTCCTGGCATCGCGCCGTTTGTCGGTGCTATTGTGGCCGCGCTGTTTGTGCATGGTTTCTTGGGCATGTTCTAGTCGAAGGCTACATAGTTGTCCGCTGGCCGCATGGGGTAACTTCCCAGCGCGTCCTCGGACATGCAAAAAGGCTCGCTGCGCACTTCGTGCGGCGAGCCTTTTTGCGTCCTGCGGAATGCGCTGGGAAGTTACCCCATGCGGCCAGCTGCGGGATCTTTGCTGCGCTCGAGCAAGCAACCCAACATATATCTGAATTTGGATGGGAGGGGCTTGTTGCTGATAGGGGCGTTGAGCTGTTGTTGACACTTTGGGATGCGTGGCGCCCTAGGTTGGGGTGATGCTTTGGGATGAGCTTCTTACTTAGCTGAAGAGGGGCTGTATGGCTGAGAGGTAGTCTTTGGCTACGTTGGATTTGTTGGCTTGGAAGTTGTGCCAGGCCCACCATTGGACCATTCCTACGAAGCTTGAGGCTATGTGGTGTAGTAGGAAGCTTCGGTCCATGGTGGCGGCGGGGCCGTTTGGGTCGGTGGGGACGGTTTCGGCTGCTCGTGACATGATGGTCTTGCGTAAGCAGTCGGCGAAGACGCGTGAGCCGGCGCCGGCTACGAGGGCTCGTACGCCCTGGCGGCGTTCCCAGAGGTTGTTGAGGATATGCTCGACTTGTACGAGCGGATCATCGAGCGGTGTGCCATCGTCGTCGAGGGCGTGGGTGCAGATGTCGCTCACGAGTTCGGACAGTAGGTCATCTTTGCTCTTGAAGAGGCCGTAGAACGTGGCCCGACCCACATGGGCGCGAGCGATGATGTCGCCGACGGTGATCTTGCCGTAGTCCTCCTCGCGAAGGAGCTCGGAGAATGCTGCAACGATGGCGGCGCGGCTTTTTTCCTTGCGGGCATCCATGGCTATGCGTCCGCGTGAACGAGCAGGCAGCGGAGCGTGCCGGAGCAGCCCTCGTAAGGGCGCTTGCCGGCGCCGTAGCCGACGGCCTCGATGTGGTAACGGACCGGCAGGTGCTCGGACGTGCGCAGTGCGGCGACGACGGCAGCGCCCGTGGGCGTCACGAGCTCACCAGCGACCGGTGCAGGCGTGAGGGCGATATTGCCCGCCTGACACAGGTTGACGACAGCGGGGACGGGAATGGGCATAAGGCCGTGGGCGCAACGGATGGTTCCGTGGCCCTCGGAGAGCGACTCGACCACGATATCCTCAATACCCAGATCGTCGAGGCAGATGGCAACGGAGCAGACGTCGACGACGGAGTCGACGGCGCCCACCTCATGAAACAGGACGGTGTCGGGCGTTTTGCCGTGAGCCTTTGCCTCGGCATCAGCGAGTACGGAAAAAATGGCGAGGGCGCGACGCTTGGCGCCATCGCTTAGCTGCGAGCCATCGATGATGGCGGTGACGTCCGCCAAAGAACGGTGGTGATGGCCGTGGGCGTGATGGTGACCCTCGTGGCCATGACCGTGGGCCTCATGGTCATGCTCGTGGCAGTGCTCGTGTTCGTGCTCGCCATGATCATGATGGTGGTGCTCATGCTCGTGCGTGTGCTCGGCAGCTGCTTCGTTGCCGTAGAGCCAGGCCATATCGTGATCGTGGTTCTCGAGTTCCTCTGCAAGCTGGACGTCAAAGTCGCAGGCGTCGATGCCATGCTTGCTTACGCGTGTGACGGCGATCGTAAAGCCGTCGACCGGCAGCGTGGCGAGCTGCTCGCGCAGGTGCTCCTCGCTGGCGCCTAGGTCGAGCAGGGCCGCGACGGTCATATCGCCGCTGATGCCCGAGGTGCCGTCGATGATAAGCGTGTGCTGATGATTGGACATGGAATGCTCCTTAACGGGCGCAGGGCGTGCCGGCGCCCAGATGATTGATAAGACTTGCCTGGTAGGCGGCACCAAAGCCGTTGTCGATGTTGACGACCGAAACGCCGCTGGCGCAGGAGTTGAGCATGGCGAGCAGCGCGGCTACGCCACCAAAGCTCGCGCCGTAACCCACACTGGTGGGAACGGCTATGACCGGACAGCTTACCAGGCCGCCGACAACGCTCGCCAGTGCGCCCTCCATGCCGGCAATGGCGATGACCACCTGTGCCTGGGCGAGTTCCTCGGCATGCGCGAGCAGACGGTGCAGGCCGGCGACACCCACGTCGTAGAGGCGGTCGACCTCGTTGCCATAGAACTCGGCCGTCAACGCGGCTTCCTCGGCGACGGGCAGGTCGCTCGTGCCGGCGCAGGCGACGACGATGCGTCCGTTGCCAGTAGGGGAGGGCTTGCCGCCCACGAGGGCGAGCTGTGCGTCCGGGACATATCCCAGGTCGATGCCGTTGCCGAGGAGCTCCGTGGTGCGAGCGGCTTTTTCGGCATCCAAGCGCGTGACCAGGATGCGCTCCTGGCCGGCATCGCGCAGTGCTTCGATAATGGCGGCAATCTGATCGGCGGTTTTACCGGCCCCGTAGACAACCTCGCCGGCCCCCTGGCGCACCCCGCGCGAAAGATCGAGCTGCGCAAAGCCCAAATCGGCGGTCGGAGCCGTTTGGATGCGCGTGAGGGCGTCGGCAGGGGTGACTGCTCCGCCGGCAACATCGCTCAGCAATTGCTCAAGATCTCGCTTATCCATATATGTTCCCTTCGACGGCGCAAAGTCTAGCACTCAAAGGGTATGTTTCCGAACACTAAGACAAAATTGTTCGGAAACTATAGGACAGACTGATTCAATTGTTAGACGGATCGACTAGTCGCGCAGGATGATGTCCATGGCGAGCATCAGGTTGCGCTCGTCGATGGCAAACGGGGCGGCCTCGCGCGTCTTGGGCTTGGCGCAAAACGCGATGCCCGTGCCCGCGGCCTGAATCATGGGGATGTCGTTGGCACCGTCGCCGATCGCGACGGTGTGGGCCATGTCGACGCCGCACTCAACTGCCCAGTCCAGCAGCTGGATGAGCTTGGACTCCTTGGTCACAATGTCGGCAGCCAACTTACCGGTGAGCTTGCCGCCTACGACCTCCAGACGGTTGGCCAGGCAAAAGTCGATTCCCGCGGCGGCCACGATCTTGTCGGCAACCTCGTGGAAGCCGCCACTTACGACGCCGACCTTCCAGCCCTTGCTGTGCGCCGAGCGCACAAGCTCCAGCGCGCCGGGGGTAAACGTCACGCGCTCAAAGGTGCGCTCGAACACGCTCTCGTCCAAGCCGGCAAGCAGCCCCACGCGCTCCTCGAGCGCTTGCTTAAAGTCAAGCTCGCCGCGCATGGCGCGCTCGGTGATCTGCGCCACTTGCTTGCCCACGCCGGCTTCCTCGCCCAACAGGTCGATGACCTCCTGGTTGATGAGCGTGGAGTCGATATCCATAACGATGAGGCGTGCAGTCATGGCGGGCCTTTCCAAGTGCAGTTGTATTGGGGCACATTGTCGCACGTGACGAGCGCGGGCGGGTGTCACGGCGCGTCAATTGTTTCGTCTCCGTCAAGTCTTTGGGCAGGAGCCACTTTTTCGCGGCACATCGACGCGAGTGCGATAAGATAGAACGCCATGTCTGGCTGCGCGGTTTACGCAGGCTGGGCAAATCTGTACGACGCCGCCCGGAACGACACGGGGCGGCACAGATCCATAAAGGAGGATCACTGGTATGAGCCAGACCCGTCCCATCGATGAGCATTCCATGCACACCCGTACCTGCGGCGAGCTTCGCTTCGAGAACGTGGGCGAAGAGGTCACCCTCACCGGTTGGGTGAGCCGTCGCCGCGACCACGGCGGCCTTATCTTCTGCGACCTTCGCGACCGTGAGGGCATCACGCAGCTCACCTTCGACCCCGAGCACTCCGACGGCGACGCCTTTAAGATCGCCGAGACCATGCGTCCCGAGTGGCCCATCAAGATTCACGGCGTCGTGCGCGCCCGTGGCGAGGAGACCACCAACACCAAGCTCGCGACTGGCGAGATCGAGGTCCTGACCGACCACGCCGAGGTGCTCAACACGTCCGTCACCCCGCCGTTCCAGATCGAGGACGGCATCGAGACCAGCGAGGACACCCGCCTGCGCTATCGCTATCTGGACCTTCGTCGTCCCGAGATGATGGCCAACCTCAAGCTGCGCTCCGACTTTACCTTTGCCATTCGCGAGGCGCTGCACAACCGTGAGTTCATGGAGGTCGAGACGCCCTCCCTGTTCAAGTCCACGCCCGAGGGCGCCCGCGACTTCATCGTCCCCAGCCGCATCCAGCCGGGCAACTTCTACGCCCTGCCGCAGTCCCCGCAGCTCCTGAAGCAGCTGCTTATGGTCGGTGGCGTCGAGCGCTACTATCAGGTTGCCAAGTGCTTCCGCGACGAGGACTTGCGTGCCGACCGTCAGCCCGAGTTCACCCAGGTCGATATCGAGATGTCCTTCGTGGACCAGAACGACGTTATGAGCGCGCTCGAAGAGGTTCTTGCCGATGCCTTCGGCCGCATGGGTGTCGAGATGCCCACGCCGCTGCGTCGCATGAACTACTGGGAGGCCATGGACACCTATGGCTCCGACAAGCCCGATACCCGCTATGGCATGCACTTGGTCGACCTGACCGACATCTTCGCCAACTCCAAGTTCAAGGTCTTTGCGACTGCCGCGAACGAGGAGGGCTCTGTCGTCAAGGCCATCAACGCCAAGGGCGCCGGTGCCTGGGCTCGCGCCAAGATCGATAAGCTTGCCGGCGTGGCTTCCACGTTTGGCGCCAAGGGCCTTGCCTGGATCGCCTTCCGCGAGGACGGCTCCATCAACAGCCCCATCGTCAAGTTCTTCTCGGACGAGGAGATGGCTGCCCTGCGCGAGCGCATGGACGTCGAGCCCGGCGACCTTGTGATGTTCGCCGCCGGCCCGCGCCTGCTCTCCGACGAGATCCTGGGCGGCATGCGTTCCCACATGGCTAACGCGCTCGAGATCAAGCGCGAGGGCCACGACTTCTTGTGGGTCGTCAACTTCCCGCTGTTCCACTGGGACGAGGACCGCAAGGCTTACGCTGCCGAGCACCAGCCCTTCACCCTGCCGACCGAGACCGACATCGCCAAGATCGAGGCCGACCCGCTGGCAGCCGGTTCCTGCACCTACGACTTTGTCATGGACGGCTTTGAGGCCGGCGGCGGCGGTATGCGTATCCACAACGCCGAAATGCAGATGTCCATGCTCAAGCTCCTGGGCTTTACCGAGGAGCGCGCCGAGTCGCAGTTCGGCTTCCTCATGGAGGCTCTCAAGTTTGGTGCGCCCCCGATGGGCGGCTTCGCCCTGGGCCTGGACCGCGTGTGCATGCTGCTCACCGGCTCCGACTCCATCCGCGACGTCATGGCGTTCCCCAAGACGGCCAGCGGCTCCGACCTCATGTCGGGCGCCCCGAGTGCCGTTTCCGGCGCCCAGCTCAAGGACGTCAGCCTGCGCCTGATGTAGGCAAGCGGCTACATATTGCCCGTAACGAGGGAAGGACACGTGCCTTCCCTCGTTTTTTATACGTCGAGATTGTGAGGGCATGGGATGACCGGGCGTTGCGGAAAGTGCGTCCCGGAATCTGCGTCCAGAACGGGTCGCGCTTTCCCAAAGGGGGTCCTCTGGGAAAGCGCGACCCAGAATTCGGCAAAATAATGGGGCACAGTTTCCGCTTGAGCGGTCTAACGGAAACTGTGCCCCAGAATGAGCGCTCAAAACGGGGCAGGCTTTCCGCAACAACTGTCTGGCGAAAAGCCCGGCCCAGTTTCCTACAGCGAGTCTCTCTGAACGAGCTGCATGTGCATCACGGAGGTGGTGGGCTCGGCGCCCTTGATCATGTCGAGCGCAATGTTGGCGGCCATGTGGCCTTCTTCGCGCAGGGGCTGGCGGACGGTCGTGAGTGCGGGGACGCAGCGCGCCGCAATCTCGTGATCGTCGAAGCCGACGACAGAAACGTCCGCCGGAACGGATAGGCCTGCCTCGTTGAGTGCGGTGATGACGCCAGCCGCGATACGGTCCGATCCGCAGAGCACGCCATCGAAAGCAATCTCGCGCGCGAGGATCTGGTGCATGGCCTGATAGCCGTCTCCGCTGTTCCAGCCGGTATAGATAACGTTTGCGTCTGGGAGGTCTTCGCCCAAGACGGCGCGGTAGCCGCGCAGGCGGTCGACAACAGCGGGGTTGTCTTGCGGTCCCAACACGGCGACGATATCTTTGCGCCCGCGCTCCTTCATGGCGAGTGCCGCAAAGCGTCCGCCCTCTTCGTCGTCAGAGTAGACCGTCGAGAACACATCGCGATAGGGGTGACCCTCGAGCTGGCCGCACAACACGGTGGGCACGCCCAGCTCGCGCAGTACCTCGAGCAGTTCGCTGCCCTTGTAGGGGGAGACGTTGATTACGGCGTCGAACGAGCGGCGCTCAAAGTGCTCGCGTGCGCGGTTGCGCTCATGCGTAGAAGACGCCTGCAAGATAACGGGCAGATAGGATGACTCCGACAGTTCTTCGGTAATGCCGCTCAAAAACTCGCTATAGGTGGGGTCGCTGAAGAGTTCACTCAGGGGCTCGGTCACGAGCACGGCGATGATTTCCGTGCGTCCGACAGCGAGCGCTCGGCCACGAGCGTTGGGGACAAAATTGACTTCCTTGGCCGCTGCGCGGACGCGCTTTTTGGTTTCCTCGCTAATGCGGGGCGAATCGTTGAGGGCGCGCGATGCCGTGGAGCGCGACACGCCGGCAGCTGCGGCAACCTCGGCAAGCGTAGGTGCGGTGCGAACTGGTTGGGTCATGGCGTCTCCTGGAAAATGCGGTCGATGTTGTCATTGATACGGGCTGGTGCGGATACAGCTTACTATAGTGCGCCTGAACAGCGTTCATGATATCCGGCCACTGGTGGCATTTCACGTTCAAGCTGCTGTTGAACATGGCTTGCACGGGTGGGGCATAGATGGGCGCGGCCGTTGTCAGCCGCCTGGGAATGCTGTTTTGCGCTGAGTTTCGATACTCAGGGTGACATAAGTGTCGTGGTTGTACAACCGGTTGCACCGTTAATCCGACAAAATCGACCGTTCGGCGGACAACCGGTTGCACAGATTTTTGTACCGCCCGTAAGATAAGGACAACCGGTTGCACAAAGAAGCACTACGATGACGAAGGAGCATCACCATGGACGCCATTAACGATTGGGAAAACCAAGCGCTCACCCACAGGAACCGCCTGGCACCCCATGCGTACTTTATGGGTTATGAGGCCGCCGATCTCGCCGCTACGTACAGCCGCGAGCTGTCGCGCGGATTTGTCCAGCTGTCCGGCTCGTGGCAGTTCCGCCTTTTTGAGGGCCCCGCGGCCGTCTCCAACGAAGCACTTTGCACGTACAAGCCCGAGTGGGATCACGTGGAGGTTCCGCACCTGTGGCAGGTAGACGGCTATGGCAACCTTGCCTACACCGACGAGGGTTTTCCGTTCCCGGTGGATCAGCCGTTCGTTCCCTCCGACGACCCTACGGGCGTCTACCAGCGCATCGTCAAACTTCCCGCCGTGCCTGCCGGCGCTCGCGAGATTATTCGCTTCGACGGTATCGAGAGCTACGGCGAGCTGTATGTCAACGGCAAGTTTATCGGCATGACCAAGGGTTCGCGCCTGTCCGCCGAGTTTGACGTGACCGACGCGCTCGTCGAGGGCGACAACCTGTTTGCGGTCAAGGTTCTGCAGTACAGCGATGGTAGCTACATCGAGGACCAGGACATGTGGTGGGCATCGGGCATCTTCCGCGATGTGTACCTCATGCAGCGTCCCGCCGCGCATCTGGTCGACTTTAGGTTCCGCACGCACCGCGAGGGCGATGCCGCTCTGATCACGCTCGATACGGTTGCCGAGGGCGCAAGTCGCGTCGTGTATACGCTCAGCGATGGCCAGAATGTGGTCGCTACGGGCGAGTGCGTCGACGGCCATGCCGAGTGCAGCGTTGCCGATGCCCACTTCTGGAACCCCGAGGACCCCTTCCTCTATGACCTTACGCTTGAGGTCTACGACGGCGACGAGGTCAGCGAGTACGTTCCGCATCGCCAAGGCCTTGCCGAGGTGACGGTCGAGGGCAATCATATCTACCTCAACGGCACCTACTTTAAGATGCATGGCGTCAACCGCCACGACCACGACGATCACAAGGGCCGCGCCGTGGGTCTCGAGCGCATGCGCCGCGACCTGGAGCTCATGAAGCAGCACAACATCAACGCGGTGCGCACGTCCCACTACGCCAACGATCCGCGCTTCTACGAGCTGTGCGACGAGTACGGCATCATGCTGGTCGCCGAGACCGATATGGAGAGCCACGGCTTCGAGAATATCGGCAATATCGCCCTGGTCACCGACGACCCTGCCTGGGAGCCGGCTTACGTTGACCGTGTTGAGCGCCTGGTGATGCAGGAACGCAACCACGCGTGCATCATCATGTGGTCGATGGGCAACGAGAGCGGCTATGGCTGCAACATCCGCGCGATGTACGCCAAAGCTCACGAGCTCGACGGTCGTCCGGTCCACTACGAGGAGGATCGCAACGCCGATACCGTCGACGTCATTTCCACCATGTACTCCCGCGTGTCGCAGATGAACGACTTTGGCGAGCATCCGTTCCCCAAGCCGCGCATCAACTGCGAGTACGGTCACTCCATGGGCAATGGTCCCGGAGGCCTGTCCGAGTACCAGGAGGTCTTCGATCGCTGGGATTGCATCCAAGGCCAGTTTATTTGGGAATGGTGCGACCACGGTTTGGCTGCTGTGACCGAGGACGGCGTTGCCTACGACATGTATGGCGGCGACAACGGCGATTACCCCAACAACAGCAACTTCTGCATCGACGGCATGGTGTTCCCCTGGCAGCAGCCGAGCCCGGGCCTTACCGAGTACGGCCAGGTCATCTGCCCGGTTCGCATGGCTTATGACGCCGAGGCAGGCGAGCTGACCGTCACCAACAAGCGTTGGTTTACCACCCTCGAGGATGTCTGCCTGTCGGCGGAGACCCTGGTGGACGGCGACGTGGTCTGCCGCAAGACGCTCATGCCCGGTGCGGTTGCCCCCGGCGAGTCCGTCCAGCTTCCGCTGGTGATTCGCGAGGCCGCAGTGGGCGAGACCCTGCTGACCGTGCACGCCTACACCATGGCGGCTCACGCCTGGTGCGAGCCGATGTTCCAACTGGGTGCAAGCCAGTTTGCCATCGCAAACCATCCGGCGCCGGCAATTGCCGCCCCCACTCGTCCTGAGCTTACGGTCGAGGAGACCGAGCAGGAGATTCGTATTCGCTCCCTCAACGGCGAGCTGACCTTCAGCAAGGTCAACGGTACCGTGAGCGAGTGGAAGGCATCCGGTCGCGACGTCATGACCTCCGGTCCCCAGGTTGGTTTTTGGCATCCGCTCGTCGATAACCACGCCCAGGAGTACGACTCCCTGTGGAAGGATAACTTCATCGATGTGATGCAGACGTCTACCCGCAATGTTTCTTGGAAGCAGGACGACAATGCGGTTGTCGTTACCGTGAGCCAGCGTATCGCTCCTCCCGTCCGCGCGTTCGGCATGCGCGTCGAGCTCGTCTATACCGTGCTTCCGAGTGGCCGCGTCGACCTCAAGGTTTCCGGCGAGCCCTACGGCGACTATTCGGACATTATCCCGCGCATCGGCATCTCCTTCGAGGTCCCCGGTTGTGATCGTGCCGTCGAGTGGTATGGCCACGGCCCGGGCGAGAACTATCCGGACTCGCTGCGCGCCAACCCGGTCGGTCATTACCGCACTACGGTCGACGACATGTTCACGCCCTACGTTATGCCCCAGGACTGCGCCAACCGCGAGGGTACCCGCTGGGTCGCCCTGCGCTCCAGCCACGGTGACGGTCTGGTCGTGACGCGTCCGAGCGACGCCGCTTCCAATCCGTTCTCGTTCTCCGCATGGCCCTATAGCTGCGAGGCTATCGATAATGCCAAGCATGTCTACGATCTTGTCCCGGGCGACACGGTTACGGTCAACATCAACGACCAGCTGCTCGGCCTTGGCTCGAACTCTTGGGGTTCCGAGGTGCTCGATTCCTATCGCACCCGTTTTGAGAGCTTCAGCTTTGAGGTGTCCCTGCGACCGCTGACGTCTGCCGATCTGGCTCAGGCGCTGGCACCCATTAAGGAGGCATAAGTCATGCATATCTTTAACTCGCGTGCCGATTTCGACGCCCAGATGAAGTCCGTCAAGAAGTGGATGCGTACCGGTCAGGCACTCGACGGCGTTTCTGAACTGCAGCACGATGTGGCGTACTCTATCGGCGACTCGCTGGTGTATTGGTGGGTGAACGCCCACGAGGCGGCTACTGCCGATCTGGTCGGTCACCGTCGCTACCATGCCGTGCTCGCCCCGCTCGACGGCAATCTGACCGTTGAGGTGGCTTCCAAGGCCGATCTTACCTGTACGCGCGCCTACAGCGATATCGATGATCGCGAGCGCTTTGAGGGTACGGGGGAGACCGTGACGATTCCCACCGGCGGCGTTGCCGTCGTCGAAATTGACGAGGCCTACCGTGTCGTGGCCGATGCCGCGGATCCCCGCGTCGTGGTGCTGCACGTGACAGTCGAAGGTTATTCCTTCCCCAACAAGTAGTATTCGTCCGCCTGGACGTTTGCTTCGCGCCGTTAAGGGGGATGGCTTTGTTGACTCCCTTTTCCCCATTCCCCTTAGCAGGTGCGCCGTCCGTGTTTGCACTTGCAGCTCGGACGGTTTTAGATGACATTTAACAGATGATTGGGAGGGCTTATGAGCTCTGAAAAACGAGGAACGATTGGTTCGTTCGCTCTGCTGGGCATGACGGTCGCCGCCGTGTTCGGTATCAAGAACATCATCAACAACAACGCGGCCATCGGCTTGGCAGCTGCGCCGTCGTTCTTCTTCGCCACGCTTTTGTACTTTGTCCCCTATACCCTGGTTACCGCCGAGTTCGTCGGCCTCAACAAGGACTCCGAGTCTGGCGTGTACGCATGGGTTAAGACCTCGATGGGTGGTCGCTGGGCGTTCCTGACGGCATTTAGCTACTGGTTCGTTAACCTGTTCTTCTTTGCGTCCGTCCTGCCCAACGTCATCATCTACGCGAGCTACGTGTTCTTTGGTGCCAACGCCGAGCTTTCGCAGCTGTGGATCACCATTATCGAGATCGTCGTCTTTGCTATCGCCACGTGGGTTTCGACCAAGGGCGCTAAGTGGATCGGCTCCATTTCCTCCTTCGGTTCGACCGCGGCTCTCGGCCTGACCGCCGTGTTCATCCTGCTGTCCCTGGCTGCTGCCTTTGGCGGCGTTGAGTTCGCTACGGCTCCTACTCCCGCTAACATGGCTCCCGACATGAGCAACTTCGCAACTGCGTGGGGCTTCTTCGGTACGCTTGCCTGGATCATCCAGGGCGTTGGCGGCGCTGAGTCTGTCGGCGTGTTCCTTAACGACCTTAAGGGTGGCGTCAAGGCCTTCGTGCGCACCGTCGTTATCGCCGGCCTGACCATCGGCCTTCTGTATGCAGGCGCTTCGCTGCTGGTTAACCTGTTCATCCCCGAGGGCGGCGTTGCCATCTCCACCGGTATCTTCGACGTATTCGGCGCTGTCTTTGCCCACTTTGGCATTCCCATGGAAGTGTCTACGCGCGCCATCGGCTTGATCCTTCTCGCCGCCACGCTGGGCTCCCTCATGATGTGGACCTCTGCTCCCATCAAGGTTTTCTTCACCGAGATCCCCAAGGGCGTCTTTGGTAGCAAGATCGTCGAGCTCAACGAGCATGGCATTCCTGCCCGCGCTGCTTGGCTGCAGTTCGCCATCGTCGTCCCCATCCTGATCATTCCGGCCCTGGGCTCCGGTAACCTCGACGACCTGCTCATGATCGTTACCAACATGACTGCTGCCACCGCTCTGCTCCCACCGCTGCTGATTTTGCTTGCCTACTTTATGCTGCGCAAGATCTTTGACGCCGCTCCCCGTGGCTTCCGCATGGGTTCGCGCCGCTTTGGCCTGGTCGTTGCCGCATTCCTGCTTGTGGTCTTCTGCTTCGTGCTTATCTGCGGCACCATTCCGCTCGATCAGCCGCTGTGGCTGACGCTGGTCTACAACGTTGGCGGCGTGGTTGTCTTCTTGGGCCTTGCCGTGATGTGGTACAACCGCTACATCAACCGCCTGCGCGAGACCGATCCCGAGGCCGCCGAGAACGAGCTTCGCCCTTCCGTCCTCGATATGATGGAGTAGCGGCTAGGATTAATCTACGGCTGTGGAATAAATCGATTCCCTTTCCTAAGGAGGGGCCTTACGAGGCCCCTCCTTTTGTGTTTTGGGGCATGGTTTTGGCCCCCGTGGTCAAAAAATGCCAAATATGAGTACTGTTGCAAAAGAAGTGCCATATTTTTCGGCCTGCTCTGAGCGAAAATGGGCTCAAAATCGATTTATCTAACTCCCTTTAAGGTGGCGCGCGCAGACGTGGTGTAAGAGCGTCCCGAGGTCCGTCGCTGCAAGTCC
>CAJMLP010000015.1:0-44499 GCA_905214215.1 uncultured bacterium | reverse complement strand
TCACGCTCATGCGCGGCAAGGAAGAGAAGAAGGTCACCGTCGAGCTGGGCTCCGATGAGAAGCTGCAGAACCAGCAGCAGGACGACAGCGCGACTGACACCGGCAACGGCGGTATTACCGACGAGCAGCTGCGTCAGTATCTGGAGGAGCTGCTTGGCCAGCAGGGCCAGGGTCAAGGCCAAGGCTATGGCCAGGGTTTCTAACGAGCCGTATTGCACATATCGAAGCCAGAGGGGCTGTCCCGCCAACGCGGGACAGCCCCTCTTTTCGCGATGATCCCTTGGAGACGGAGGAAAACGGATCATTTAGAACTGGCAAGGGCATGGTTTAATCGCGCGATCCACCCCAGTCTGGCGGCTGCCGATTCGGTGCGGTTCGAAAGGGTTATTCGGCGCCATGGTGACCGGTGGTACTCTTGTATCCGTTTGAAATCGAGCGAAGGAGTGCCGCTATGGAGCAATCGAGCCTGTTTGGTGACGGCGTGGACATCGATACCGAAACGCCCGCGAGCGTGGATGCCGCCGCACCGGCCGATGCCCGTGCCCAGGCGGCGGCGCGTGCGGCCGAGCTGCGCCACGAGCTCGATTACCACGCCTATCGCTACTACATGCTCGATGCGCCCGAGATCACGGACGCCGCCTTTGACAAAATGCTCGTTGAGCTGCAGGAAATCGAGGCGACCTACCCCGACCTGGTGACCCCCGACAGCTATACCCAGCGTGTGGGCGGCTACGTGAGCGAGCAGTTTACGCCGGTCACGCATATGGCACGCATGTATTCCATGGACGATGCCATGGACCTGGACGAACTCGACGCGTGGCTCCAGCGCGCCGAGGATGCGCTCGGTGCCGGCAGCGTCACCTATACCTGCGAGCTTAAGATCGACGGCCTGGGCGTGGCCCTTACCTACCAAAACGGCACCTTCGTACGCGCCGCCACGCGCGGCGACGGCACCACGGGCGAGGACGTGTCGCTCAACGTGCGTACCATCAAGGATGTGCCCATGCACCTGTCCGAGCCTGCGCTCGCCCACATGGGTGCCGACCGCGAGCGCACCATTGAGGTGCGCGGCGAGGTCTACATGCCCAAGGGCAGCTTTGTGCGTCTGAACGACGAGGCCGATGCCGAGGGCCGCGACCCCTTCGCCAACCCGCGCAACGCCGCCGCCGGCAGCCTGCGCCAAAAGGACCCCAAGGTCACGGCGCGCCGCGACCTGGCTACCTTTATCTACGCCATTGCCGATACCGATCCGCTGCACGTCCACAGCCAGCGTGAGTTTCTCGACTGGCTGCGCAGTGCCGGCTTTAGCGTCAACCCCAACGTGGCACGCTGCGCCACGCCGGCCGAGGTCCACGAGTTCTGTGCCCAGGCCCTCGAGCATCGCGGTGACCTGGACTACGACATCGACGGCGTGGTCGTAAAGGTTGACAGCTTCCAACAGCAGCTCGACCTGGGCTTTACCGCCCGTGCGCCGCGTTGGGCCATCGCCTTTAAGTTCCCGCCCGAGGAAAAGCAGACCGTCCTGCGCGAGATTCGCATCCAGGTGGGCCGCACCGGTGTGCTCACGCCGGTCGCTGAGTTCGACCCGGTGACGGTCGCCGGCTCCACCATCGCGCGCGCCACGCTGCACAACATCGACGAGATCCGCCGCAAAAACGTGCGCGAGGGCGACACTATCATCGTGCACAAGGCAGGCGACGTGATTCCCGAGGTCGTGGGCCCCGTGCTCGACAAGCGCCCGGCCGACAGCGTTGACTGGCAGATGCCCGAGGTCTGCCCCGTGTGCGGCAGCCCCGTGGTGCACGAGGACGGCGAGGTGGCCTACCGCTGCGTGTCCATCGACTGCCCCGCACAGCTCAAGGAGCGCCTGCTCCACTGGGTGAGCCGCGGTTGCATGGACGTGGACGGCCTGGGCGACGAAATCGTCGATAAGATGATCGCCGCCGGCCTTATCCACGATGTCGCGGACTTCTACCAGCTCACAGTCGACGACATCGCCGGCCTGGACACGGGCCGCGTGTATGCCAGCTCCAACAGCAAAAAGGGCGTCAAGAAGGGCGATCCCATTCCGGTGGGCCTCAAGACGGCCGAGAAAATCATCGCCGAGCTCAACAAGTCTAAGAGCCAGCCGCTCGGTCGCGTGCTGTTTGCCTTGGGTATCCGTCATGTGGGCAAGAGTGTGGGCGAGGTCATTGCCGAGCGATTCCTGTCGATTGACAAGCTCATCTTGGCGAGCGAAGAGGACATCGCCGAGTGCGAGGGCATCGGTCCCAAGATTGCGGCGAGCGTCAAGCAGTTCCTGGCCGTGCCCGAGAACCTTGCCGTGCTGGAACGCCTGCGCCAGGCGGGCCTGTCGCTCGAGGTCGACTTGGGCGCCGCGCACGCGCAAGCCGCAGCCGACGCTGGCGTGGCAGGCGAGCTTGCCGACGCACAGCCACTCGCGGGTCTGACCTTCGTGCTCACCGGCACACTCGTCAACCGCACCCGCGACGAGGCGGGCGCGGCGCTCAAGGTGCTTGGCGCCAAGGTTTCGGGCAGTGTGTCAAAGAAGACGAGCTATCTGGTCGCCGGCCCCAAAGCGGGCTCCAAGCTCGCCAAGGCCGAGCAGCTGGGCGTGCCTGTATTGGATGAGGACGCGCTCGAGCAGATCCTGGCGACTGGTGAGGTGCCGGAGGCGTAATGGATATCGAGAATCGCAATTGCTCGCAGGCGGAAGGGCGCGCGAGGCATTCCCAAGTGCAGGCAAAAGAGCGCTTAATGATGCGAATTTGCGTTGCCGAGCGCGAGCGCGCGGCGGGTGCATCTCGCGATGCCTTTGAGGCATTGACCGAGTTAGAGGCGAGGCTCGGTCTAGCCTAGAGAGACCGGCACCGTGATCTGCGTCACGTAGGTTGCTGGGTCGTCGCTGATGATGTCGTCGATCAGGGCGATTTTGCGTCGCCCCGCTACGCTACCAGTTTGTCAAAAGCCCCACGGCGGTTGAGCACGGTAAATGCAATCACGCAGATGACCGCCGACAGAATCGATCCGCACGGCGAGGCGATGCCCATGGGGAACAGCGTGTCAGAATAGGCATTCGACAGCAGCCAGGCGCCGGGCACGCGAATGAGCGCCACGGCCAGCACGTTGTGCGCAAAGCCGATGTAGCTCTTGCCGTATGCAGCGAAAAAGCCGCTAAAGCAAATGTGGATGCCGGCAAAAATCGCGTCGAAAATATAACTGTGCATATAGCCAGTACCGGCGGCGACCACCGCGGGGTCCTTGGCAAAAAAGCCGATAAACGCCGGTGCCACCAGCCACATCAGCACCGTGATCAGGCAGCCGTACACCACCGAGATCGTCATGGCGTCCTTGAGTACCTGACGCGCGCGGTCGCCCTTGCCCGCGCCGGCGTTTTGCGCCGTGAGTGCGCTGACGGTGGCACCCATGGAACTCGGCACAATGAACAAAAAGCTGATCATCTTCTCGACCAAGCCCACGGCGGCGGCATCAACCAGGCCGCGGTGGTTGGCGATGACGGTGATGAACATAAACGCCACCTGGATGCAGCCGTCCTGCACGGCTACGGGCACGCCGATCTTAAGAATGCTACCGAGCACTTCGGGCTGGGGGCGCAGGTCGCTGCGCTTGAGGTGAATGTGCGTGCGGCGGCTCTTGAGCCACACGAGCGCGAGGGCAACGCTTGCCGTCTGGGCGGTTACCGTGCCGAGCGCTGCGCCCACGGGGCCGAGCCCCATGTGGCCGATAAACAGAAAATCGAGCGCGATGTTGATGATGCACGCCACGCCGATCACGTACATGGGCGAGCGCGAATCGCCCAGCCCGCGAAAGATGGCCGAGAGGATGTTGTACGCGGCGATAAAGGGAATGCCGATAAAGCAAATGCGCAGGTAGGCGGCGGTGCCTTCGACCGCTTCGGCCGGCGTGCCAATGAGCGCCACGATCTGCGGACACAGTGCGAGCAGGACAGCGGCCAGCACCACCGAGACACCCATAAAGAGCGTGATGGTGTTGCCGATGGCGGTCTCGGCGCGGTCAAACCGACGCGAACCCACGGCGTGGCCGACGATAACCGTCGTTCCCATGGCCAGGCCCACGAGCGTCACGGTAATGATATAGAGCGTCTGCGCGCCGTTGCCCACGGCGGTGATGCCGGCGGCACCGCTAAACTGCCCCATCATGTACAGGTCGGCCATGCCGTAGAGCATCTGCAAAAAGTACGAGAGCATATAAGGCAGGGCAAAGACCGCGATGGTCTTAAGGACATTGCCGCGTGTGAGGTCGTGTTCCATGGGCGGGGCTTTCTGGCTTGGTCTGTTTACGTACCAGTGTAGTGAAAACCCTACAACGATTGTAGAGTCAAGGTTTGTGTTGGCGGCGGGGCGAAAAAGTCACGCACGCGTTCATTTCCAATTGAATACGGACATGCGCCCTGTGAGCATGGCGCCTGCACTAGCCTTGCAGAAATCGATTTCGGAGCACTTGACACCGCCGCACGGCGCGCCATAATACGTGGGTTTGCGAACAACGTTTGATGGGGGATGAACCTGCGTGCGCAATCTCAAGATTTTGTTTTCCTATCTGGGGGCATACCGCCGCGATGCCATGCTCGGCGTGCTCTTTGTGACGGCCGAGACGGCGCTCGAGCTGTTTATCCCGGTCATCATGGCAAATATCATCGATGTGGGCGTGCCCGCGGGCGACATCAACTACATGCTGTTGCAGGGCACGTATATGTTGGTATGCGCCGCATGTTCGCTGGTACTTGGCTTGGGCTATGCACGCACGTCTGCTCGCGTCGCCTCGGGGCTGGGCGCTAACTTGCGCGAGGCGGAGTACCGCAAGATCCAGACGCTCGCTTTTGGCAATCTGGATAACTACGACGCCAGCTCGCTCGTCACCCGCATGACTACCGATATCACCGTCATCCAAAATGCCATCGGCAATGGCTTTCGCCCCATGGTGCGCGGTCCCGTGACGCTCATCGTCGGCTTGGTCTATGCGCTGGTGCTGTCGCGTCCGCTCGCCACCGTTTTCGCGATCATCCTGCCGGTGCTGGCGATCGTGCTGGGCGTTATCACCTATCGCGTCAGTCCGCTCTACCGCCAGCTGCAGACCTCGATGGACCATCTCAACGGTGTGGTGCAGGAGGACCTCACCGCCGTGCGCGCCGTCAAGGCGTACGTGCGTGCCGAGCACGAGGAGGCCAAGTTCGATGCCGTCAATACCGAGCTTGCGCGCACCGCGACGAAGACCTTTGGCAACGCCGTGCTCAACCTGCCGGTGTTTCAGCTGTCGATGTACGTGGCGGCGCTTTCCATTCTGTGGATCGGCGGGCGCATGATTCTTGCCGGCGAGCTCGGCGTGGGCTCGCTCACGGGCTTTATGAGCTATGTGCTGCTGATCATGAACTCGCTCATGATGATTTCCAACGTGTTTTTGCTGCTCACGCGCGCACTTGCCAGCGTGGAACGCATCTCGCGGGTGCTCGACGAGCGTTCGCTTATCCAGGCGCCCGACGCTGCCGCTGCCGTGCACGAGGTGGCCGACGGAAGCATCGAGTTTCGCGACGTTTCCTTTAAATACCGCGCGGATGCAGCCGAGGATGTGCTCGAGCATATTGACCTTTGCATTGAAGCAGGCTCCACGGTGGGCGTGCTCGGCGGCACGGGCTCGGGCAAGAGTTCGCTTGTGCAGCTGATTGCGCGCTTGTACGACGCCACCGAGGGCACCGTGCTTGTGGGCGGACACGACGTGCGCGACTACGACTTGGCTACCTTGCGCGACGCCGTGGGTATCGTGCTGCAAAAGAACGTGCTGTTTACGGGTACCGTGCGCGAGAACCTGCAGTGGGGCAATCCGCAGGCGTCGGACGATGAGCTCCTCGCGGCCTGCCGGGCGGCATGCGTGGACGAGTTCCTGGATCGCATCGGCGGGCTGGACGGCGAGTTGGGCCAAGGCGGCGCCGGTGTTTCGGGCGGCCAGAAGCAACGCCTGTGCATTGCGCGCACGCTGCTCAAGCATCCGCGCGTGCTCATTTTTGATGACTCAACCAGCGCGGTCGATATGGCGACCGACGCTAAGATTCGCGAGCACATCGCTCGGATTCCCAATACGACCGTGCTCATCATCGCCCAGCGCATCGCGAGCGTCATGGATGCCGATCGCATTGTGGTGTTGGACGACGGTCGTGTCCACGGCGTGGGCACGCACGAGGAACTGCTGGCGGGCGATAGCATCTACCAGGAGATTTACGCCTCGCAGATGGAATTTGCAGGGAACGCGGACACCGGCGACGGCTGCGACGATGGCTGCGCGAATGATCCGTTTTCCTGCGTTCCCAGCGGATCGCCCTTGGAAGGGGGTGAGCGCCATGCCTAAGACATCCGCTCAGGCCCGTCCCGCCAATCTGGCGCAGACGCTCCGCCGCTTGCTCTCCTACATGGGACACGCCAAGTTCTCGCTGCTCGCAGTGGGTGTGCTTGCCTCTGTTGCGGCCATCGCGAGCCTTGCCGGTACCTACATGGTGCGCCCCATCGTCAACGGTTTGGCAACGGGCGGCGAGGAACTGCTCGCTAAGCAGGTTATCTTTACCGCTGCCATCTACGCCGCGGGCGTGCTCTCGGCTCTGGGCTACTCGCAGATTATGGTGCGCGCGGCCCAGCGCGTGGTCTCCGATATCCGCCGCGACCTGTTTGCGCACATCCAGATGCTGCCGCTGAGCTACTTCGACAGCACGCGCTCGGGCGACATCATGAGCTTTTTCACCAACGATGTCGACACTGTCTCCGAGGCGCTCAACAACAGCTTTGCCAACGTGATTCAGGCGAGCATCCAGGTGGTCGGCACCACGGCCATGCTCATCATCCTCAACTGGCAGCTCACGATTATCACGCTCGTGTGCGACGCGGCCATTGTGCTGTACGCGCGCTACTCGGGCGCGCGCTCTAAGCGCTTCTTTGCCGCCCAGCAGGCATCGCTTGGCGACCTGGACGGATATATCGAAGAGATGGTCTCGGGCCAAAAGGTCATCAAGGTCTTTAATCACGAACAGGCCAATGTGGCTGGTTTTGACGCACGCAACCAAGAGCTGCGCCGCACCGGTGGTGCCGCGCAGGCCTACGCCAACTCGATGGTGCCCATGACCGTGGTGATTGGCTACGTCAACTACGCCATCGTCGCCGTGGCGGGCGGCATGCTCTGCATCAAGGGGCTCGCCGACGTGGGCGCGCTCGCGAGCTATCTGGTCTTTGTACGCCAGGCGGCCATGCCCATCAACCAGTTTACGCAGCTGGGCAACTTCTTGCTCAACGCGTTGGCCGGCGCCGAGCGCCTGTTTGCCGCCATGGATCTTGAGCCCGAGGTGGACGAGGGCTGCGTGGAGCTGGTGCAGACGGGCGACGCTGCGTGGGCATGGAAGATTCCCGAGGGCCAGGGCGTGGGCGCGTACGGGCATCTGCATGATGTGGCTGCCGTTAATGAGTCGGGCCGTGCGGTGGCTGCCGACGGTACCGAGCTCACGTGCGGCTTGGTCCCGCTTGCCGGCGACGTGCGCTTCCATGCCGTGAACTTTTCCTACGTGCCGGGCACCCGTGTGCTCACGGACCTCAACCTGTTTGCCAAGCCGGGCCAAAAGATCGCCTTTGTGGGCTCCACAGGCGCAGGTAAGACGACCATCACCAACCTCATCAACCGCTTCTATGAGGTCGATGACGGCGAGATCACGTACGACGGCATCGACGTCAAGCACATTGCCAAGGCCAGCCTGCGCGGGTCGCTCGGCATTGTGCTGCAAGACACGCACCTGTTTAGCGGCACCATTGCGCAGAACATCCGCTTTGGCAAGCTCGACGCGACCGACGAGGAGGTGCGCGCCGCCGCCGAGGCCGCCTGCGCCGACTCGTTTATCCGCCGTTTGCCACGGGGCTACGACACGCCGGTCACGGCCGACGGCGCCAACCTGTCGCAGGGCCAGCGCCAACTGCTCGCCATCGCGCGCGTGGCCGTTGCCGACCCGCCGGTGCTCATCTTGGACGAGGCCACGAGCTCCATCGACACGCGTACCGAAAAGCTCATCGAGCGCGGTATGGACCGCATCATGCGCGGACGCACCACGTTTATGATCGCGCACCGCCTGTCCACCGTCCGCGACGCCGACGCCATCATGGTCCTCGAACACGGCCGCATTATCGAACGCGGCACCCACGAGGAGCTGCTCGCTCAGCACGGCGAATACTGGCAGCTCGCGCATGGCTTAAAAGAGTTGGATTAACCTGTTCGAGCACGATGCTTTGACCCCTCCATGCCCCTCACCTCGCCTCAAACCATCACAACATTCGGCGTTTTTTGCCAAAATCGGGAAAAGCATCGAATGTTGTGATGGTTTTTCTGCCACTCGATCGGGTGGAATCGCTTTCTTGTGCACGAAGGTGTGCGGACCCGTGGGCAGGGGAATAAGGTTGGTTATCCGACTCCATTGGAGGGCTCATGGACCTGCCGATCGTCCTGTCCCATAAGACTGCCTGGCTGTACCACAACGTGGCGCGCCCGTCCGAGCCGCTCTCGCGAGCAAGCAGTCTATACGATGAGGACTCGCTTACTAACGAGGCGGAGCCGACCGCGAGCCTGCCCAAATTGGGACTCGATGCCAAGGGGCTGAGGGCTTCGACGGCAGTTGGGATCGCTACTGACTATCTGGTTTCGCTTGGTATTCCACGAGAAGAGCTCAATCATATCGATACGCTCGTCAACTTCGATTTTGAGCGCTCGACGCCGGCTGGATTTAGGTGCCATGTGTTTGGGGCGCCGGTACCTCCAGGGCATCTTATCGAGGTGGCAGAGGGCCTTCTGGTGGTTGATGAGGTCATGTGCTTTGTCCAGGCGGGTTCGTGGATGAGCGAGCCCGAGCAGTTGGAATATGGCTACGAAATCTGTGCCCGATACCATCTGAATCATCTGTCGACAGGCGATTATATCGAGATGGGGCAGAGGTATGCCGTTGCCGACTTGATTGCTTATTGCAATGAGAACCGATCTCGTCAGGGGGCTGTACGCGCGGCCGCCGTGCTCAAGCGCGTGCACGATGGCGCGCGGTCGCCCATGGAGACGGCCACCGCAATCATGGTCGTAGCAAAACGTTCCCAGGGCGGGCTGGGATACGCCAAGATCGAGCTCAACCATCGGGTCGATGTTCCCAACGAGTTCAAATACCTCGCAAAGGCCGGGTATTTCGAGATCGACGTATATGCGCCTGCGAGCGGTACGGGGATTGAATACAACGGCTCGGACCATCTTGATAAACAGCGCAGCGCGTCGGATGCGGAGCGTATGACCGTGCTGAGCGCGCTGAGCTTTAGGATGATCGTCCTCACCGGGACTCAGTTTGCCCACCAGCTGCAATTGCACCGGGCGATGAACGCCATTGCACTCGCTATGGGTCTCAAGTGCGACCGAAGCGAAGCGTTCCAAAAGCGGCAGAACGACCTGCGGGAATTCGTGATTCGCAACTGGAGTGGGGACCTCTAGGGACACTTTGGCCCTTCTGCTGGGTGTTGTGAGTGGACAAACCGTCCCAACATTCGACGTTTTTTGCCAAAAATGGAAAAAGCATCGAATGTTGGGACGGTTTGGGTGCCGAGGATGGGCTTGGAAAGTCCGTTTTGCTCGAAGCGACCTGTCCTGTCGTACGGGTGTCGGCATGATTCTCTCGTGGGGTATTATGTTTTCCGAAGAATAAAACGCCGCGTGAGGGGAGGGCTGCGTGGACGGGCGCGTGCAACATGACGGCTTTGGCCGCGATATCAACTACCTGCGCATTGCCGTTACCGACAAGTGCAATTTCCGCTGCATTTACTGCATGCCGGCCGATGGCGTGGCGCCCCGCGCGCACGACGAACTACTCAGTGCCGAGGAAATCGCCCGCTTTGTGCGCTTGGTGGCGGGGGAGGGCATTCGCCGCGTGCGCCTGACGGGTGGCGAGCCGCTGGTCAGCCGCCGTATCATTCCGCTCATTCGCGACATCCGCGCGATTCCGCAGATCGAGGACATCTCGCTTACCACCAACGGTGCCCTGCTGCCCAAGCTGGCGCCGCAGCTCAAAGACGCCGGGCTTGATCGCGTCAACATTTCACTCGACACGCTCGACCCTACGCTCTTTGGAAAGATCACGCGCCTGGGTCGGCTCGAGCAGACCATGGCTGGCATCGACGCGGCGCTGGTTTGGGGCTTTGAGCCCGTTAAGGTCAACTGCGTTGTCGTGCGCCGGCTCAACCAGGATGTGGCGGCCCTCGCGCGGCTCACGCTCGACCGCCCCATCCACCTGCGCTTTATCGAATACATGCCCATCGGCGACGAGCGCACGAGCTCGCATTGCGCTGTGGACCCGCATGCGCCCGCGCTCAATCCCGAGCTGTGGGATGCGAGCGACACCGTGCCGAGCGACGAGCTGCGGGCGCGCATCAATGTCGGGGCCGCCGCGGTGGGTCTGGGCGAGCTCGAACCGCTCGACATCAACGACGCTCCTGCCGGCGCGGGGCCTGCACGCTATTGGCACTTTCCGGGTGCGGCGGGAACGGTTGGCTTCATTAGCGCCATGTCCAACCATTTTTGCGCGAACTGCAACCGTCTGCGCCTGACGGCCGATGGCAACGTGCGCCCGTGCCTGTTCAGCGATGCCGAGTATTCGGTGCGCGACGCCCTGCGCCGCGGTGATGATATGCAGGTACTTTCGATTTGGCGCGATGCCGTGGCCCACAAACCGCAGGAACACGCGATAATTGGGGGCACGCAACGATTTATGTCCCAAATCGGAGGATGATCATATGGCCAAGAGCAGGTACGCCGATGCCACCAAGGCCGCTCGCAGGGCCGCGATGTCTGCCCACAAAGCCACGGCTGCGGCGAATACTGGCAACGCCGACGCGTCCGCGCAGCCGTCTGCCGGCGCTGCTGCCCAGCCCGCCCGCGACGCCCGCCGCGACGAGCTGACGCACGTGAATGCCAAGGGCGAGGTTCGTATGGTCGACGTGTCCGACAAGGCCGAGACCCATCGCATCGCCATCGCCGAGGGCACCATCCTCATGCACCCCGAGACGCAGGCCATGGTACTGCAGGACCGCGCCAAAAAGGGCGACGTGCTTGCCTGCGCGCGTGTGGCGGGCATTATGGCCATCAAACGCACGAGCGATATCATCCCCATGTGCCATCCGCTGCTCATTACCAAGAGCAAGTGCGACATTGCGCCCATCGCGCCGGCGGGGACGCCTGCCGAGGACGTGCCCGAGGGCTGGGCTCCGGCGCGCGCGGACGGGCAGGTTGGCTTTCACGTGCTGGTCACGGCGGGCGTGACGGGCAAGACGGGTATCGAGATGGAGGCCCTGACCGGCGCGAGCGCCGCGTGCCTCACGATCTATGACATGTGCAAGGCCGTCGATCGCGGCATGGAAATCGTCGACGTGCGCCTGCTGCACAAGGAAGGCGGCCGTTCGGGCGTGTGGAATCGCGCCGAGCGTCAGGCTGCTGCTGTCGAAGCTGTGGCCGCTGACGGTGCCGCGCCGGCGAGCGCACCCGTCGCCGTCGCGCCTGCGGCCCTGACCCCGACCGTCCCCGCGATCGCGTTTATCGGCTACCAAAACTCGGGCAAGACCACGCTCGTCGAGAAGGTTATCGCCGAGCTCACCCGCCGCGGCCTGCGCGTGGGTTCGCTCAAGCATCATGGGCATCACGGCTTTGATATCGATGTACCCGCCAAGGATACGTGGCGCCATCACCAGGCCGGCTCCAAGCACGTGGGGCTCATCTGTGCCACGCGCTGGGCGGAGTACGCCGACACGCGCGAGGAGGACGAGATGCCCGCGCGCGAACTGCTGTCGCGCTACAACGATGTCGACGTGGTGATCATCGAGGGCTACAAGACCGAGGGCTTCGACAACATCGTGGTCGCGCGATCGGGTGTCGACCGTCTGCGCGGCAAGAGCTCACTCGACCTTGTTGACGGTCGCACGCTGGCGCTTGCCTGCAACGAGGCCCTGGCGCGCCAGGCCTTCGATGCCGGCTTTGCGACCCGAGCCATCAACATCAACGACGCCCGGGCCATCTGCGATCTTATCCAAGACCACCTTTAAGGCTTGACGCTGCGCCGGCCCCAAGCACTCCATCTCGCCCCTCAAGCCGTCGCTCGCGTACCAAAGTACGCGTCGCTCCTCTTTCGGGGCGACCTGGGGCACTTGGAACCGGCTCGCTGCGCTGCCATAACATGCCAAAAAGGGACAGGTTTATTTTGGCAGGTTTTATCTGGGCAAACGTCATTTCCACCACAAAGGGGCCAGGCACCTTTGTGGTGGTTTTTGCTTTGGTAGATGGTTGGGACATGCCTTACAATCTACCAAGTAGTTCATGCTGGGCGGAAAGACAGAAGGAAGGGGCTCGATGTGTCCTTAGTAAGGCATACGGATAGATTGAGCCAATGGACGGAGGGCCAAATGCTCGCTGTCCACATTCGTATGCAATAAGGAGCCCCCATGCCCACATCTGTATTTCCAAAATTCCACTCGTCGCTGTCCGTGCAGGCTAAACGCCTGGTGGCAATGCGCTTCCTCATCTACACCGGCTTTCAGACCAGTTATTTTATCGGCGTCATCGGAACGCTCACCTATACGGATGACGCTTCGGTCGTCGCGACATCGCTGGCCGTCCTGTTCATGAACGTCTTTGTGATCCTGGGATCCTTTGCGGGCGGCGCGGCGCTCGACGCCTGGGGTCCGCGCCGTCATTTCTTGCTGAGCATCATCGGCGCGCTCGCAACCGGCATGGCAATCATCGCCTTTGGTAGCGCGACCGGCGTCGTCCTGCTCGGCGCGGTGTTTCTGGGCTTTACGATGGGATTCGCCCAGCCCATCGCCACGTCCTATCCGGCCTACCTCACCGACGATCCTGTCGAGCTCAAAGACATCAACTCCGCCATCGCCATGTTCTCAAATGTGAGCATCATTGTTGGCCCCATGCTGGGCGGCTTTGTCGCGGCGGCTGCGTCGTCGCGCGCGGTGTTTGTGCTCATGATGCTCTTTACCGTGCTGGCGCTCGTTGCCGGCTGGGGCTTTAGGTCGCAGACCAGCCATGTCGCCGGGCATGCGGATGCCGATTCGGCAGAGGAAGGGGAGCGTGCGGGACAAAGCTCCAACCCCAGCGCATCCTCCCGTGCCACCTTCGCAGCCAGCATCAAGACAGTCTTCACCAACAGCGTTCTCGCCCTGCTGTTTTGCATCATCTTCCTCTCGAACTTTGGCTACGGTGCCTTCGATCCGCTCGAGTCGTTTTTCTATCGCGATGTTCTGCACGTTGGCGTTGAGTGGATGGGCTGGCTCTCGTCTGCCTGCGGTGTCGGCGCGGTGCTGGGTGCCGTGCTCGCGCTCCGCTTGCCGCCGCACCTGGTCAACCTTAAAACGCTGCTCGTGGCGCTTATGTCCGTGGGCCTGGGAAGTCTGCTCTATGTGGGGACACCGTACGTGGGCGTGGCCCTTGTCGGCCAGATCGCCCTGGGTATAGCTTGGGGTGTCGTCAACCCGCTCCACAACACCATTGTGCAGACGACGGCTCCGCTCGAGCAGCTTGGTCGCGTCAATTCGGTCATGGGCTTTGGCAATATGTTCGCTGGTGTGGCCCCTCTGGCGATTGCCCCGTGGCTGGCGGCAACATTTGGCGTACAACGGACACTCGTGGGGGCAGGCATGGTCGTGACGGCGGTTCCCGCGGCACTGCTGCTGTTTGGACGCAATCACTTGGAACGTGCCGTAAAGCAGTAAGAAACCATCACAACATTCGGTAAAAATCGCGATTTTGCCGAAAAACGTCGAATGTTGTGATGGTTTGGCCCGTAGACGCCGCGATCACCACAAAGGGGCCAGGCGCCTTTGTGGTGGTTTTTGCTTTGACAGGCCGCGCCTGCGCCTTGGTATACCATGTACACCATTTCTGACCTCATCCAGCACCGCCGCACAACCCAGAAAGGCCCCCATGGACACCACCTTCAGCCATATCAAAGCCGTGTTCTGCGATATCGACGGCACGCTGCTCACGAGCCAGCACACGGTGTCCCCGCGCACCGTGGCGGCGATCCGCTCCCTGCGCGAGCGCGGCGTGCTCTTTGGTCTGTGCACCGGGCGCGACGCCCACGCGACCGAGGCCATGTACGAGCTCTGGGGCATCGAAGGCCTGGTGGACGTGCTCGTGGGCTGCGGCGGCGCCGAGGTCATCGACCGCGCGCACGACATCAACGAGCTGAGCTATCCGCTGCCGGGTGAGACTATCGCGCGCATCTGCAAGCACATGGCGGACCTTCCGGCAACGCCCGTCTGCCCCCGAGACGGCGTGTTCTACGTGCCCGAGAGCAACGCGTGCGTCGAGCACCTGTCGCGCGTCGATGGCGTGCCCTATCAGGTGGTCGATTTTGCCGAGTTCTTACGCGAGCCGCAGCCCAAGGTGATGTTTACCATGGCGCCCGAGGTAATGCCGCGGGTGATTGAGCGGGCGTCGACGTTTGCCGATAACACTGTTAAGGCGGCGGCTCTGCAAACCACGCAGCGGCTCTACGAGTTCATGGATCCGCACGTGTCCAAGACGCGCGGCCTTGTGCGCGTGGCGGAGCTCAACGACATGGAGCTCCAGGAAATCTGTGTGTTTGGCGATGCCGATAACGATACCTGCATGGTGGCCGACGCCGGCGTGGGCGTGGCTATGGCAAACGGCAGCGACGCCACCCGTGCCGCCGCGGACTTTGTAACCGCGAGCAACGACGAGGACGGCATCGCGATCTTTATCGAGGAACATCTGCTGTAGCGCAGGGGGGAGAACCACCACAATAGGTGGCAGGCATCTTTGTGGTGGCCTCAGGCGATTTGGGCGAATTGCTACCTAGAATCTGCACGAAAATTCAAATATAGTTGTCTGAACATCATGCTTCTAACCACCGGTGGGTTAAAGATATTCTCATCAGTTTGGTGGGATATTCCTTCCGGTTAATGACCTACCGCTCACGGTCGATTTTCGACCGTTCACAGGATGTTTGCTCTTGAGCAAAAGGTTGTGCAAATAAATAAAATGCTATTAAAAAACTGATAACTAACTTAATTACCGGTAGAAACAAAAAATAGATAGCGAATAAACGAAGGTAAATCTGAGTAAATGTCAAGAGAATTAAGAACTTGCACAAAAATGTCGGTTTTGCTGCTCAGATGTTTAAACAATCGTTATAATTGCATCACTTAGCGAGCGCAATTACAGATTGCGCAGATACGTTTGATAGGGAAAGAGCAAGATCGCGGTCTCTTGGGGAGGAGACATCGATGAAAGCGAATTCGGACAAATCTAAGCAGAGTAATAAAGCGACGCGCCGTGTACTGGCAGGCGTTTTGTGCGGAGCCTCCGTGTTGAGCCTGGTACTGTCGCTCGTCATGCCTCCGATCTCGCAGGCCATTGCCAACGATGCCCAGACGGTTTTTACCGAGGAAACTGTGATGGGGGGGGGTTCCTCAAGTGAGTCTACTGATGTAGACAGCGCCAACAACGGGGATACCGAAAACAAGAATAGTGACGAGACCGAGGACGGCGCGAGCGAAGACGCCGCTGCTGCGGGCTCGACTGCCGATAGCGTGGAGGCCAAGGGTGTCGTGCAGCCTTCCGACGCACAGCTTGCGGATGATGAGAATAACGATGAAAACGCGAACGCTCCCGCCACCGTCAGTGACGATGGCTATACCGAGGTAAGCAACGATGTTGCTAGGGCATTTACCAATGGCGGCAAGTTCCGACTGACGGGTTCTGTCTATTCGAATCAGCAGATTACCATCAAGAAAGACACCACCATTAATCTTGCGGGAAACATGCTCTACAACCGCTCCGGCGGCTTAGACTCCTTCTTTGTGGTCGAAAACGGAGCCACGCTCACTATCGAGAACACTATCGAGGACTCAGATAGTACAAAAGACGAAAAGACTCCGGTCAACAATGCGCCGGCGGGTCAGCCTGCGATTATGACATGGGAAAGGGGAGACGAGTCTAGCTCTAATGGCGCCGCACCCAAGAGTCTTACTTACTATGAGACTAAGAGCACGCCCAATACAGATAGACTTTGCACCACCGAGACTACGTACAAGCATGACGTTACGGGCTTTGGCGCTATCGTTGCGGCATCGGTCAGCGGTTCCGTAAAGCAAGTGGTCACCGTTAATGAGGGCGGCACGCTCGATCTCAAGGGCGGCATGATTACCACGGCCGCCAATCTGAGCGATAACGGCCATGTGATTCTTTCTATGGGTAAGGTCAAAATCGAAGGCGGTTACGTCACCAACGGCAACCGCGGTGGCTGGGGCGGTGGTCTGTGCATAACGGGCGCGAAAGCCAGCCTCGAAATGACAGACGGTGTGGTCGCGGGAAACAAGGCAGCTTCTGGCGGCGGCGTCTATGCTGACAACGGAGCCACCTTGAAGCTTACGGGTGGAATCATCTCTGGCAACGCTACGTACGGCGAGGCGGATGGTCTCGGTGGCGGCATCTTGGCTTCGGGCGGTAGTGTGACCGTTTCTGGTGGCTACATCACTAACAATAAATACGCCAAGTTTTGCGGCCGCGATGGCTGGGGTTGTCATGGCGGCGCTGGTCTTGCTGCCAATAACGGCGCCCATGTTGCCATTTCCGGTGGCCAGATTACCGGCAACTACTCCGAGGAAGCCGGCGGTGGCGTTTATGTCACGGATGTCAACCGTAATAACCAATCCCGTACGGGTATGGCGTGGCTGAATATCACGGGAGGAATTATTGCCTCTAACGTGAGCTACCGATCTGAAGGTGCTGGCATTCGAGTGGGCCAGATGGTTGACGCGATGATAAATGGATCGTCAAACGATAGCCCAGTCTACATCACAAATAATCACTGCATGTCTCGCTTTGACTGGGGCGGTGGCGGTATCTTCGTCCAGGGAAACTCGAATGAGGGTATGGAAAAGACCGCTGGTAGATTATTTGTATACAACTCGTACATTAGCAGCAATACCGCTGGTGGCTATGGTGGTGGCGTTGCAGTCTGCCCGACGGGCAAGACGTTGGTAACGAACACTAAGGGCACGGCAATCTTTGGCAATAAGTCTGCTGGCAGTGAGCAAAAAGCCACCGGGTACAATTCGGCAGAAAACAAGGGTAATGATGGTACGCCCCATCTTTCAGCTGGTGGTGCTGATGGTTTTGATAAGACTGAAGATCAAGATGCATACAAATCGGAGGTGTTTCGCAAGTACGGTCATGCCGATTTCTTCCTCGCAGCGCGGGGTCACAATACGCCGGTCGCAGTGGTAACCGGTAAGATGCTTGGCGGTGGAGACGCCCGGTACTCGGGAAGCATCGAACTTAAAAAAGCTATCACCATTCCCGTCAACGGTGCTGTTGGGGTAGAAAATAGCATCGGCCTGACCTCGGGTGTTAAGGACGGGGATGAGGCGGCGATTGATGCGCGGAATCGTGCGCAGAATGAAGCGACAACTTTCATCACGGGCAACTATTCCTGGGACCATGGTGGCGGCATCATGTCGAATGGCGACTTGTACCTAGGCGTGCCTGCGGATACGTACGTCTATCCAAGCCTTAAGTTGAAGGCAACCAAGGAGCTGGCCGGCCGCGACCTCAAAGATGGGGAATTCAGGTTTACGGTTTATCGTAAGAACTCGGATACTGCGAAGGCGCCTTCTTGGGAGAATGATAAATTCGACAATGGTGGCTGCGAGTTTGTCGAATCTGCCCAAAATGGCGCTGACGGCCACATCGCCTTTGACCTTAGCGAGAAGCTCGAGCGGCTTCTTAACGACAAACAGCTTCGCGAGCAGTTATTAGCGAATGGTACTGGCGAAATTACATACTACTTGGTCGAAGATACGGGCAATCTTCCTGGTGTCATATACGATCATGCTGTATACGAGATTAAGGTGACAGTCAAATGCACGCCGACTGTACTTATGTCTGTTCCGACACAGGGAAACCCGCATGATACTAAAGATCTTAAGGTCTATAACTTCACGATTGATAGGGTGGACGTGACTAAGAATCCCGGGGGTTCAGCTAACTCGCCGAGGACTGCGTCAGCAGATGCTAATGGGTATTATTCGATCGTCGACTCCAACAGCGCAACCTCCACCAACAAGGCAACCTTCACCAACACGTACGACTCTGAGGTTTCCTGGACTCCTAAGGCGACTAAGGTCGTTAAGGGTGGCGAGATGAAGGAGTTTACACTTCAGCTTGCGAAAGACAGCAAATTTCAACATATCATCGGTACTGCCGTGACCACCTCTGGTAAAGGTACGAAGCAGACGCTTTCGTTTAAGGGCACCGCTGATAAAGAGGTTGAGCTCAAGTATTCGCTCTCTGATATCAGGGATAATCCCGACGACTCGGGCGACTCCGCGGGTGGCCTTTTCAAGACCTTTACGTACTATGTGCGCGAGAAAACCGACGGTTCGCAGTTCTCGCACTACACGTACGACCACTCGGTCTATAAGATTGCGGCCAAGGCAACTGTTCAGCCTGATAAGACTATCAAATGTGAAGTGACCTACAAGAAGGGAACCGTTGACTCCGATGGCAACTGGAAAGCTGACGTCGGTGCCGAAGAACTGAACCTCACCGACGACTCCACCCCCACCTTCACCAACACCTACTCAACCTCTTTGCCCCTTTCTGGTATGTCGGGCGTCACTCTGACGTACCTTGCCGGCGCGGCGGTGCTTTGCGCTGCTGCGGCCTGGATGCACATTCGTCGCAAGGCGAATGCGAAGGGAGGCGAGCGTCGTGAATAAGAAAGTTTGCTCCTTCCCGATCTTGTTTGCGCTGCTCGCCCTCTTGATCGGCACCTGCACGGTTGTGTTCCCCGCATCCGCGCAGGCCGCGCCGAGCGCGACCGGATCCATCACGGTGACAGGCACCGTGGCGCGCTGCTACGACGCCTACCAGATCTTTGACGCCAACGTCGTCGATGACGACAACGACGCCAAGATCGCCACCGACCTTGTCTGGGCAAGCGATGCCGTGCGCGACGCCGCGCTGCCTGTGTTGCACAGCGCCGGCATGCCCAATTCCCAGACCACCGCGCAGGAAGCTGCCGAGTGGCTCAACACCGATTCCCACCTTACGAGCGCGCTGAGCGCACAGCTCGCTCGTTCCCTCCAGAGCTCTGGCGCCGTGTTCGTGGCCCTTAACGCGGGCACGGCGGCCGAGCTGCCCTGTGGCTACTGGCTCATCGTCGCCGACGACGACGCCATCGCCCAGGGCGAGGCCGGCACCGCGCCGATTATGGCCCTGGTCGGCGGCAGCGCCGTCACCGTCAAGCCCAAGGCGGCGACACCCAAGGTCGCCAAGCACGTGCTGGAGGACAGCACCGCCGCATGGCAGAAGGCCACCGACGCCACGGTCGCCGACGACCTGTACTGGCGCCTCTCTGCCACGGTCCCGGCGGGGCTCACGGCCTACGACACCTATACGGTGCGGTTCGTCGACACCATGGGCGCGGGACTCGACCCCTCCAAGGTCGCCGCGAGCATGCATGTGTACGTGGCGGCGGGCGCGGACGGCGGATTTGACGCCGTCTCGGCCGGTAGGGACGGACGCGCCGGCACCGAGCCCGCGAAGGGCTGGACTGACATCACGGCCCAGTGCGCCACCAAGGTGGCGGCGGACGGAACCTTCACCGTGCGCACCGGCGACCTGGTCGCCGCGCTCGGCGGGGCCGACGCCTTTACCGCGGGCGCCCGCGTGGTCGCCGTGTACAATGCGCCGCTCAACAGCGCATGCAACCACGGCATCGCGAAGGGCAACCCCAACGAGGTCTACCTGCGCTACCCGCGCTCTCCCTTTGCCGACCAGTCCGGCGACGCCGGCTTCACCCGCACGCCGAGCGATGACGCGTGCGCCTACACCTGGGATCTCGCGCTCACCAAGCGAGGAAGCGACGGCGACAAGCCGCTTGCCGGGGCGGTCCTGAGCATCGCCGACGACCGCGGTCGCACACTGGCGGCCGACGGCACGTGGGATGCGGAGGGCAAGGCCACCGTCACCACGGGCGAGGACGGCCGCGTGACCGTCTCGGGCGTGGACTCGGGCAAGCTGGAGGTCCGCGAGCTCAAGGCACCCAAGGGCTACACCGCCTTTGAGGGCACGCGCTCTGTGACGGTCAAGGCCGAGGGCCTGGACGTCGACCAGGTGGCCGCTGCCAAGCCCAAGCTCACCATCACGGCCGAGTCGCCCCTGCGCGCCGACAGCGCGGACGGGTCGACGGGCAGCCTGGAGGCGTCGCTCATCAACACGCCCACCGGCACACCCCCTAGCATTACCACCGGAGGCTTTATGCCCTCGACTGGCGATATGGCAATGTACGCCGCGGCCGCCGTAGCGGTCGCCGGAGCCGCGCTCATCGTGGTCGCGCTCCTGGTCAAGCGGGGAGGTGGCAGCCATAAAGAGTAGCTGGCAGCCCCACAGAGAGCGGGGCGAGACGTAGCGAAGTAGATGCTAAGACACAGACAGATGATGACCGATCGAATGAGTTACGAAATAGAAAGCAGAGGAAAGAAGATGCACATGAACAAGAACATCGCACGCCTGGCAGTAACCGCCGGCCTCACAGCAGCGCTGAGCTTCGGCGGCGTGATGGCCCCGGTCACGATGGCGTTTGCGGCGGATGCCACGGGCTCGACTGTGACGTTCGATTGCGGTGACTACGCTGGATCAACGACTTATAAGGGCATCCAAATTTTCAAGGCGAATGTGACTACGACCAATGGGACCACGACGGCGAGCAACATCGACTGGGGGAGTCTTGAGGTCCAGACGGCTGTGGTTGCCGCTATTCACGAGAAGGACTCTACCTACACCAGTACAAACGCGCAGGATGCTGCCGATTGGCTGAATGAGCACAACAAAGATGCCGATCAGACCGATTCAAACACTAGGGTCAATAGCGGCCATGTTTTGAGTGTAATTGCCTCCAAACTGGAGAAGACTGGCGATTGGACCAAGACGTCCGCTGGCAGCTCGTCCCTTACCGGCCTTAATGCTGGCTACTGGCTGTTCCTCACCGATACCGCCGGCGAGCCCGCCGGCAAGTCTACCGATGCATTTACCTCTCCCGTGTACACTTTTATCGACGGCACCAGTGAAACGACCGTTAAGCCCAAGAAGAGCGTCCCCACGGTTGAGAAAAAGATTCTCGATGATTCTAAGGTGAAGGGCGATAACGTTACTGGTGAGAACGAATGGGTGGATGCTGCCGACTCCCAGAACGGTCAGGTAGTGAACTATAAGCTAACCGGAACGATCGCAGATAACTACGCCAGCTATGACTCTTATACCTATAAGTTTATGGATTCATTGGATAAGGGTCTTGACTTCGTCGATGGCTCGCTCAGCGTTTATGCGCTGAATAATGGTGAATACACCGAGATTAATCCGACTAGCTACAAAGTGGATGCCCCTTCTGAGTCAAATCAGCGTGTTTTGACAGTTAACTTTATTGGAACCAATGAGCTGAAGTCGGCCACCGCGAAAAATGGTGGAACGCTTACGATCGATGCCAACACCAAGATTGTTGTCTTCTACAAGGCAAAGCTCAACGCAAAGGCGGTTATTGCAGGGGCCAACAACAAGCTGGAGGGCAACCCCAATACTGTTACGCTCGAGTATTCTAACAACCCCATGGTCGCAGGCACTGGTACCTCGGTGCCCGATAGCGTCGTGGACTACACCTACGGCCTTCAGGTTAATAAGGTTGATCTGGGCACCGAAGCAGCTCTCGAGGGCGCGCAATTTACCATCACGACCACAGGTGATGAGAACAACAAGGTGGCGAAATACGTCGCGGAGGACGGTACGTTGAGCGATGATGAGGTTGTTTTAACGACGAACGCGAAGGGCCTCATTCAGCTTACCGGCCTTGACGCTGGCACCTATAAAGTTACCGAGAAAAAAGCTCCCAATGGCTATACCGCGGTTTCGCCTTTCGAATTTACGATTGATCCGACAATTAAGGATGATGGCCAAGGCTACAAGCTGACAAAGCTTAAGGGAACGCTTGATAACAAGGGTCAGAACGACAAAGTCATCGCTGGCCTCACCGACGGAAAGTCTGGCGATAATAAACTTGATTTCCAAGATGGCACCCTCACAAACGATGACGGCACCTTCAATATCACCGTTGGCGATACCAAGCAGGTCAGCCTCCCGCTCACCGGTCTCAACGGCGTGACCTTCACTTGGATCGCTGGTGGCGCGGTGCTGTGCATCGGCGTGGCGCACCTCATCCGCAGCCGTAAGCAGGCTGAGGAGTCCGAACAGGAGTAACGCTCGCTCACCCATTCCTTTGGCAGGTGGGATGTGATGGCCATGAGACTTGCGGACACTTTTCTCGTCCATCGACGTTCTTGCTTTGCCATTCTCTTTTCGGGGCAGACTCCGCGCTGGAGTCTGCCCCGTTTTTTTGGGATAACGCAGCCAGCCTCCATCGTCCGATGCGGGCTCGTTCGTCATCGCGTTTCTTGACTCGTATGAGGTTCGGTTTAAGGTCCGTAGGCGCACGCGCGGTGCGGACGGTAGAAGGCATTTGCGCCGCAACAAGCGCAAATAAGAATGCCCGGGGGTCGGATCCCGGGCATTTAACAAAAGCTGAAAACTAGGCCGCCCGCGCTCTCGTACACTTACGCGGGGTGCGTCGTTTCCTGTAGCTATTCTATCCCGAATCGTTTCGCCGATTCGGGACATTTTGAAAACGCAAACACGTCGGGCAAATCCGGACAATGCGGCCAGGCTCCGCTGGGCGAGGAACCGTGTGTGTAACTATCGAACAAATGTTTGTCAAAATCGCGTTTACCAGGCGTGGGTGCATACACTCGCAGTAAAATATCCTTGCGACGCATCCCGTGCGCGGGCGGCCGACGACTCGATCGGAGGTCCCCAAATGCTGAAATTCCTTAACGCGCTCGCCGCCCTCGCGGCGGTTGGCACGTTCGTCATCGCGTTTCTCGACTCGTATGAGGTTCGGTTTAAGGTCCGTAGGCGCACGCGCGGTGCGGACGGTAGAAGGCATTTGCGCCGCAACAAGCGCAAATAAGAATGCCCGGGGTTCGGAGCCCGGGCATTTAACAACGTCGGAAACTGGTCGCCCGCGCTCCTAAGTACTTACGCGGGGTGCGTCGTTTCCTGTAGCTATTGTATCCCGAATCACCCCGCCGATTCGGGACATTTTGAAAACGCAAATATGGGCTTAGGCACGAACGGTATCTCATTAATTCCGAAAATTATGTATAATTCCAATACAAACTGGAATCGAACGAAAACAATGGAAATGAACGAAGCGCTAATCTACTTACAAGAAGCACTAGGCCTTTCCGCCAAGACCAAAACTTGGCCTGGATCCGCACACTTGCCGCTGCATCTGCGGACGATTGAGGTCCGCGCTGTTGACGCAAACGGTTTTTCGTTTTTGCTTGCAAGTTTGCCTACTGGCGTCGGGCTTCCCGAGGCTAAGAGAGTCTATAGTCAGCTAGCCTTGCGCGCGGAGACTCCTGTTGTCGTTTCGTTTCCTGATGCCGATGCACGTCAGCGCAAAGCATTGATCGCACAAGGGATTCCCTTTGTCTGCCCAGGCAGACAGGCTTTTCTTCCATTTATGGGCACAGCCTGCACGGAGAGGGGCGGTGCCCGGTTTCGCAACCACGCGACCAAGATGTCACCCAACGCGCAGGCTGCCGCAATCTGGGGAGCAGCCCAGGAGCCATATCGTCCCTATGACCTTTGTCGTGCGCTTGGGATTTCGGCAAGCCGCGCGAGTGAGGCCATAACCGAGCTTGTTGACAGGGGGCTCGCGAGACGCGAGCGTCGCGAGCGACGTGTCTTCGTGTTCCCTGTTGCCGTTGATCTTCTGCTCAGTGAGCACATGGCAGAGCTCTCCTCGCCTGTCTCGAAGGTCTTTTTTGCAAGGAAGACGCCGCAGATCGACTATCTTGTTGACGCCGGGGAGACGGCGCTCGCTGCGCGTTCGATGCTCGCTGCGCCGGGCATGGAACAAAAGGCCGTCTTAAGAAGTGCATGGCGTCAACTGAGCGATCTCGAAGTCGCAGACGGGGAGTTGCCGGATAACGAAACGGCGATGATCCAAGTGTGGCGCTATGCGCCCGTGTTAGCCGGCTTCTCCCGTGTCGACAACATTTCGCTTGCGCTATCTTTGGCGGCAATCGACGATGAGCGAATTCAGCTCGAAGTCGATCGCATGTTTGGAAAGGAATATCCATGGCAAGAAGCGCTGTAGAAGGTCTCCAAGAATTCGGGCCGTAGGCGGTGTTTCGGTGCTAGCTGCGTTGTCCGGTGCATGAGTTTGCTAATCGGCTATTATTTGTTTAGACAACCTGAGCTGTAAAGGAGTGACCGGCGATGGTGCAGGGCGCCAAACATATGAAGAGCAATAACGCCGCGGACAACGGCGGCTCAAGCCCTCAGCCCAAACCTAAACCAAAGCCCAAGCGCCGTCGCAAGCGGCTGCCGCGCTGGGCCGACCGGCTCATCACCATCGTTATCATCCTTATTGGCGTGGGCCTTATGACCTGGCCGTGGATCTTGGACCGGCTCGAGGCCTCGGGCGTGTTCAACCAGATCAGCACGGTGTCCAGCACCGTGGACGCGCTATCTGCCGAGGAGCGCGAGCGCATCCTGCTCCAGGCGCGCTCCTTTAACGAGCAGCTGGCGGGCGAGGCCACCGAGCTTCCCGCCGACCAGATCGAGCCCTACGCTCAGCAGCTCATCTTTGACCGCGACCCCATGATGAGCTGGGTCGAGATCCCCTCCATCGACGTTAGTATGCCCATCTACCACGGCACGAGCGAAGAAGTCCTTATGGCGGGCGTCGGCCACCTGGAGGGCACGAGCCTGCCGGTGGGCGGCACCTCGACGCATTGCGTGCTCACCGCGCACTCGGGCATGCGCAACCTGAGCATGTTCGACGACATCCATTCGCTGGAGCCCGGCGACCTGGTGCTGCTGCACACCATGAACAAGACGCTCGCCTACAAGATGGTGGACTCCGAGGTCGTGCTGCCCGAGGAGATGGAGTCGCTGACTATCGAGCCCGGCGCCGACAAGGTGACGCTCGTCACCTGCACGCCCTACGGCGTGAACGACCATCGTCTGCTGGTGCATTGCGTGCGCACCAAGTACAACAAGAAGGACGTTGACAAGCAAAAGTCGCTGGCCGGCCGCCACTGGGGCAAGCGCGAGTTTGCCGTGCTCATTGTGGTCGTGGCCATTGTGCTGTTGCTGCTGGACATCGTGATCCACGCGGTCCGCAAGCGCCGCAAGGCCAAGGCCTCGGCATAAGACATTCTCCAGAACCACCACAATGAGGACAGGCACCTTTGTGGTGGTCGGGGCTTTCAAACCATCACAACATTCGATGAAAATCTCGATTTTGGCGAAAAGCGTCGAATGTTGTGATGGTTTTCGTTGCGGTCGGGATGGCTTTCGTTATGGGCGAGGCGGTTTTCGTTATGGACGGTGCGGTTTTGCTGTAGAACCGCCAGCCCGCCGCCTGTCAATCGCCGCCCTCGTTACGTTTTCGCTGCATTTGGGTAAAGCACCTGCTCCAAGCGGCGTTGCCTTGTATACTAGAGCGGTTTATCTGTTATGCGGAAGGGAGCGCCTATGGCACTCAGCGAGAAAGATGTGCGCGGCATCGCCGAGTACGCAAAGATCGCACTGACCGATGACGAGCTCGCCCAGATGACGTCCTACATGAACGACGCCGTCCAGATGCTCGAGCCCGTCTTGCAATATGACTTGCCCGACGTGGAGCCCACGTTCCATCCCATCGGAAGCCTGTCCAACGTGATGGGCGATGACCTGCGCGAGCCTGAGCGCGACCTGCCGCTCGACGTCGCGCTCGAAAACGCTGGCAGCGCGCGCGACCGCTACTTCCGCGTGCCGTCCATTTTGGGAGAGGGGGAGAGCGAGTAATGGCGCAGAGCTTCGATTCCCTTACCGCCGCTCAGATTGCCGCGGGCGTTGCCGCCGGCGACTTTACCGCTACCGAGGTGGCCCAGGCCTCCCTTGCCGCCATCGAGGCGCGCGAGGGCGGGGTCCAGGCATTCCTACAGGTGGCGCCCGAGCTTGCGCTCGAGGCTGCTGCGCGCGTGGATGCCGACCGTGCCGCAGGCAAGCCGCTGCCCCCGCTTGCGGGCGTGCCGCTGGCCATCAAGGACAACATGAACCTCGTGGGCACGCGCACCACCTGCGCTTCCCGCATGCTCGCGGACTACCAGAGCGTTTACACCGCCACCTGCGTCCAGCGCATGCTCGATGCCGGCTGCCTGCCCATGGGCAAGGCCAACATGGACGAGTTTGCCTTTGGCAGCTCCACCGAGAGCTCAGCGTTCCACCGCACCAACAACCCTTGGGATACCGAGCGCGTGCCCGGCGGCTCCTCGGGCGGCTCCGCTGCCGCCGTCGCCGCGGGCGAGGTCGCGCTCTCGCTGGGCTCGGACACCGGCGGCTCCATTCGCCAGCCGGCGAGCCTCTGCGGCGTGGTGGGCTTTAAACCCACGTATGGCGCCGTGAGCCGTTACGGCGTGGTTGCCTTTGGCTCGTCGCTCGACCAGGTGGGCCCCTTTGGCCGCACGGTCGAGGATGTCGCGCTGGCCATGAACGCGCTTACCGGCGCGGGCCATGATCCGTACGACTGCACCAGCCAGGATTGCGCCGTCGATTTTACCGAGCATCTCAACGACAGCATCGAGGGTAAACGCGTGGGCATCATCCCCGCGTTTATGGAGGCCGAGGGCCTGACGCCCGAGGTCAAGGCCGCTGTTCAGCGCGCCGCCCAGGAGCTGCAGAACCAGGGCGCCGAGCTGGTCGAGGTCGACCTGCCGCACCTGGACGCCGCCATCGCCGCCTACTACGTCATCGGCCCGGCCGAGGCGTTCTCCAACTTGGCCCGCTTCGACGGCATTCGCTACGGCTATCAGGAGGAGGGCTGCGCCAACCTGTCCGACCAGAGCTCGCTTTCGCGCGCCCACGGCTTTGGCGCCGAGGCCAAGCGCCGTCAGATGCTCGGCGCCTACCTGCTGAGCTCGGGCGTGTACGACAAGTACTACTACGCCGCGCAAAAGGCCCGCACGCTCATCACGCAGGACTACGACGCCGCGTATGCCAAGGTGGACACCATCCTCATGCCCGCCTCGCCGCGCACGGCCTTTAAGTTTGGCGAGATCAGCGACCCCACGCAGATGTATCTTTCGGACCTGTACACCATTTCGCTCAACATTTGCGGCAACGGTGGTATCTCGGTGCCGCTGGGCCTGGGCGAGGATACTCAGTTGCCCGTTTCTGCCCAGCTGGTGGGTCCGGCGTTTAAGGACCGTCAGCTGCTCACGTTTGCCCGCGCCCTGGAGCGCGGCTTTGCCGATGCCGCTACGGGTGCGCCCGCGCTTTCTGTCGCGCCCGATTTTGCCGGGAAGGGAGGCGAGCTGTAATGAAGGAGCTTTCCGAGGTCCTGCAGGATTGGGAGGCCGTGATCGGTCTGGAGATCCATACCGAGCTCACCGCACTCGATACCAAGATGTTCTGCAACTGCAAGCTCAGCCACGATGACGAGCCCAACGCCAACGTGTGCCCGGTGTGCCTGGGCCTGCCCGGTGCGCTGCCGGTGCCCAACAAGCGCGCCATCGAGAGCATCGTCAAGGCGGGTCTGGCCACCAACTGCGAGATCCAGCGCCACTCGATGTTCTACCGCAAGCACTACTTCTATCCCGACATGGCCAAGAACTTCCAGACCACGCAGGGTCCAGTCGCCTTTGCCATGTACGGTCACCTGGACCTGGATGTGACCGGTCGCGGTGCCGCCGAGCGCCCCGACTGCGCGTTTGGCGAGGCCGAGGCTCAGAGCCTGGCGAGCGCCTCGGCCAACGCCGAGGGCCTGTCCACGTCCATGACGTCGACCATGCGCGAGGGCAACCAGCGCGCCGGTCACCTGGCCAGCTATGATGCGTCCAGCCTGCAGATGCCCGAGCGCCGCGATGACGGTTCCTACACGGTGCCCATCCGCATCCTGCGCATCCACATGGAGGAGGACGCCGCCAAGATGGTCCACGTGGGCGGTGCCGAGGGCCGCATTACCGCCGCGGCCGAGTCACTCGTCGACTACAACCGCTGCGGCACGCCTTTGATTGAGCTCGTGACTGAGCCCGACTTGCGCACGCCCGAGGAAGCGCGCCTGTTTATGGAGAAGCTCCGTCGCATCTTTGTGACGCTGGGCATTTCGGACTGCTCCATGGAGAAGGGTTCCATGCGCTGCGACGGCAACGTGTCGCTGCGCCGCCGCGGCGAGACCAAGCTGGGTACCAAGACCGAGCTCAAGAACCTCAACTCGTTTAAGAGCCTACACGACGGCCTTGCCTACGAGATTTGCCGTCAGGCCGAGGTGCTCGAGGAGGGCGGCATCATCTATCAGGAGACCCGCCACTGGGAGCCCAGCCGTAAGCGCACCGTGGTTATGCGTGTGAAGGAGACGGCCGACGACTATCGTCTGTTCCCCGATCCCGACCTGGCACCGTTCGATCTGGACGATGAGTTCATCGACCGCTGCCGTGGCGAGATTCCTGAGCTGCCCGATGCCAAGCGCGCCCGTTTTGAGGCCGACTTTGGCATTAAGGCGGCCGACGCCGAGCAGATCGCCGGCGACCCCGAGTTTGCCGAGTTCTTTGAGGCCGCTGCTGCTGGTATGGCTGGCAAGGAGGCCCAGACGGTCGCAAACCTGCTGGTCAACGAGATGATCGCCTACCTTAAGGGCGCGGGCGTGTCGCTCGCCGAGTCCGGCATCGCGCCGACTCAGGTGGCCGCTCTTGCCAAGCTGCTGGCGACCGATGCCATCAGCTCCAACCAAGCGCACGGGGTCTTTGAGGCTATGGCCCAGACCGGTGACGACCCCAACAAGATCGTCGACGAGCGCGGTATGCGTCAGGTGAGCGATGCCGGTGCTTTGCAGCCGATTGTGGACGAGGTGTTGGCAAACTGTGCCGAGCAGGCGCAGCAGTACCGCGACGGCAACCAGAAGGTCATCGGCTTTTTGGTGGGTCAGTGCATGAAGGCGAGCCGCGGCAAGGGCAACCCGAAGCTCTTCAACGAGTTGCTGAGAACGTCGCTCTCGTAAGCGGGAACCGAGGGGCCGGGCGCAGGGCCTTGCCTCTCAATTTCGGACAGTCCTGACTCACGACGGAGGCGCCACTGGCGCCTCCTGTTCGTGCGGAACTCATTGAGAGGCAAGGCCCTGCGCCCGGCCCCTCGGTTCCGTAACGACTCGGCCGTTCGGGTCAGGCGGGGCTGAATGGAATAGAGTGAATGGGCGCGCCGTTGGCGCGCCCATTTTTGTGCGGGTGACAAAGGGGCAGCCCTTTGTCACATTGCAAATGGTCTTCCCTGCTTGTGGGACTTATGGGCCGTCCCTTTGTCGCCTCTTTATTGATGCTGGGAGCGCCAAGCGGTGGGGGTGGTGCCGGTGTGTTGCTTGAAGGCTTGGGCGAAGGCGGCCTGCTGAGGGTAGCCTAGACGCTCTGCGACCTGCGCTATCGTGAGCGAGCTATCGGCCAAAAGGTCCTGTGCTCGCTCCATACGGCGTCTGCGGATGTAGGCGCCCAGGGACTCGCCAGTTTGGGCCTTAAAGGTGGCGCATAGCTTGGAGCGGCTTGTGTAGAGCCTCTCGGCCACCTCGTTGATACCCACATGTTTGCCCTTGTCGAGCGAGTGTTCTACAAGGCTCGTCGCTTCCTCGGCAATGGTCACGCTGGCGCGTGTGTCTGCCGCCTGCTGCGCCTGCTTGTGGGCCGCGCGCGAACAGGCGAGCTCCGCGACCATGGTCTCCACGATGCCCTGCATATAGACGTGTCCGCCTGCGGTGCGGGCGCGGTCCTCGTTAATCCGGCGCAACGTGTGGCAGATGGCAGACGTCGCCTCCTCGTGCCATGGTTCGGCAAACGCCTCAAAGACCCCTGCGAACTCGGTGGGATAGCGGTGCTCCAGCTCGTCAAAATATCCAGGCAAAAAGAGCACCGAGCGCGAGTGATAGAGCCGCCCTGCAAACAGTGGGCTTAACTCCTCGCCACAGTTATCTTGGATAAAGCTGCACACGGCATTGTTTGGCCACGGTCCATGCAGGGGTTTAAGGTTCGCAGGCGTTATGCCGGCTTCGGGCATGCACATGAGCGTGGGCGCGCTGACCTCGCTCACGCACGCGTACGGTTCGGGTGTGTATTCGGCCAGGTACATATCGTGCGTCGGGGTAATGTAATGCTCCATGACGATGCAGGCAGGGGAGAGGGGCATGATCCATGCGCGTCCGTGCGCCCGATCGTTTGCCACCTCGCCGGTAAAGACGGCGCCCTTGCCGGTAAGCTCCAGGCCAAACTGCTCAAACTGCGGTGCGTAGAGCTCGGTTATGTCGGTCGCTGCCCGCCGTATTTGCAAAAGCGTCCCCTTCATTTGCGAAAACGTCCACGCCTGGCCCAATTGTGTGCCTTGGCTAACACGCCCATGATAAGTTTCTTACGGTTAACTCTCAAGCCGTTAGAAAGGAATCTCATGGCAAAGGGATCAAAAAAGGAAGGCGGCGGTATCGGCGAGCTGCTTGCATATGCCGGCGACCGTAAATTCCTAACATATTTGGGTATGGCCCTCTCGGCGTTCTCGCAGCTGCTGAGCTTTGGCCCGTACGTGTGCATTTGGCTTGTCGCGCGCGATCTGATCGCCGTGGCACCTAACTGGAGCGAGGCCACCGACATCGCGATGTATGGTTGGTGGGCCGTCGGTTTTGCCCTGGTGAGCATCGTGATTTATTTCGTGGGGCTCATGTGCACACACCTATCCGCGTTTCGTTGCGCGTCCAATATCCGCAAGGCTACGAGCGAGCACCTGCTTAAGCTGCCGCTTGGCTACTTTGACACACACGCCACCGGTGAGCTGCGCCGTATCGTAGACGGATGCGCCGCCTCCACCGAGACCCTGCTCGCGCACATGCTACCCGATATCGCCGGCGCCACCGCCATGGTCGCAGGTCTGCTCGTGCTGCTTTTCGCCCTCGATTGGCGCTTGGGCGTGGCATGCCTTATCTCGGTCGCCGTTTCGCTTGGCGCCATGGCCACCATGATGAGCGGCAAGGGCGCCGAGTTCATGAAGGCCTACATGGGCGCGCTGGTCAAGATGAACAAGACCGGTACCGAATACGTACGCGGCATTCCCGTGGTCAAGGTGTTTCAGCAGACGGTCTATTCCTTTAAGGCGTTCCACGACGCGATCGCCGAATACGCCGACATGGCACAAAGCTATGCGGGCACGTTTTGCCGAGGTCCGCAGGTACTCAACCTTACCGCGCTCAATGGTCTTGTGACATTCCTGTTGCCCGTGGCGTTGCTGTTGGCGCCGGGAGAGACGGACTTCGCGCATTTTATGGCCAACTTCACGTTTTACGCGATATTTTCGGCCGTGGTACCGACGGCCATGACCAAGCTCATGTTTGTGGGCGAGGCCTCTCAGATGAGTGCCGATTCGCTGGCTCGCATTCGAAGCGTCATGGATTCCAAGCGGCTCTCCGTGCCCGCGCAACCCAAGCACCCTGCCGGCGGCGACGTGCGATTTGAGGACGTGAGCTTTACGTACGAGGGTGCCGAAGCACCTGCCGTCGATCATGTGAGCTTTAGCGTTCCCGCAGGCAGCACCCTTGCGTTGGTTGGTCCCTCGGGCGGCGGTAAGTCAACCTGCGCAAGCCTGATCCCGCGTTTTTGGGATGTTTCCTCGGGTCGCGTGCTTGTGGGCGGCGTAGACGTTCGCGACATGGATCCGCATGAGCTCATGGGCCAGGTCGCCTTTGTGTTTCAGACCAACCAGCTGTTCCGCCAAACACTTGCCGATAACGTGCGCGCTTCCAAGCCTGGGGCCACTGACGACGAAGTGCGCGCGGCCCTCTCCGCGGCCCAGTGCGACGATATCGTGGCCAAGCTCCCGCAGGGCATCGACACCATGCTCGGCGCCGGCGGGGCGTACCTTTCGGGCGGTGAGGTCCAGCGCGTGTCGCTCGCCCGCGCAATTCTTAAGGACGCGCCCATCGTGGTGCTCGACGAGGCCACAGCCTTTGCCGACCCCGAGAACGAGGCGCTCATCCAGCGTGCCTTTAGCAAGCTGGCGGCGGGTCGCACAGTCATTATGATCGCGCACCGGCTTTCGACCGTGGTGGGGGCCGACAAGATCGTGGTGCTCAACCAAGGTAGCGTGCAGGAGACTGGCACCCATGCCGAGCTGCTGTCCCAAAACGGCCTGTACGCCAAGATGTGGGCCGAATACGAACAGGCCGCGAGCTGGAAGATCACTGCTGCGGCCGCTGATGTCGCCGCCGCGAAGGGAGGCGAGGCCTAAATGTTCGCCTCATTCCAAAAGAAGTATTTCCTATCCGATAAAGGCATCGCCGGCGTTAGGCGCGGCATTTTCTGGACCACGCTCACCAATCTCATCACTATGGCCGGCATGGGCTTTTTGTTCCTGGTCATGGGCGGTTTTGTCGAACATCTCGCCAGCGGGGCTGACCTGCCGGATGCCCTGCCGATTGTGGGCGGCCTCCTGGTCTTTTTCGTGTTGCTCTTTGCCTCTAACTGGCAGCAGTATTACTACACCTACTGCATCTTTTACGAGGAGTGCGGCAAGCAGCGTATGGAGATCGCCGAGCGCTTGCGCAAGCTGCCGCTGTCGTTTTTTGGCCGTCGTGATCTGGCCGATTTAACCGAGACCATCATGGGCGACGTCCAGGCCATGGAGCACGCCTACAGCCACGTGCTGGGAGAGCTTTGGGGTGCCATCATCGCAAGCGCCATTGTGTTCGTGGCGTCGCTGTTCTTTTGCTGGCAGCTGGCGATCGCGGCGTTTTGGAGCGTGCCCGTGGCCTTTGCCGTGCTGTATCTGACACGCGGCCCCATGACCCCGGTGTTCGACCATGTGCGCGCCGAGAAGGTCAAGGTTACCGAGGCGATCCAGGAGACGCTCGACTGCGTGTGCGAGATCCGCGCCACCAACCAGGAGGCTCATTATCTTGAGGGGCTCAACGCCGTGATCGATGCCGAGGAGCGCGAGACCACCAAAGGCGAGCTCGCCAATGGGCTTTTGGTCAACTCCGCCTTTGCCATCCTGCGCCTGGGGATTGCCACCACGTTGGTCACGGGCGCTGCGATGGTCGCCTCCGGCCAGGTCGACTTTTTGGTGATGTTTGCCTTCCTGCTTATGGTGAGCCGCATCTATGCGCCCTTTGATCAGGCGCTGATGCTGATGTCCGAGCTGTTTGCCGCCGAGTCGTCGGCCAAGCGCATGCGTTCCATCATGGAAGAGCCCGTGGCGCGGGGCAGCGAGCAGTTTGAGCCCGTAGGCCACGATGTGGTGTTCGATCACGTGGCATTTGGCTATGGTGCGGGCGAGGACGGCCGCGCCGGCGAGAAAGTTCTTACCGATGTGAGCTTTACCGCCAAGGAAGGCGAGGTCACGGCACTGGTCGGTCCTTCGGGCTCCGGTAAGTCCACGGTGAGCCGCCTGGCCGCGCGCTTTTGGGATGCCACTGCGGGCACGGTCACCGTGGGCGGCGTGGATGTTGCGAGCGTGGATCCCGAGGTGCTGCTGCGCGACTACGCCATTGTGTTCCAAGACGTGCTGCTCTTTGACGACACGGTGATGGGAAACATCCGTCTTGGTCGTCGCGATGCCACCGATGAGGAAGTGCTTGCTGCCGCGCGTGCCGCCAACTGCGACGAGTTTGTGAGCCGCATGCCGCAGGGCTATGACACTATGATCGGCGAGAACGGCTCCAAGCTGTCCGGCGGTGAGCGCCAGCGCATCTCTATCGCCCGTGCGCTGCTCAAAGACGCGCCTATCGTGCTGTTGGACGAGGCGACGGCGAGCTTGGATGTGGAGAACGAGACCGTGGTTCAGCAGGCGCTCTCCCGTCTGCTTGCGGGTAAGACGGTTATCGTTATTGCCCACCGTATGCGTACGGTGGAAAATGCCGACAAAATCGTTGTACTCAAGGATGGTGTGGTTGCCGAGCAGGGCACTCCGGCGCAGCTCAAGGCGGCAGGTGGAGAATTCGCCCGCATGGTGGCGCTGCAAAAGGAAGCAGCTACCTGGCAGTTGTAAGAAGGGGCAAAGGGACAGTCCCTTTCTCACATTGACAATCGGTTACTCCGCATCGTTAATTTTCAAAAGGTTAGCCATGGCTGACCTAGATAGTTAGATAAAATTGAGATATTTCAAAAGCGTGCTCGAGCAAACTTGTTTACTCGGGTGCTGAAGCACCATGCCGCGTCCAATGCGGCAAAAGGGAGAAGCAACATGAAAAAGTCGACGTTTAACACCCTGCTTGTTGGTGGCGGTTTTCTGCTTGGCACGGCCGGCATCAAGCTGCTTACCAGCGCTCCGGTCAAGAATGCCTGCGTGCAGGGTATCGCGTGCGGCATGCGCATCAAGAACGGCTACCAGGACATGGTCGAGCAGGCCAAGGCTAATGTCGACGACATGGTTGCCGAGGCTGCTTACATCACCCAGAGCGAGGCCGCTGCTGACGAGGCAGCCGAGTAACGCTCCCAGGTACAAACTATGAGATTCTCGATTATCAGCGAGATCCCCGGCAGGACCCGTCTTCAGTTGGCGGGTCCTGTGCCAGAGAGCGATCTCGATGCGCTTCTTAAGCTCAGCGGCGACATCGACGGCGTGCGCAAGGTGCGCGTCTACGGCCGTATTGGCCAGATGGCGCTCGAATACGACGAGCCGCACCGCGATGCCGTGCTGGCCGCCGTCGGTGCGCTCGACGCTCAGGCCATTGCCGACGCAAAGACGGGTTACGTGATGCAGCTCGAGCCACGCAAGCACAAGCTCGTCATGGATCTTGCCACACTTATCGGCGCCCACTATGCGCGCCGATGGTTTTTGCCCACGCCCCTGCGTGCGGTGTTTGTCGTGGCCGGTTACATGACCTTTTTGCGCGCCGCCCTCCGTGAGCTCGCGCAGCCGCGCCTGACCGTTCCCGTGCTCGACGCTTCGGCCATCGGCATTTCGTTCGTCAAACGTGATGTCGACACCGCAGGCCAGACGATGTTCCTGCTCAACGTGGGCGAGCTGCTCGAGGACTACACCCGCGCCATGAGCGAAAACGAGCTCATCAACTCGCTGCTCGACGTACCCGATAAGGCACAAAAAGTGGTCGGCGACATCGAGGTAAGCGTTGCCGCCACCGAGCTTGAGTCTGGCGATCTGGTCGCCGTGCGCACTGGCATGTCCATTTGCATCGACGGTGTTGTCGAGCAGGGGAGCGCTATGGTCAACCAGGCGACCCTGACCGGCGAGCCGCTGGCCGTCGAGCGCAGCGTGGGCGACGACGTGTTCGCCGGTACCGTCGTGGAAGACGGCAACATCTTGGTGCGCGTGCGCGCCAATACGGCCCAGACCAAGCTCCGCTCGATCGTCTCGCTCGTGCAGGCGGCCGACTCGCTCAAGTCCGAGGGCCAGTCGCATATGGAAGACCTCGCCAACAAGATCGTCCCGTGGAACTTTCTGCTTGCGGGCTTGGTTGCGTTCACCACGCGAAGCCTCATCAAGACCTCGGCGGCGCTGATGGTCGACTACTCGTGCGCACTCAAGCTCACGGGTTCCGTCGCCGTCATGACTGCCATGAGCGACGCTGCCAAGATGGGTGTTATGGTCAAGGGCGCGAAGTATTTTGAGTCGTTTGCCAAGGCCGACACCATTGTGTTTGATAAGACCGGCACGCTGACCGAGGCACAGCCGCGCCTGGCTTGCGTGCTTACCACCGATGGCTGGAGTGAGGACGAGATTCTGCGCCTTTCCGCTTGCCTGGAGGAGCATTTTCCGCATCCGGTGGCGCGTGCCGTGGTCAATGCGGCACGTGAGCGCGGACTCGAGCACCGCGAGCGCCATGCTGCCGTCGAGTACATCGTGGCGCACGGTATCGCTTCGTCCATTGAAGAGCGTCGCGCCATCATCGGTTCCGCGCACTTTGTATTCGAGGACGAGGGTGCGCAGCTTGAGTCCGACATTAAGGAGCAAATCGAGTCCCAGATGCAGGGCCTGTCGCCGCTGTATCTGGCGGTCGATGGAAAGGTCGTCGGCGTGCTCGGTATCGAGGACCCGCTCAAGCCCGGGGTCCGTGAGGCCATCGCCGACCTGCATGCGCTGGGCGTCAAGCATGTCGTTATGCTCACGGGCGATTCGGAGCGCACGGCCGAGCGCATTGCGCACGAGGCGGGTGTCGACGAGTTTAAGGCCGAACTGCTGCCCGAGGACAAGTACGCCTATGTGGAGCGCATTAAGAGCGAGGGGCGCCATGTTGCCATGGTGGGCGACGGCGTCAACGATTCGCCGGCGCTCGGTTTGGCCGACGTGGGCTTGGCGATGGGTGGCGGAAGCGACATCGCCAAGGAGGTCGCCGACATCATCCTGACCGATACGGATCTGGCCGCGATCGTGCGCCTGCGCCGCATGAGCCAGGGCCTCGTTGATCGTCTGACGAGCTCCTATTCTAAGGTGATGCTCACCAACTCAGCGCTCCTGGCGCTGGGCATTACCGGCGCGATTACCCCGCAGGCGTCGTCGCTGCTGCACAACGGCTCGACGATTGCCTACAGCCTGAGCAACGCGAAGGCTTACCTGCGTTAGCGCTTTTGCTTGAGTTAATGGCCTGCATTCGGACGGTGTTGCAGCCGCCAGAATGCAGGCCTTTTGCGTTTGACCGTGTGCTAGCAGCAATATATAGTTGTGCTAGCTAAGATAGCAGGAGTCGAAGGTGAGGTTGAGATGGGTGCTGTTAGCGGCATGGCGCAGGTGAATGTTCGCGTAGATCGCTCGGTTAAAGAGCGCGCCGAGGAAGCGCTGCAGCTTTCGGGCAGGTCACTGCCCGAGCTCATCAAAAAGGTGGTGGCCAAGGTCGCGCAGGGCGGTGGTTCGTGCGAGGAAGTGCTTGCGGCCGTCGACGACCGGCAGCAGACCGTCGCACCCGATACGCCGTTCGCCGCATCATGGGCGGTGGCGGATCAGCTTTACGCGGACCTGGGTATCGATACGTCGCCCGTATCCGACGATCGCGATTGGGACACAATCTATTCCGAGACCATGGACGATCGCTATCGCCAAAAGGGGATGATCCTGTGAGCGGAGCCCCTCTTAAGATCATGGTGGATGCCAACGTTTGGGTCGATTCGTTTTGCGTCGACCATGCCGAGTCGCTTGCCGCGCGTGCGTTTATTGGGCGGGCGACGGAGACGCGTGCGCTGCTGTTCTTCCCGGTGCATACCGCTAAGGACGTGCTGTACGTTGTACAGCACGAACTGAAGCGTAGCGTTCTTGCCAGCGGGGGAGCGCTCGACGAGGCTTCTGCCAGCGCGATTGGCGATGCGGCGCTGGCGTTTGTTCGGAACATGACCGAAAACGCCACGGCTGTGGGTGCAGATGCGTCGGACCTTTGGCTGGCTGACAAATACTTAGCGTTCCATCGCGATTACGAGGACAACTTGGTGCTCGCCGCGTGCAAGCGCGCGCAGGTCGATTACTTGGTGACCAACGATCGCAAGCTGCTCGAACATGCCGATCTTGCAGCAAAGACCCCGCGCCAAATGATGCCGATTCTGGTTTTGGCCGAACGCGGCCGCGCGGCTATCGGTTGACGCAAACTGTTTGCGGGCCTCTTGGACGACGATGCGCCAAGGGGCCCGCGTCTGCTATTTACAAAAGCTCGGCCTTAATGGCGGGACTTTCTGCGAGCTGCTCGGCTGCCTTTTCGTTGGAGCTATCGAGTGCTGCCAGGCTTCGGTAGACCCACTCGTTGACCTGGGTGTTCTTGACGCCTGCGGTCTGCATAAGGGCGCCTACCTCGCGGATTGCTGCGAACAGATCGGCCTTGGGACCCGCGAGCTCGACCTCGATACCGTGGTAGGCGGCCACGCCGCGGTTCTCACTCACGTGGTCGATAAAGCCCTCGACGGTCTCAAGCTGCTGAGTGAGAGCTGCATCATCGTCAACGTCCAGCGCGACGAGTGCGTTCGATACCGTGAGGGCGGGATGTCCGCAGGGGACAAAGCCCTCGATGACATCCATAGCTTCGGTAATGGTTGAGCCCAGGCCTGCGAGGGCATTGACGAGTTGCTGCTTGGTATCCATAACGGTCCTTTCGACGGGTCAATTTTGCTTGGCGAAAATATACGTGACGCGATCGGTAACAAAAGTGCGAAGTGCGGCGCACATTGGGGTCTTCACAGCTCGTGCATAGAACAGCTGTCCGCTTTCAGAACGTGGTAAGATAACACTCCACAAGCGGGGCTCGCCCCGTATGTTCCTTGAAAAGTCGACGGTTATCGGGTGTTTGCAGGCCCGATACCATCCAGACTTTCCCGACATTCGGGGGCGACTGGTTTCGACACGATAGCTCTGAGAGAGGAAGCAAGCCGAGGTCTCCTCGCCTCGTTAAACAGGGGTACCGTCAAATTGAATTGACAACAACTCTTCTTTTGAGCCTATGGCTCTCGCTGCTTAATTTATAGCGGCGCGTCAACCCGGTGATTTCCCCGACACCGGCGCGACGTCATGTTAGGGGAATGCTCCTGCGCACGTAATCGGTATGGCGCAGGCTAAGATCGAACCGGTTGGGATGCTGCGAGCGTGTCGCTGCGCGCAAAGCGTCCGAGACTAAACCAGCGACTGAGCTTGGAGATGCCAATCAGGGGGCTTTCGTGGACCGGAGTTCGATTCTCCGCGCCTCCACCAATAGTTACAGGCAGGTAGATATTCGTATCTACCTGCCTTTTCATTTCTAGCCCGTACCGCGGAGAATCGAACTCTGTGCAGGGCGCGAACGTAAAGAAAACGCGTAAGCGTTTTTAGCCCGCGGGCGAGGACGCCGGCAGGCGGCCGAAGCCGGTGCGTGTTCGCGAAGCAAACACGCGGATTCTCCGCGCAAAGCCCCAACCCAAAACAGATGTGCTGCCGATGGTATTTCAGCTAGCCATGCCCAGCACCAACGGATTCCCCCACCCGCGGAGAATCGAACTCTATGCAGGGCGCGGGCGTAAAGAAAACGCCTCAGTGACGCAGAGTGGGACGCGCTTTCCCAATGGCAGCCCAGGCGGAAAGCCCATCCCGGAATCCGCGCTCAGACTGGGACGTAGTTTCCGGATGACACATCAAGCGGAAAGCGCATCCCGGAATCCGCGCTCAGAACGGGACGCGCTTTCCCAACGGCGGTCCAAGCGGAAAGCGCATCCCGTAATCCCGCCTCAAACTGGGACGCACTTTCCGCTGCACCTGCCGCCTCGAAAAACCTGCGCGCCCTCCATTCCAAAACTGGGTAGAAGAAAGCCAAAACGCAATCGCAGGAGGTCAACATGACTGCAGAAGATAAGGCAAAGAACGCCGGCAAGGTCGCGCTCGTTTTGGAGGGCGGCAGCTTCCGCGGGCAATTTACCGCAGGCGTACTCGACGTTCTCATGGAGGCCGGCGTCGAGATTCCGGCGGTATATGGCGTATCGGCCGGCGCCCTCAACGGCGTGAACTACAAGTCGCACCAGATCGGCCGTGCCAACCGCATCAACCTGGCTTTCTGCAACGACAACCGCTTCATGGGCGCCGCATCGTTTGCGTCCACGGGCTCCATCGTGGGTTACGACTTTATCTTCAACGATGTCCAGGACCGCCTGGACCCCTTTGACAACGAGACGTTCGACGCGAGCCCCATCGAGATGTACGCCGTCGCGACGGACATGCTCTTTGGAACCGCCGCGTACCTCCCGGTCAAAAGCGCCGTGCTCGATCTCGACGCCGTGCGCGCCTCGACCTCGTTGCCGCTGGTGACGCCGCCGGTCGAGATCGATGGGCACAAATACGTCGACGGCGGCGTAGCCGATTCGGTCCCCGTCGAGCACGTGCTGGAGGAGGCGGGCTTCGATCGCGCGGTTGTCATTGTCACGCAGGACCGCTCGTACGAGAAAAAGCCCTACGAGTTTATGCCCGCCGCACGCGCTCGCTATGCCGACTACCCCTACCTGCTCGAGGCTATCGAGACGCGCCACGACCGCTATAACATCCAGCGCATGCATCTATGGAAGTATGAGCGTGAGGGCCGCGCGCTGGTCGTTGCGCCGCAAAAGCCGGTCGAGGTCGGTCACGTTGAGCATGATCCGGCAAAGCTCCTCGACCTGTATATTCAGGGCCGCCAGGAGGCAAAGCGCCTACTGAGTGATATCGAGGCATTTGTCGAGCGCTAGCGTCGCGACGTCATGACCCATGGATGACATGTGCAGAAACTCTGGTCGGAGCCAAAATACCTGTTGACTCGAGCGGCGAGCGGGGTAATATGGACGGGTTACTTGCAGAGCCCCGTGAATCTCTGTAACAACACGTACTGTACATGGAGGAGTCTAAGTGATTTCGAAATCGACTCACTACGCCAAGCAGGGCGAGGTCCAGCGCAACTGGGTTCTCGTCGACGCCGATGGTGCTGTCCTGGGCCGTCTTGCCACCCAGATCGCAATGATCCTGCGCGGTAAGAACAAGCCCCAGTTCACGCCCAACAGCGACTGCGGCGACTTCGTTGTCGTCATCAACGCCGATAAGGTCCAGCTTACCGGTAACAAGGCCGACACGAAGACCTATTATCGCCACAGCGGCTACAACGGCGGCCTCAAGGCTGAGAGCTTCCGCCAGGCTATGGAGAAGCACCCGGAGAAGGTCATCGAGCGTGCCGTTCGCGGCATGCTGCCCAAGACCACCCTCGGCCGTGCCCAGATGACCAAGCTTAAGGTCTACGCTGGTGCCGAGCATCCGCACGCTGCCCAGAACCCCACGAAGATTGAGCTGGAGGCTTAAAGATGGCTGAGAACACCGTTGTCTACCAGGGTACCGGCCGTCGTAAGAACGCCGTCGCCCGCGTCCGTCTCGTCCCCGGCACCGGCAAGGTGACCATCAACAAGCGTGACGCCGAGCAGTATTTCGGCCGTCATCAGCTCGTTGAGAACGCCCTTGCTCCCTTCAAGGTGACCGACACCGCCGGTCAGTTCGACGTTATCGCTCTGTGCGATGGCGGCGGCGTCTCCGGTCAGTCCGGCGCTCTGCGTCTGGGCATCGCTCGCGCTCTTCTGAACGCTGGCGACTACCGTGCTGACCTCAAGAAGGCCGGTTTCCTTACGCGCGATGCTCGCGTGGTCGAGCGCAAGAAGTACGGCCTCAAGAAGGCCCGCCGCGCTCCCCAGTTCTCCAAGCGCTAAGGTTTTATCTCCTTTCGAGATACAATGTACAAGCGGGGCCTGCCGATTCCTCGGCGGGTCCCGCTTTTCTTTTTCGACTAGGGTGGGCGGTTGTATATCGCCTGCTAGGGAAGGAGCGATCCTATGCCCCAGAACATCTTCGGTACCGACGGCGTCCGTGGCGTCGCCAATGCCGACCTCTCGTGCGACCTCGCGTTTCGCCTGGGCCGCGCGGCGACCAAGTTCCTTGGCCCGGACATCTGCATCGGCCGCGACACGCGTCTTTCGGGTACCATGCTCGAGAGTGCTCTGACCGCTGGCATTATGGCAGAGGGCGGCCGTCCGCATTGCTGCGGCGTTATCCCTACGCCGGCCGTGGCGCTGCTCACCGTCCAAAACGAGCTCGACGGCGGCATCGTCATCTCTGCTTCGCATAATCCGCCGGAGTTCAACGGCATCAAGTTCTTTAGCCGCAAGGGCATGAAGCTTCCCGATGCTGTCGAGGAAGAGATCAGCGCCTGGGTCATGTCCGAGGAAGCCATGGCTGCCGACACGCTGCCGACCGGTGCCGGCGTGGGTCACATCATCAAGATGAAAGACGCCCGCAAGGCATATGTCGACCACGCCATCGATACGCTTGATGGCCTGAGGCTCGATGGCCTAGTCGTTGCCGTCGACTGCGGCCACGGTGCTTCCTGCCAGACCACGCCCGCTGCGCTGCAGCGCCTGGGCGCCACGGTCCATGCCATCAACACCGATTACTGCGGCACCGACATTAACGTTGAGTGCGGCTCCACTCACCTTGAGCCCCTGCGCGAGCTCGTGCTGCGCACCCACGCCGATATCGGCCTGGCCCACGACGGCGACGCCGACCGCGTGCTGTTCGTCGACGGCGAGGGCAATGAGATCGACGGTGACTACATCCTGGCTATCTGCGGTTCTGACCTCGCCGCCCGCGGCAAGCTCGCCAACTCCGAGATCGTCTCGACCGTCATGTGCAACCTTGGCTTCTCCATCGCTATGAAGGAGCAGGGCTTCGAAATGGTTCAGACCGCCGTGGGTGACCGCTACGTTTTGGAGCGCATGCTCGCGGATGGCGCCGTCATCGGCGGCGAACAGTCCGGCCACATCATCTTCCTGGAGCACAACACCACCGGTGACGGCCTGGTGACGGCTCTGCAGCTGCTGGCCGTGCTCAAGCGCACCGGTCGTACCCTCACCGATCTTGCCGGCATCATGAAGAAGTACCCGCAGGTACTCGTCAACGTGCATTCCGACAACAAGGCCGGCCTGGACGATTGCCAGCCCATTTGGGACGCCGTCGCTGCCGCCGAGAAGGAGCTTGACGGCCGCGGCCGCATTCTGGTGCGCCCGAGCGGTACCGAGCCGCTGGTCCGTGTTATGGCCGAGGCGGAGACGCACGAGCTCACTCAGCGTGTTGTCGACGACATCGTCGAGGTTGTCAAGCGCGAACTTCCCTAATGGTCAAAAACGGGTGCCAAGTGGTAAACTGTTAAAGCTATTTTGATTGATTGGTATGTCCGAGGGGGAGCATGTTCACTAAAGTCCTAAGGTCTTTTGGTATGCGTGGACGAGTTCTTACGCTGGATGCTCCCATCTCGGGCGACGTCATTCCGTTGTCCGAGGTCAATGACCAGACATTTGCCACCGGCCTTTTGGGCCAGGGCGTGGCGATTCAGCCTACCGGCACGCGTGTGATTGCGCCGGCAGACGCCAAGGTCGAGGCCATTTTTCCCACGGGTCACGCCGTTGCGCTCAACACGGTCGATGGCCTAGACGTGCTCATCCACGTTGGCTTGGACACTGTTCAGCTTGAGGGCAAGCATTTTAGCGTGCATGCACAGGTGGGCGATGTCGTCCATAAGGGCGATGTGCTCATTGAGTTCGATCGCGAGGCAATTGCTGCCGAGGGCTACGATGTGACGGTTCCCATCTTGGTGTGCAACTCTGTTGAGTTCTCGAGCATCAAGGGCTCCGTTGGCGTGCATGTCGAAGAGATGGACCAGCTCATCGTTGCTCGCGAGCGCTAGCAAGTGCACGTGGCCATTAGCCTACAATTCAAACACGTTTACGGAGGGCGCCCTTGAAAGAGGACGCCCTCCGTGGCAAGATGGGATTTGTCCGAAGCTAAACGGCTTTGGGTCACCGTGGACGGGCAGGGGCCTCGACGCGGCTAGACACGAGACACATACATTACGCGACCTCGCCCTGGTGGCCGCACACGTTGGTTGCGGCCGACGCGGGCCGCGGGCAAGTGCTTGTAAGGGGAGCCTTGCCTCTCTTGTACGAGAAAGGACGCGTAATGAAGATCATTAAAGCTAAAGACTACGAGGATATGAGCCGCAAGGCCGCCAATATCATCTCGGCGCAGGTTATCCTCAAGCCCGATTGCGTGCTGGGTCTTGCCACCGGCTCCACCCCGATCGGTGCCTACAAGCAGCTCGCTGCTTGGTACGAGAAGGGCGACGTCGACTTTGCCGAGGTCAGCACTTACAACCTGGACGAGTATCGCGGCCTTTCGCACGACGATCCCCAGAGCTATCACTACTTCATGCGTGAGAACTTCTTCGATCACATCAACATCGACCTGAACAACACGCATGTGCCCGACGGTTCCAACCCCGACGCCGCCGCTGCCTGCTCTGAGTACGACAAGATCGTCGCCGCCGCCGGTTACCCGGATCTGCAGCTGCTCGGCATTGGCAACAACGGCCACATTGGTTTCAACGAGCCCGATGACCACTTCTCCAAGGGCACGCACTGCGTCGACCTCACCGAGAGCACCATTCAGGCCAACAGCCGCCTGTTCGACAGCATCGACGATGTTCCCCGTCAGGCCTACACCATGGGTACCCAGACCATCATGTATGCCCGCATGATCCTAGTCGTCGCCAACGGCGAGGCCAAGGCTCAGGCCGTGCATGACATGTGCTATGGTCCGGTTACGCCCGCGTGCCCGGCTTCGATCCTGCAGCTGCACACCAACTGCGTTGTCGTTGCCGACGAGGCCGCCCTTTCGCTCTGCGAGTAGCGCGAATCCTGCATCTCGACATAGCCTTGCCTAAGGCCTCCGCTTTGCGGGGGCCTTTTTGTTAAAGGCTTTAGCCTGTGCGGGGCGCGCAGCGCGCCGCATCAGAAACCA
>CAJMLP010000014.1:0-48196 GCA_905214215.1 uncultured bacterium | reverse complement strand
ATATCCCTAACGGTCGGGTGGCTGGGCTTTCCAAGCTCGCCCGCACGGTTGAGGTTTATGCCCGCCGTCTTCAGCTGCAGGAGCAACTGTGCGCACAGGTTGCCGATGCCCTCATGGATTATCTCGCTCCCCAGGGAGCGATTGTGTTGATGGAGGCCGAGCATATGTGCATGACGATGCGTGGCGTGCAAAAGCCCGGCACCAAGACCGTGACGCTTGCTCGCCGCGGCGTCTTTGAGACCGATCCCGCGCTCGAGGAGCGTTTCTTTAGGATGCTGGGCCGCTAACCATGAGAGTCGTCAACGACTTTACATCGAAGACCGATGAGGGGACGTCGCGTCGCGGCTTTATGGCTTCGGGCCTGGCCCCCTTTGGTGCCATGCCTCGCATTGATTACATTTGTGCCAACGGGCTGTTCCGGCGGCACCTGGGCAACATCGTACAGTTGGAATCGGGGCGCATCTTCTGCCGCCACGGTATTGACCATCTGCTCGATGTCGCGCGCATTATGTGGATCAAGAATCTCGAGGAGCAGCTCGAATTTGACCGCGAGGTCATCTACGCCACAGCACTTCTTCACGATATCGGCAAAGATGAACAGTATGAATCGGGTATATCCCATGATGTTGCAAGCGAACGCGTCGCTGATGCGATTCTCGGCGGCATGCCCGATGACGTGGCGTTTGAGCCGGCCGATGCCGCAGCCATTAAGACGGCCATTCTGGGCCATCGAAAGCTGCGCGTGAACAGCCAACCGCTTGAGCGTCTGCTCTATGCAGCCGACAAAGCGTCGCGTGCCTGCTTTGCATGCCCCGCGCGCAACGCTTGCAACTGGAGCGATGATAAAAAGAACCTGTCGATTCGCGTGTAGTTAGTTTGCGCGGTCGGGGTTCTAAACGAAGGAGACGATCGCGTTGAGTAACAAGAAACTGCCCGAGAATGCAACCAAGACCGAAGGCGCCGAGCTCGCCCGCCGTGGAAGGGGCGAAATATCCACCGCAACGGCGGTGCCTCACGTGAGCTATGACGATTTGCGCCATGCCGATCGTATTGTCATTGACGGCCTGGAGGTTTTTGCCAACCATGGCGTGTATCCCGAGGAGAACGCGCTGGGTCAGAAGTTCATCGTTTCTCTGGTGCTCTATGCCGACCTGCGCGCGGCGGGGGAGCACGATAACCTGGACGCCTCGATTGACTACGGCTCGGTGTGCCACGATGTCGATGGCTATCTGCGCGAGCATACGTTTAAGCTCATCGAGGCGGCAGCCGAGGGGACAGCCCAGATGCTGCTGCGCCGTTATCCCTCGCTGCTTGGTGTGCGCATAAAGCTCGATAAGCCGTGGGCTCCTGTTGGCCTGCCCCTGGCAAGCTGCGGCGTCGAGATCGAGCGCGTGCGCTAGTCGACGCTAGAGCTTGTTGAGGGGTGGCTGCTTGAGCCGCTGAGACAGTGCTCTATTGTTGGGACAGTACGTGTCGAGCAGGGCGTGAAAGCGCTGATTGTGGCTCGGCTCGAGCAGATGGACGAGCTCGTGGGCGACAACCATGTCGAGGCATTCGACAGGGTAGGCGGCGAGCTCGCGCGCGATGCGAATGGCGCCGGTTTTGGGTGTGCAGGAGCCCCAACGCGTTTTCATGCTGCGCACGGAGACGCGGGCCACGGTGACGCCCATTGCGATTTCGTACGCGTGCACGATGTCGCGTAGCGCTGCGGTGACCTCGGACGCGTAGAGCTGGTCGATGTGGGCTTGGAGCTCGTCGGACGTTAGGCCGTCGAGGATTGCGCGCCGCTTGGCCTGTGGGCTTTCGTCCGATTCGTCGGTACCCATAAAACTTGCGAAGGTGGCCTGCTTGGGTCGCGGTGCGGGCGATGCAAAGTTGTGATCGAGTGCGTCCTGTACCGTGATGGGCTTGCCCCAAAGTGCAATGATGGACGAGGGGCTGAGCGGCTCTCGCGCTGTCGCCTGACGTTGCTCACGTTGGGCAAGTCGGCTGATAATCCAGGCGCTGTTGCGCTTCACAAACGCTTCGATGCGCTCGTGGCTGGCGCCGAGCGGTGCGCTGGCGTGGACCTCGCCGCTCGATGTGACGCGTAGGTTAAAGTTCTTGACGCGCTTTTTGGTAACGACGACGGGGATAGGCGTCCCATCCGGTCGGGGTAGGAAAATCGTAAATTGCTGCGTCAAAAGTTATCCTTTGGATTGGGGACGGGCCGGCATGTCGATCGCTCGGCATACCGGCCCGCTCAAGGGATGTGAAATTAATAACGCTCGAAGAAGGCAAGGGCGTTGTCGCTGCAGAGCTTTTGCATCACGGTCTTGCCAAAGTGCTTGGAAAGCATGTTCTGGAACTCGGGCATCTTGCTGGCATCGGAGAGGAAGTTGGGTACCTTGGCGCCGTCCCAGTCGCCGCCGAGCGCGATGACATCTTCGCCGCCCAGGTCGAGCCAGTGTTCGATATGGGCTGCCAGCTGGTCGAAGGTGACATCTGCGGCGGTCTCGTCGGTTGCTTCGTTGGAGAGGAACTCGCTGCAGTAGTTGAGGCCGACGATGCCGCCCATGTCACGAATGGTACGGAACTGGTCGTCGGTGAGGTTGCGCTTGACGCCGCAAACCGCACGGGAGTTTGAGTGGCTGGCGACGAAGGGGCGCGTGGCGTGGGCGACAACCTCGTCAAAGCACTCATCGTTGAGGTGGGAGACGTCGAGTATCATGCCGGCGTGCTCCATCTGCGTAAGTGCCTCGATGCCGGCGGCGGTGAGGCCGGCGTGGGTGTCGTGGCCGCTCGCGAGCGGCCCCTGCGCGTTCCAGCTGAGCGATGACATGAGTACGCCCAGGCTCTTGAGCGCCTCGATCAGCGCGGGGTCCTCGGCAAAGAACGTGGCGTTTTCGATGGTGTGGATGCAGGCGACCTTGCCGTCTTTGAGTGCAGGGCGAATGTCAGCGGCGCTGCGTACGTTGACCATGCGGTCGTGGTCGAGCATTACCTGGCCGCTCATGTGCGCCATGATCTGTGCTTGGAAGCGTGCGGCGTGGGCGGTGGGAATCTCGTCGGGGACAAACGTGGCGAAGCACTGTGCCCACGGCGTGTTGCCGATCTTTGCGAGCGAGATGGCGCAGGCGTTGCCCTCGATGAGGTCGAAATCTTGCGGATGCGTTTCGTCGCCGGGGAAATAACCGTCGGTGCCGGCGGTAAAGCGCAGGTCGAGATCGAGCGTGGCCCAGCCGATGCGGTCGGCGGTGTCGCAGTGCAAGTCAAATACGGGATATGCCATGGTTCCTCCGGTTGCAGCGTTTCTTTGCAAACTGTCTTTGAATTGTATGACTAGGGTATAGTTAGCGCCATATGTTCATGGCGGCCCGCGTTGTGCGCCGCCCTTATTACGGAGGTTACCATGTCCAACAAGGGCAAGAAGGTCAAGACCCATTATCGCGGCACGCTCGACGACGGCACGCAGTTCGATAGCTCCTACGATCGCGGTGAGCCGCTGGAGTTCACCTGCGGTGCCGGTCAGATGATCAAAGGCTTCGATGCCGCCGTTATCGATATGCAGGTGGGCGAGAAGAAGTCCGTACACATTCCTGCGGCCGATGCCTACGGTGAGCACAATCCCGAGATGGTTATCACCTTCCCGGCCGAGCAGGTTCCCAATATCGAGCAGATCGAGAAGGGCATGAAGCTCTTCCTGTCCACGCCGAGCGGCATGCCCGTCCCCGCCGTGGTCATCGATGTGACGCCCGAGGCTGTGACGCTCGACGCCAACCACGAGCTCGCCGGCAAGGACCTCAACTTTGATATCGAGCTCGTCGAGGTCGAGGACTAGTTGATGTCCGTGGACCTGGTAGCTACGGAGCGCTTGGGAAATCTCAACGACCCGTCCTATGAACTCCTGCTTCGTCGGGAGCTGGGTGGCGTCTTTGAGGTTGACGAGCTGCTACTCGATTGGGACCAGGCTGATGCGCGCCTGTTTGTGGGCGTGACGGAGCTGGGGCGCACGGTGAATGCCCGGCTGGATGCCACTGATGGCGAGCGTCTTGCCGACGGTGACGTGCTCGCTGTCGACCGCACGGGCACGGTGCCCGTAGCGGTTGTCGTGCGCCTGCGCAGCGCCGAGGTTTATTTGGTCGAAGTCGACCGCATGGATCCGATTGCGCTCGCGCATGCGTGCTGGGAAATCGGCAACATGCATGCGCCGCTCTTCCGGGGCGACTCGGACGAGCATACCGTGCGCATGTATACGCCGGTGCGGCCTGTTTTGGGCCGCATGCTCCGGGGTGTCGAGGGTGTTCGGCTCTCGGTGGTCACACGCGAGCTCGATGCCAGTCGACGCTTTGCATCGAGCGCGGCGGATGTTGTTGTGAGTATGGCTCCAGACTTTACGATCGTAAAGAAGGCGCGCGGCTAACGTGCGTATGCGTAAGACGGACTTTGAGAGGCAACTATTCAAAGTCCGTCTTACTTTTGATGGGGTGCTTTGGGGGAAGCATATGGGTCTTGAGGGAATCAAACTGATCGCCTGCGATTTGGATGGCACGTTGCTGCATCCGGGGGAGCGCGAGCCGCGTCCTGAGGCATTTGAGCTCATCGACGAGCTGCATCGTCGCGGCATTGTGTTTATGCCGGCGAGTGGCCGTCAATATGCGAGCTTGCGCTACCTGTTTGCCCCGGTGGCCGATGAGCTCGCCTATGTATGCGAAAACGGAGCCCTGGTGATGAGCGAGGGGCGTGCCGTTGTCAAACGTTCCATGGAACGTAGCCTTGCTATGGATATCGCGAATGCCGTGGTCGCCTACCCCCATGCCGACGTAACCCTTTCCTGCGAGGGGCACCTCTACACCATAAGCGGTAACGATGCGTTCATCGACCATTTGCGTTACGAGGTCCACTGCGATGTGGCGGTGGTCGACCGTCCCGAGGACATTGACGAGGATGTCATTAAGATTGCGTTTCAAACGCCCGAGACAGAGCAGCCGGCGGCGTTGGAGTATTTTGCGCGTCGCTTTAGCGACCGGGTCGATGTGATGACGTCGGGAACCGAATGGACCGACTTTATCGGCTTTGATTCGGGCAAGGGGTCCGCGCTTGCCGATTATGGTCGCGCACTGGGGATCTCACCTAACGAAATGATGGCGTTTGGCGATAACGAAAACGATCGCGACATGCTCAACGTGGTGGGCCATCCCTATCTGATGGAGAGCTGCAATCCCAGCATGCGCGGTGTCAATGACCGTGTCCGCTACGTGCGCACGGTCGAAGAAGAGCTGCGTCGTCTACTTGCTGAGTAGGCATGTCCCAAAATCTACCTACAGTTGGGGCAGAGGCCCTCGAAGATGGTGTAGTGCGAGGTGACGTTCCAGCCGATTTGCTCGGACGCCTTGGCGTCGAGCTGGGCATCGAAGGGGAGCGGTACGTCGATGACGCGGCTGCACGAGGTGCAGATGATATGCGCATGCGGCTCGATCGTGCGATCGAAGCGGCTGCCGCCCGGCGTCTTGATGGAGAGGATCTCGCCGGCGTCGGCTAAGAGATTGAGATTGCGGTAGACCGTACCGCGGCTGATTTTGTCATCCTGCGCGCGCACGGCGTTGTAGATCTCATCGGCGGTGGGGTGGTTATAGCTTTGGCGCACGGCGTCAAGAACCAGCTTCCGCTGCTTGGTGTTTCTTCTTTGCACCGCCATGCGCCTCGCCTCTTTTCTATCAACGGTCGTAGGTAAATGATACCGTATTTAGCACACAATACTAATAACGAGGACTGAAACCGTCTTCATTGGTAAGTGGGGCTCGGGCCTGGGCGTCTGCGAGGCGAAAACGCGTTCCCATGCGCTCGTAGGAGGCATGAAGCGCCTCGAGATGAGATAGGATGTTTGCCGGAGCCCCCTGTATCTCCATCTCGACGGAGCCGTCTTCCATGTTACGCACCCAGCCGGTGAGTGCGCGTGCCTGCGCGAGGTTGGTGTTGGTAAAGCGAAAACCAACGCCTTGGACTTGCCCCGTCCAGTGCAGGAAGTAGCGCAGGGGAGTGTCTTGAGTGGCCTCGTCGCTTGCGAGCACAGTAAGCCTGCGGCGCAGCTCGAGCTCGATGTTTGATGGTTTTTGAGGCTCTCGACTGCCGCCGGTGACGCTGGAGAAGAACGTATCGAAGAGGCCCATCGCTAGGCCTGCTTGACTGAATCGGCGGGGAAGGTAATGCCGGCCTGCTGACGCACGGCATCCATGATGCGCAGCGAGACGAGCGTGACATCGCGGTAGTGGCCGAGCTCATGGCGTCCCGCCGGGGTCTCCCAGATCTCTTCCTTAACGTTATCGATGCCTCCGATGGCGGTGATAAAGTCTGCGAGTTCGTATTCCATGGTGTTGCTTGACTTGGGAAGGTCGAGCGCGCGGCCGTTGTCGTCCTGTTCGCGCGGCGCCTCGGTCGCCGAGCCGCGTACGACGTCGCCGCGATAGTCGATGCGGACGTTGCGGGGCGTGGACAGATGGTCGATCTGGATAGTGCCACGCTCGCCTTCGATCTGCGAGGGCAGCAGGTCATTCGTAATTTTGGAGTGCGCGAGCTCGACGGAGATATAGCCACCGCCATAGCTGGCGAGAATGGAACCGCAACCGTCGATGGGGCCATGGGTGAGCTCTTGCGTTGAGGGGTCGAGCAGCGTGGTCATGCTGGTGAGACCAGAGGGCATGCCGAAAATCTCGACCATGGGCTCGACGGCGTAGACGCCAATGTCCATGAGGGAACCCGATGCCATATTGCAGTCGAAGATATTGGTGGCGCGTCCAGCGAGGATTTCGTTGTAGCGTGAGGAATACTTGCCAAAGCGCAGTGAGGCGCGGCGAATGGGCGCAATCTCGCACAGGGCGTCCTCGACGGCGTGGAAAGCGGGGTCGTGGAGGGGACGCATGGCCTCGAGGGCCACGACGCCTGCTGCCTCGGCAGCACGGAAGACCTCGAACGCTTGGGCCTCGGTGGCGCAGAAGGGCTTTTCGACGATAACGTGCTTACCGCCGGCGATGCAGGCGAGCGCCTGCTCGTGATGGAGCGCGTTGGGGCTGCCGATGTAGACGGCATCGACGTCGTCGGCGGACGCGAGCTCGTCGAGTGCGGTGAAGTTGCGTTCGCCGCCGTGCTCGGCGGTAAAGGTGGTACCGCGATTGGCATCGCGTGAAAGCGTGCCCACAAACGCGGCTTGGTCGTTGGCATTGACGACCTGGATAAAGTCGTCGGTGATCATGGATGTGCCGATGGTCGCTATACGCAGCATGCGTCCCCCTTGCGTTGTTTGGTCTACAGGATGAGTGTAGCGCGTGGGGATATAAAGCTGCGCGAAAACGCTATTACAGGTCGCTCTCGTTAAAGCCGGCGTCGATATCGAGGTTGGCTCCGTCGGCCGCGGTGGTGGCGAGCTCGTCGCAGCGCTCATTGAGCTCGTGGCCGGCATGCCCCTTAACCCAGATGAACTCCACCTTATGCTTGCTCTTTGCGGCAAGCAGACGCTCCCACAGGTCGCGGTTCTTGACGGGCTGCTTGTTGGCAGTTTTCCACCCGCGCTTTTTCCAGCCGTCGATCCAGTGCTTGTTGAAGGCGTTGACGACGTATTGCGAATCGGAATGGACCTCGACCTCGCAGGGGCGGTTAAGTGCCTCGAGCGCCACGATGACCGCCATGAGCTCCATGCGGTTGTTAGTGGTCTTGGCGTAGCCACGCGAAAGCTCGGAGGTGAAGGTCTTGCCGGCGGGGTTGGTGTACTTGAGCACGGCGCCGTAGCCGCCGCGTCCCGGATTTGATCGGGCCGAGCCGTCGGTATAGATGATGACCTTCACATGGTTCCTTTCGTTGGGTACGCTTCGTGTGAGTGACCATTGTAGCGCCATGCCCGCCGCGGGCTAGCAATCTACGATTTCTACCCCGTCTTCCGACAGCTGGTCGGCATGGATGATGCGGTTGAGCTCGTCGAGGTATTGCCGCAAGAGAGGAGAGGGCTTGCGCTCGTCGTGCATGATATATCCTACGTGCATCGTTGGGGCGTCTGCTAACGGGATCGATGCCATACCCCACTGCATTTCATTGGAAAGGACACCGGTCGACAGGGTGTAACCGTTCGACGTGATAAGTAAGTTAGTAAGTGTTCCGCGGTCCGAGATTCGTATGTTGCGGTCGCAAGGGATATAGCTAAAAGGTTCCTCGGCGTAATAGAAGGAGTTTGAGGTTCCCTGCTCAAAGCTGTAGCGCGTATAGGGCGTGAGGTCGGCAAGGGACAGCTGAGGGCGGCGTGCGAGCGGGTGGCGTTCGCTAACGAAGACGTGGACCGTCGCGTCGAAGAGGGGATGGAAGCTTGCGCGGGCATCGGCGAAGGCCTTCTGCAGAACGCGGGCGTTAAAGTCATCCAGGTACAGAATGCCGATATCGCTGCGAAATGCGCGGACGTCGTCGATGATCTGCGAGGTGGTGGTCTCGCGCATGATGAACTCGAACTTACTGTCGCGGCAGCGCTCGACGACGTTGACAAAGGCCTCGACCGAAAACGCGTAGTGCTGGGCCGAGATGGCAAGGCGCGCCTGGGGTGTGCCGCCGTCCTCGTAGCGTGCCTCGAGCATGTCGGCCTGCTCTACGACCTGGCGCGCATAGCCTAAGAGCTCGGTACCGTCGTTGGTGAGCGTGACGCCGCGGCTGGAGCGCGTAAAGATTTCCAGATGGAGCTCCTGCTCCAGGCTTTTGACGGCGTTTGAGATGTTGGACTGAGCGGTATAGAGGCGCTGAGCTGCGGCGTTGATTGAGCCGGACTCTGCCACGGCAATCAGAAAACGAAGCTGCTGGAGGGTCATCGACGCCCGTCCTTTCGATAGCTATCTAAAAAACCGATAACAGGTTAGCGCTTTTAAGTGATTGACCGAGCGAAACAATGCTCGTACTATTCAAAACACACAAAGGCGGTAGGTAATTAAGCCGACCACGGAACCGGGATGCGAAAGGAGGCCCGCATATGAATTGCTTACCAAGACGAATGCCGGGCTCCTGCTTGCGCCCGTCGGCGTGATCAGGAGACAGCGACTTATTTCTCTTACTCTTATTACTTTTGTTCGATCAAGGAGATCATCATGAGCCAGTTTATCAACAACCCCGAGCACACCTTTGGTTTCGATACCCTGCAGCTGCACGTTGGCCAGGAGAGCGCCGATCCTGCATCCGACTCCCGTGCTGTGCCTATCTATCAAACCACGAGCTATGTGTTCCGCAACTCCCAGCACGCCGCCGACCGCTTTGGTCTTGCCGACGCCGGTAACATCTACGGCCGTCTGACCAACTCCACCCAGGGCGTCTTCGAGGACCGTATCGCCGCGCTCGAGGGTGGCGTGGCCGGTCTTGCCGTCGCCTCCGGTGCCGCTGCCATCACCTATACCCTGCAGGCACTTGCCCAGGCTGGTGACCACGTGGTCGCCCAGAAGACCATCTACGGCGGTTCCTACAACCTGCTGGAGCACACGCTCTCCCAGTTTGGTGTCGAGACCACCTTCGTCGATGCCCATAACCTGGACGAGGTCGAGGGCGCCATCAAGGACAACACCACGGTCATCTATCTCGAGACGCTCGGTAACCCCAACTCCGACATCCCCAACATCGACGCCATCTCCGAGATTGCCAAGAAGCATGGCCTGCCGGTTGTTGTCGATAACACCTTCGGCACCCCGTATCTGTTCCGTCCGCTGGAGCATGGCGCCAATATCGTCGTCCACTCCGCGACCAAGTTCATTGGCGGTCACGGTACCTCGCTGGGCGGCGTGATTGTCGATGGCGGCAACTTTGACTGGAAGGCGAGCGGCAAGTATGCGCAGATCGCCGAGCCCAATCCCTCCTACCATGGCGTCTCGTTTGCCGAGGCTGCCGGCCCTGCCGCCTTCGCGACCTATATCCGCGCCATCCTGCTGCGTGACGAGGGCGCTTGCATTAGCCCGTTTAACGCCTGGATCCTGCTCCAGGGCACCGAGACCCTGTCACTGCGCGTCGACCGCCATGTCGAGAACACCAAGAAGGTCGTTGAGTTCCTGGCTTGTGACAGCCACGTCGCCAAGGTGAACCACCCGAGCCTGCCTGAGCACCCCGACCATGAGCTCTACAAGCAGTATTTCCCCAACGGTGGTGCCTCGATCTTCACCTTCGAGATTAAGGGCGGCCAGGAGGCTGCATGGAAGTTCATCGACCACTTGCAGGTGTTCTCGCTGCTCGCCAACGTGGCCGACGTCAAGTCGCTCGTCGTGCACCCGGCTACGACTACGCACTCCCAGCTCTCTGCCGAGGAGCTCGCCGAGCAGAACATCACGCCCTCCACGATCCGTCTTTCCATCGGTACCGAGAACGCCGAGGATATCATTTGGGACCTGAAGCAGGCCTTTGCCGCACTGGACGAGTAGGGCGACTTGTGCAAGGACCCCTTGCGACTCGATAGGTATAGCTGCATAAAATGCCTGCTCAAGGCGCCTGCGCAAGCAATGGTTGCGCAGGCGCCTTTTTTGCATAGGAAGGGCGCTATTACAGGGTTTTTGACATGCTTTATGCAATCGAGATGTGGAAAACTCCTGTTGAGAGGATGTGAGTTTTACGCAAATGACGTGCACCTTTTGAGAAAAACCGCAGGTCGCGATTTGCTCGGAGTACTATGCAGCGCGATCGAATCACGCGCAGCTCAAACGCAGCAAAAACGCACTACGGAGGTTTCCAGCTACATGAGGATTGATTCACGAAAACCGAAAGCCGCCGCCCTTTCCGCCGCTCTGACCGTGGCACTTTTAGCGGGCGCCGGCGCAACCGATGCCCACGCGGCAACACTGTCCGACACGGTCGGATCCACGCCGTCCGAGGCGACGCTGATGCAGCCCGTCGACTATCGCGGCGACGGCTTTGGCTCCATGCAGGAGTGGAATGCCTCTATGGGGGCCAAGCGCGATTCCCTGGAGGTCCGCGCCCAGATCATCATGAACATGTACGGTGACTATGCCACCGATGACGAGCGCGCTGTACTGCAAGGTTGTATCGATGGTGCGGGCGGTCTTTTGACGATGGAGGAGGTCGACGCCAAATCGACCGAGCTCGATGAGCTGCGCACGACGCTTGAGGATGCCAAGCGTGAGGCGCTCGAGGCTGCGGCCGCCGAAGCCGAGGCCGCTGAGGCCGTTCAGGCTTTGTATTACAACGCCGGCTCCGGCTCGTCTTACGCGTCTGCTGCGTATTACGCGAACGGCTCGGGCCTGACGCGCTCGAGCGGCGTCAATAACTATAACGGTCGTCGTGAGACCTATTACAGCAGCAACGTGCTCTACCATCACCGCACGGGCGAGTGGACTCAGGATTCCGAGGGCTTTTGGCGCGATTCCGATGGTTACTACGTCGTTGCCGCGGGCGATAAGGCTCAGGGCTCCACGTTTACCGGTTCCAAGGGCGAGTGCAAGGTCTATGACTCCGGCTGCGCAGCCGGAACCACCGACTACTACACTGGCTGGTAATTTTTCTGCATCACGAATATTTGGCGGACGGGCGTCTTTACCGAGCTTTAGGGCAACGTAAGGGCGCCCGTTCTATGTATGCATTTGAGTTAACAGAGCGCTTACCGTGGCAGTACGCCGCGCATATGGGCGCGGGGCACACTAAGTCACGAGAAACAAAGTCTTTCTCGTGGAGGAAGTGGTTCCATGAACGCTCGAGATGTCGCTATTGCCGTCGTTGCCCTTTTGATCGGATGCCTTGGTCCGACGGCGGCGTTAACTGCCGGCTTGCAGTCCGCTACGGGCGCCGCTCCTGTGATTGTGGGCGCCTTGATTGCAGCGGCGTTGCTGGGAAGCGCCGGCGTGCTACTTTGCCGCGATGACGAGGACGAGGTTCCGGAATCGCAAAATAAGCCTCAGTTTTAGCCTCGAGCTAAATGCAACAGGCCTTCGCGAATGACGGAATCCTCGCGAAGGCCTGTCTGCTTGTATTGCGCACGTCGCGATGCGGCCGAGGCTACCAGCTGCTTTCTATTTCGCGAATCCTCTGGTAGAGCCAATCGTTTTGCGGCACTTGGATATCGTGTTTGGCGGCCAGGCGGCAAATGGTGCCCGCGAACTCCTCGACTTCGGTCTTTCGTTGTGCGATGCGGTCCTGCGCCATCGAGGGCATACCGGTGGGGTCGATTCCCTCGATGAGGTGCACCATCTGCGTTAGGTCTGCCTCGGTCAGCTCAATGCCCTCGGCGTTGGCGACCGCAAGCGTTTCGCGCATGGCGGAAACAAAGCAGCGGCGCTGCTCGGAGCCCGGCTCCGTGGCGCTTCCGTAGGTCCCGCCGTAGGCCATGCAGGTCTGGTTGATGCCGTCGTTGAGCATGAGTTTGGCCCACATGCGGTGCGCAATGTCGCGCTCGACGGTATGGGCGATGCCGCAGCGCGTGTAGAGCCCGTCGATAGCGGCGACGGTCGCGGGGTCGGTGCCGGCGGCTGCACCAAAGCGGATCTCGCCCGCATTGGTAAAGGTGAGCGCGCCATTGAGAAACACGGCGTCCATGCCCTGGCAGATACCAAGAACGGTATGCTCCCAGCCAAAGCGTTCGGCAATCTTTTGTTCGCTCGTAATGCCGTTGCACAGCGAGGCGATGAGCGTGTTGGGTCCCACGACGCGCTCCATAGTCTTGAGTGCTTGGTCGAGACCGGTGGTCTTGACCGTCAGGATGACCAGATCGGCGGGCGCTGCCTCGCTGGCGCGGACGGACGTGAGACCGCAAGGCTTTCCGTTGACGGTGAGCGCATCGCCCGCGTGACGCTCAAAACGGGCGTCATCCATAACGTATTCGACGGCGTCATTGCCGAGGGCCTTGGCAATCATGCTGCCGTAGAGCAGGCCGACGCCGCCCTTGCCGATAAAGGCGACCTTGTTGATCTGCATGTGAATCATCTCCCCATATAAAAGGCGCCCGCGTAAGGGGCGCCTGATGGATTGTATGCTGCCGGGGTGATTGGTGGGTGCGCGGGGCGGCTGTTATAAAAAAGAAACGTTTGCCTGGACGTTACGCTGCGGGGCAGACCGCAAAGACGCGCGCGGGGTATCCGACACCATCACGGACCTTAGGGAAGGTGCAGAAGATGACGGCGCCTGTGGCGGGAAGCTCGTCCAGATGGTCCATGACCTCGATCTGATAGCGGTCGACCGAGAGGATGTATTGCTCGCCGGGATAGGGGTAGGCATCCTCGCGTGTGGTCACGGTTGCGGGGTCGGTGTCTGCCGGTTCGTGGCCGATGGCACCGATGTTGCGCTCTTCTACAAGCCATTTGATGGCATCGAGGTCCCAGCCGGGGTAGTGGGGTTGGCCGTCCTCGTCCTTGTTTTCGAGGTCGGCGAGCTTGGACCAGTCGGAGCGGAAGGCGACGAAAGCGTCCTTGGGAATGCGACCGTGCTCGTCCTCCCAAGCCTTGAGGTCATCGATGGTCAGGATAAAGTCGGGGTTTGCGGCGCACTCCTCGTGCTTGTCGATGACGCAGAGCGGATGCATAAACTCGATAGGTTCGATCTCGCCAAGGGAGCGGCCATCGACATGGAAGTGGCGCGGCGCGTCGACGTGGGTGCCGTACTGCGGGGCGACCGAATACTGGAAGCAACGCATGGGCGCGAGCATATCTTCGGGCGTGCCGGGCAGGTAGTCGAAGAGCTTGGTGGACTCAAATGGCTCAAAGCCAAACCAGTGCGGGGTGTCGCACGAGAGCGTATGGGTGAGGTCAACCCAGCGATAATCGGTGCTTTTGAGCTGGGATGCGAGGTTCCAAAGGTCGAGCGCGGGCATGGGTGACTCCTTTCATCGGGCTTTTTGCTGATGTTAAAGCGGTGCCGTGACAGCTCGATTTCTGCTGCGTTACGATACGTTCTCGATTGCGATTCCACGATGTTTCGGCCGCGTGACCATTGTGTTTCGCCTTGCCGGGGCGCTGATGGCGAAGGGAGGGGCCGTGCAATACCGCGTTGACCCCAAAAGTGGTAACCGAATATCTGCTCTGGGTCTGGGCTGCATGAGGTTTCCCGGTTCGCCGGGACACCCCGATGCGAAGACAGCCGATGCCATCATTTCCCATGCGGTGGAGCAGGGGATTAATTATCTGGATACTGCGTATCTCTATCCCGGTAACGAGGCGTGCGTGGGCGCCTCACTTGAGTGCTTGGGGCTGCGCGACCGGGTGCTGCTGGCGACCAAGTTGCCGCACGCTTCGTGCAAGTGCGCGGAGGATTTCGACCGGTTCTTCGACGAGCAACTGCGTCGCCTGCGGACCGACCATATCGACTATTACCTTATGCACAACATCACTTCGCCCGCCCAGTGGGAGCGCGTGGTGGCGTTGGGCATCGAAGACTGGATTGCGCACCAAAAGGCTGCGGGGCGTATTCGCCAGATAGGTTTTTCGTATCACGGCAGTGCGGCGGACTTCCTCACGATGCTCGACGCGTATGACTGGGATTTTTGCCAGATTCAGTACAACTACGCTGGAGAGCGCTACCAAGCGGGAACGGCGGGACTTATAGCAGCCGCCGAGCGCGGGCTCGCGGTGTTTGTGATGGAACCGCTTTTGGGCGGACGCCTGGCGGGCAAGCTGCCTCCGCGGGCCCGCGCCGTGCTCGATGACGTACGCGATCCGTACCTGAAGACGCCGGCTGCTTGGGGCCTTTCGTGGGTGTGGAACCATCCTCAAGTCACGATGCTGCTTTCGGGCATGACCGATACCGCGCAGGTGGACGAGAACGCGGTGCTGGCCGATCGGGCCCTGCCGGATTCGATGACAGCCGCTCAGCTCGATACCATCGCACGCGTGCTGGCGGAGTTTGAAAAATCGAATCGCGTGCCCTGCACGGGATGCGGCTACTGCATGCCATGTCCCAAGGGTATTAACATTCCCGGCTGCTTTGCCGCTTACAACGCGAGCTATGCGCACAGCTGGTTTACGGGGCTGTCGCAATACTTTACGGCGAGCGCGGTGCGCACGAGCGAGCCCAAGCTCGTGAGCAATTGCGTCAAGTGCGGCAAATGTGCGCGTCACTGCCCGCAACACATCGATATCCCCGAGCGTCTCGACGACGCGCGCCGACGTTTCCAGCCTGGCCCCGTAACGGCCGCGCTTAAAGTCTTCAGCAAAACTCGCTCCTCATGACCCTTTTATATCTTGTGATGGAATAGTTCCTGTTTGCGGCAGAATAGGGCGATAGCAGGAACTATTTCGTCGCAACTGAAGGGGGCTGTCGTGGGCTATCGGGATTCATGTGATGATTTGCGTGAGGTTCGTTGGGGCGTTTTGGGCGCTGGGCACATTTCGCATCGATTTGCATCGTCGCTCAAGAAGGTCGACGGGGCACGGCTGGTGGCTGCGGCCGGCCGCGCTCCTGCACATGTCGAGGAATTTTGTCGAGCGTTTTCGATCGATGCTGCGCACAGTTATGTCACGGCTGACGATGGCGGCGATGCGGCTTATGATGCGCTGATTGCCGACCCCGATGTCGACGCAATCTACTTGGCTCTTCCGCATGGTATGCATGCGCGTTGGGCCTGTCGCGCGCTGCGCGCCGGAAAGGCCGTGCTGTGCGAAAAGCCGGCCGTTTTGAGTGAGGAAGAGGCTCTCTCGATTGCCTCCGCCTCTCGCGAGTGCGGCGTGCTGTTTATGGAGGCGATGAAGAATCGGTTTTGCCCGATGCGCACTCGCGTGGAGGACTTGCTTGCGTCGGGCGAGCTCGGCTGTATCGTCTCGATCGAAAGCGTGCAAAAACTCGATTATGGTGAGTTCCCTTCGAGTTATCTGCTCGATCCGTTGCAGGGCGGCTGTCTATATGACATGGGCTGCTATGCGGTCGGGTGGTTTGAGGATTTGCTTGCGGGTGCGTGCGATGTTTCGTCTCGTGAAGTTCGCTGGCGTGACGTATCGGGCGGCCGCGTGGATTGGGCCGATGAGATCCATATGAGTGTCGGCGGTATACCCATTCATATGGTGTGCGACGGCAAAGCAGCATATGAAAGCCGCTTAACGATTGCCTGCGAGCGGGGCTCGTTGGAAATCGAGCGCCTCCATCGCCCCGAGCTCGCCCATGTGAAGTACTCCGACGGACGAATGCTCGAAATAAATGCCCCGTTTGAGGTCGATGATTTCTACGGCGAAATTCATCATGCGACCCAGCTCATCCGGGCGGGGAAACTCGAGAGTCCCGTCATGCCCCTTGCCGCCACACAGCGCTGTGCGCAGATCATCGATGCGATTCGCTTGACGCTCTAGGCTGCGGTGCTGGTGCTCAAGGGGGCTCGGCGGACCGTGCCCCTGATGCCCCTTTTATATCTTGCGGTGGAATACGGTCTGTTTGCGCCAAAATAAGGCACCAATAGACCGTATTTCACCGCAACTGATGAGGGGGAGTTGGAGATGCTGACGATCGGGTGTCATCTTTCGACGACGAAGGGCTATCGGGCGATGGGGGAGACGGCGTTGTCCATTGGCGCCAATACCTTTGCGTTCTTTACGCGCAACCCGCGCGGTGGCAAGGCAAAAGACCTTGACATGGATGACGTGGCGGCCCTGTGCGAGCTTATGGAGCAAAACGACTTTGGCCCGCTCGTGGCTCATGCCCCGTATACCTATAACCCCTGCTCCGCTAAGGAGCGGGCGCGCGAGTTTGCCCTGGAGGCCATGGCCGAGGACCTGCGGCGCATGGAGGCGCTGCCCGGCAACTACTACAACTTCCATCCCGGTGCGCATGTGGGGCAGGGCTCCGACGCCGGCATTCAGATGATCGTCAACACCCTGTGCCAGGTGATGTTTGAGGGCCAGCAGACGACGGTGCTGCTCGAGACCATGGCCGGCAAGGGCACCGAGGTGGGCCGCAGCTTTGAGGAGCTGGCGCTCATCATCGAGGGCGTTGCCGACAAGCGCCCCGAGCTGTCGGCCAAGTTGGGCGTGTGCCTAGACACCTGCCATGTGAATGACGCCGGCTATGACATCGTCCGCGATCTTGACGGTGTGCTTGACGAGTTCGATCGTGTGGTGGGTATCGAGCGCCTGCGCGCCGTGCACATCAATGACTCCAAGAATCCCTGCGGCGCCCATAAGGATCGCCACGAGTGCATCGGCAAGGGCTACCTGGGTAGTGAAGAGTTTGGCGGCGGTATGCAGGTTATACAGAATATTGTATCGAATGGCCGCTTGCGCGCATTGCCATTCATCTTGGAGACACCGAACGAACTTGCAGGTTATGCGGCTGAAATCAAACTGTTAAGGTCGTTGCAGCAGTAAAGGCTGCCATAAAGTGGAGTGCTCCATTCACGTTATGGGTTTGTTTCAATCAGTTTTCTAATTGCAGATTCTTCCAAGCGGGTGCATAATAACCCTCAGTTTTTGCAGACCTCTGAATCACGTGGGGTCATTGGAAGGAGACTGATTATGAAGCTGAAGAAGCTTGGCGCATTTGCCGCCACGGGTGCTATGGCGCTCGCCCTCGCTCTGACGGGCTGCGGCTCGTCCAACGCCACCTCTGGTTCTGATGCCGGTTCCAGCAGCTCTGACGACGCTAAGGTCGAGAAGGTCGACGGCTCCAAGGAGTACGCGCTCGTCAAGGACGGTACGCTGACCGTTGGCACCTCTGCCGAGTACGCTCCGTTTGAGTACAAGGATGACAACGGCGATTATCAGGGCTTTGACCTTGAGCTCATCAAGGCTATCGGCGACAAGCTGGGCCTGGATGTCGAGTATGTCAACAATGACTTTGACACGCTGGTTCCGGGCGTCGCTTCGGGTGCCAAGTATGACGTCTCCATCGCGGCTATCACTGACACGCCCGAGCGTGAGAAGGAAGTCACTTTCTCCGATTCCTACTACATGGACGATCAGGCCATCGTGACCAAGGTCGATAACGCCGACATCACGGCTGACAACTACAGCGAGAAGCTCAACAACGCCGACGCTACCATCATCGTTCAGTCCGGTTCGACCGCCGAGGCCTTTGCCCAGGAGAACTTCCCCAAGGCCAAGATTGTTCCCTACAAGGACGCCACCGAGTGCTTCAGCGCCCTGCAGTCCGATAAGGGTGACGCCGTGGTGACCAACCGCTCCGTCGCCAGCCAGTTGACCGCCGAGCAGTTCAACACCTGCCAGACCATCAAGCAGATCAGCACCGGCGAGGAGTACGCCATCGCCATCAACCAGGGCAACACTAAGCTCAAGGACGACGTCAACCAGGCCATCAAGGACCTGACCGATGACGGTACCGTTGACGCCCTTATGGCTAAGTACAACATCAAGTAAAATAGTTACTTGATTGCACGCGGGCCCTTTCCGTTTTGGCGGAGAGGGCCTTTGCGTTTCTTGAATGGGCGTCATCCCGCCCCGTTATGTCGGCAACTTAAACGTTAGGAGCCACCTTGTCTCGATTGAACCAAGGAGCCATGGGCAAGAGCCATCCACTGCCCTCGATGCTCCAAAAGCTGGCCTGTGCCCTGGCTGTGGCGCTCGCCCTGGTATGCGCGGGGGCCTGCGTGCCCTCGACTGCTCAGGCACTTGAGACCGCAAAGATTACCGCCCGACCCAATACCGGTTCGGGTAGCGACGTGGTCGGCGGTACCGAGACGCGCATTACCTGGGAGGTCCAGGCCGATGCCGATGAGGAGCTGAGCGGTCTTTCGCTGACGTTTGTCGACGGCACGACGTTTGGTACCGATGACACGCGATTGACGATGCTCTCGGGCGAGGACCTCATGGATCGTACGCCCATGAAACCCACGTGCAAGGCTGACGGCCAGACGCTCAAGATCGATTTTGGCGAGACGGCGCCTGCCGGCGGCTTTTTCCGTGTCGAGGTTTACGGCGTGACCTTCCCCGTCGAGGGCGGCGATGAGGCCTTTAGCGGCACCTATACGCTCGCCGACGGGTCGACCAAGAAGATCTCCAAGATTCCGTCGGTGGAGATCAAGGGCGTGACGGCCTTCGATAACTTCTTGGCCGACCTTAAAGAGCAGCCGTGGGTCGAGGCCTGGAACTCCAATATGTTCCTGCGCCTGTTCCTGAACCCGGTCATTTTGGTCCAGAGCCTGCCGATCGTCTTTAAGGGCTTCCTCATGTCGCTCTCGATCGTGCTCGTGGCGTTTCCGCTGGCAATTCCCTTCGGTTTTGCCCTGTCGCTCATGCGCATCTCCAAGTCGCGCATCCTGCGCTGCCTCGCCGGCATCTACGTGAATATCATTCGCGGTACGCCGGCGTTCCTGCAGATCTACATCGCGTTCTTCGGTCTGCCGTTGGCCGGCGTCAAGGTGGACGACTACGTCTTGGGCGTTATCGTCATGGCCATGAACTCGTCTGCGTACCTGTGCGAGATCTTCCGTGCCGGTATTCAATCAATCCCCAAGGGCCAAAACGAGGCTGCTCGCTCTCTGGGCATGAATGCCTTCCAGACGCTGCTCTACGTTATGATTCCGCAGACGTTCCGCAATGTTTTGCCTACGCTGACCAGCGAGTTTATCTTGCTTTACAAGGATACGTCGCTGCTTGCCGCCGTGGGTGTGGTCGAGATCGTCATGAACGCCCGTACCATCGTGGCCACGACGGGCTCCATTACACCGTACGTGGTTGCCGCTCTGTTCTATCTGGTCATCACCCTGCCGCTCGCTCGCTTGGTGAGCGGTCTTGAGGCGAGGCTTTTGGGCACGGCCGAGACCAAGAAGAAGCGTCCCGCCAAGAGCGCCGGACAGGTTGTCGCGACGCCCGCCGATCACATCGCCGGTCTGTAAGGAGGTCCTATCATGAGCGAAACCAATAACTCGAACGAGGTCGTCGTCAGTATCAAGAACCTCCAGAAGGCCTTTGGCGACAACGTGGTCCTGCGCGATATCGATCTGGATGTGCACAAGGGTGAGGTCGTTGTGGTCTTGGGCCCCTCGGGCTCGGGCAAGTCGACGATGCTTCGCTGCATCAACCGTCTGGAGCATCCCACGAGTGGCTCGATTGTCGTTGAGGGCGTGGACGTGTGCGCCAAGGGTGTCGACCTTAACAAGGTACGTACGCATCTGGGCATGGTGTTCCAGCAGTTCAATTTGTTCCCGCACCTCTCAGTCAAAAAGAACGTCATGCTCGCGCAGCAGAAGGTGCTCAAGCGCAGCAAGGAAGAGGCCGAGAAAATTGCCGTCGAGGAGCTGACCAAGGTCGGTCTTGCCGAGCGTATCGACTTTATGCCGAGCCAGCTCTCGGGCGGTCAGCAGCAGCGCGTTGCCATCGCCCGCGCCCTGTCGATGAACCCGCACGTCATGCTCTTTGACGAGGCCACCTCGGCGCTCGACCCCGAGCTCGTGCGCGACGTCCTGGGTGTCATGCGCGACCTGGCACGCGACGGCATGACCATGATCGTCGTGACGCACGAGATGGGCTTTGCCCGCGATGTCGCCGACCGCGTCGTCTTTATGGACGGCGGCGTCATTGTGGAAGAGGGTACGCCGAGTGAGGTCTTCGATCATCCCAAAAGCGAGCGCACCAAGGCGTTCTTGGGAAATATCTCGTAGCCGGTTGATGTAACTGCCGTTACAAAAGAGCGGGGGCTGGACTTGAATCCAGCCCCCGCTCTTTTGTAGGGATGGGGATGCGCTGTGATACAGGCTCTTTTGGAGGCCTGGTTTCGTTACGCGAGCTCGGCTCCGAGGGCCTTGCAGGCCGCCTCGCCCTCATCGTCGGGCGCATCGTAGCAAATGACGGAGTCCACGACGTTGACGCCGGCCTCGTCGGCGTCGGCCTTCCAGTTGTCCATCCACTCGCCCTCGGCCCACGAATAGGAGCCAAAGAGGACGACCTTCTTGTCGCCGAGGGTCTCCTTGACCTCGTCCCACATAGGCTGAAACTCGTCATACTCAAGCTCCTCGGAGCCCATGGCGGGGCAGCCGAAGGCGAAGGCATCATATTCGGCGGCCTTGTCGGCAGAGAAGTCGGCGCAGGGGATGACCTCAGTCTCGGCCCCCGCGGACGTGGCGCTTTCGGCGACGAGGTTTGCCATGGCCTCGGTATTGCCCGTGCCGCTCCAGTAGACGACGGCGATCTTGCTCATGTTTTGTCCTTTCGGTCGTGCGGCGCTTGCCGCGGCTTGTACGTTCTATCGGGTTGCCTGGGCAAGTTGCGCCAGGCTGCAGCCCTGCTGATAGATAAAAGTGAAGTATTGGGTGCAGGCACGGTAGGCATCAAACGTCGCAAGCGCCTGCTCGACATTTGCGTAGACCTTCCAGGCCCCAAAGACCTTGTAGTTCTCGCCGCGCTGGACGATAAACTCGTGCACGTCGTCGTAGGGATATCCAAGGAAGTAGCCTATTTCGTGCGGAAACTCGCAGGTGCAGTCTTTGCTGCAGCTAGCTTGCTGGGGTAGTGCGCATCGAGTCTGGCTGCAGGCGCATTCCGCGACGTTATTGCTCGCGAGCGTGATGCGTGATGCCAAATGCACAAGGCATGCCGAAAGGTCTCTCGTGTCGTAGCCTTCCGAGGTGAGCGCCGTTTGGACGCGAGGGTCTGCGAAATAGGTGGTGAGGCTTTTGGCTCGGTACGCGTACACGAGCGCTCCGCAGGGCCGCCAGACCAAAACACTCAGGTGGATGCCGAGCGGGTCAAGCTCGCGATTGCACTGGGCGATAACGTTGAGCAGGCGTGCTCGGCGTTCTGCAATGGTTTCGGTTGTGGTCGAGCCGTCCCCGTGGGCGTAGGTGCCTGGATAGGTAAAGAGCGATGCCGGCTTGATGCCCGCGAGCGTGGGAGAGCAGTTGCGCACGACTGCCGCCTGAAACGTTGGGATGTCTATGGTTCGAGTCACGGCGCTCCTTACGGATCTAAACTGTTAGCCTAGGAAAACTTATACACGAAAGTAAGCCATGGTCAACAAAAAAGTTTGAAGAGGGAAACTAATTGACCGAACAGACATGATTTTGGGTTAAGATGGGGGCACCCCATGGGGGTATCTAGATAGTGCTACTTGAAAGGGGAGCGCATGAGTGACTTGCTCAACCCTGCGAATCTCATCGTGCTGGCCGTCATTGCCGTCGGCATGTTTTTTGGACTGCGTCGCATTGCCGCTTCGACACACGGGAAGAGTTGCTGCAGCGATGGTACGAGCGGCAAGAAGGCCAAAAAGGTTGTTGTGGTGGATACCGATGCGTCACACTATCCCTATAGCGATGAGCTGCTCATCGGCGGCATGAACTGTGACGGCTGCGCTCAGAACGTAGCCAATGCCCTCAATGCGCTGGATGGCGTGTGGGCAACGGTGACGTATGCGGACCACACGGCACGCGTGCGCTCTAAGCGGCCGGTTGATCGTGGTGTCCTCGAGACGGCCGTGAAAGACGCGGGCTACTACGTCATGACTCTGTAAGCGCCGCCCTGGATGCGCTTCCTTGGCTAGGCTCGTCCGCGCAGTTCGATGTCTTGGATGTCGTCGAAGTCGATGGCGATGTCTCGGAGTTTGAGGAGCTTGAAGGCGGGGAGCGCCTCGTCGAGGATGCCGGTGCGGCTGCGATAGCCGTATGTATCGTAATAGGTGACACGAATCAAGTCGCCACGTTTGAGACCCTCGAGCTTTTTAGAAAGCGCGAGGGCTTTTTCTTCCGTGAGCTCACGTTTTGGCTCGACGGTGATTTCCTGCTTGCGCACGAGTTCGTAGTATCCCGTGAGGGCGGCAAAGGGCATAAACTGTGCGGCGCGGTTGGCGCGCACGGCACCGTTGGCAGTGAGGTTGGGGTCGGCGGCGCGGCGTCTGCCCTCGGGGTCCGCCAGGCGCTCGAAGGCGGTCGGCGGGCGCACGGGCTGCTGCTTGGGTTTAGGCACGATGTCCTCCAACTTGGCCGTTGCGTTCGCGCGCGGTGGCGCCGGCGGTAAAGCTTAATCCCTTGACGAGCGCGTTCTTGCCGTACTTGCCTTTCACGGCCAGGACGGCGCGCGCCAGGTCGCGCTCGCGCTCATCGGCCTCGATATCGCTGAACAGATCGATGGTGGCAAATTCCTCGGGCACAAGATTGCCAAATCCCAGGTTGATGCGCTTGACCGGTCGTTTGGGATCGACCGTTTGTGCCCAAAGGTCATCGAAATACCCCATGATTTTCTTAAACGAATTAGTGCGCTCGGGCAGCTTTCGCGAGGCGTTGGAGTGCGCAAAGAGTGCGGCATAGCCACCACGCGGTTTGCCGCCATGCTCTCCCACAAAGATGCCATCGATTGCCTGCGCTTCGCGCACCAGGCGACGCCTTTCGTCATCGCGCTGGACGGGCTTGGGAGCACGGGGCGCGAGCTCGGGGCCGTCGGTCGCTGCGGGCTCGATGCTCGAGGTGCTCGAGCGCAAGTGTCCGCAGCCGTCTATATACTGCGCCGTGCCGCTGGCGTTGAGCCGGCGTATGTCGGCGCGCTCGCTCGCGTAGCCCACAAAGAGCGAGATGCTGTCGCAGACCACGTGCTTATCGACTAGATCCAACACGGCGTTGTCGACCATTTCGCGCAAGACGGTGTAGGCCTGCTCGTAGGCATAGCCCTTCGAGAGCACCTGTCCTGTGGTGGTCGAGGTCGCTTGCGGGCGATAGGCTTGGATATCGGCGATGGTTGTCGGCTCGCGCCCGAAGGCGTGGTCGATGAGATATTCGGCATTGACGCCGAGTTCGTCGTAGAGCAGGTTCTCGTCGAGTGCGGCGACGCCCATCAGGTCGTAGACGCCGTATTTCTCGAGACGGGCCGCCACGCCGGGGCCGATGCCCCAGATGTCGGTGATGGGGCGATGGGGCCAGATCTCCTTGCGAAAGATCTCGTCGTCGAGTACGCCAATGCGGCTGGCTACGTGCTTGGCGGTAATGTCGAGCGCCACCTTGGCCTGAAATAGGTTGGGGCCGATCCCGACCGTTGCCGTGATGCCCGTGCGCGCGAGGACTTCGTCGCGTAACATGCAGGCGAACCCTTCCGCATCGGTGTGATAGAGGTCCAGATAGGGCGTCACGTCGATAAAGCATTCGTCGATGGAGTAGACGTGAATGTCTTGCGGACTCACGTATTCCAGATAGATGCCGTAGATTTTCGCCGACACCTCCATGTAGTGCTGCATGCGCGGTACGGCCTTGATGCAGTCGATGCCGTCGGGAATCTCGAACAGACGGCAGCGATTGTGTATCCCGAGGTCCTTCATAGCCTGTGTGATGGCGAGGCAGATGGTCGTGCGCCCGCGCGATTCGTCGGCAACGACCAGGCACGTAGTGAGTGGGTCGAGTCCGCGGTCGACGCACTCGACACTGGCGTAAAACGTCTTAAGGTCGATGCAGATATAGGTGTGACGCTCGTGCCCCACGCGTCCTCCCATCAAACACATGTTCTTATCGAATACATGTTCGATAATACCTGCTTGCGCGGACATCGTCAAAACCTGTCCCTCTTTGGCGGGTATGGTCGTGCGGTTGCATCGGGTTTTTTAACGCAGCCCTAAAGAGTGCGTAACAGCTCGGAAAAGCTCGCTTCGTAGCATGAGGCTAACGATTGATACCACCATAAAGCACGGAAGGGTTGTGGGGATAATGGTCAACTATGGGTTTGGTATGCCGACGCGCTTGGTTGCGGATGGGGATGTGGCTCGCTGGTGCGGACGATTGGTCGCTCACTACGGTGGCACCAAGGCGCTGGTTGTGCTGGGCGGTGACAAGCATACGCGCGATGAGCTTGTCTCGGCGGCACTTGGCTCGCTTGATCGAGCCCTACTCAAGCGTGTGCTTTTCCGCTGCGGCTCGTTTGAGGGCGACGGGGGAGACGAGCTGATCGACGGAGCCGTGGCCCTGGCGACCGACGAAGGCGTAAACTTTGTCCTGGCGATTGGCGATGCCGATACTGCCGGCTTTGCGCGCGAGCTCGCCCGTCGCATGGCGGCGCTCGATGTCGGCGAAGACGGTTTTGTCCCTTATGGATGTATCGTCTCGGAGGGCAAGGTGCCTGCCGTCGTGGGGGCCGGCGAGGTTCCCGTTTTTGCCATCATCGCGCCCGAACTGCTGGAGGGCATCGGGTCTCCTCTGCGTGAGTTGCTCGGTAGCGTCTGCGCTGCGGCCTAATATTTGGCATAAAGGGATAGGTTATTTTTGATTGGTAAAGCGTTTGACCTGCCAAATTAAACCTGTCCCTTTTTGGTCGGTTGCCGTTTGGGGGCCGATTGGCAACGCTCGCTGATTATAGTCTTGACCTGCGCTAGAATAGTGGCATCTGAATGTCCGGGCGCATGGAGGCGTGCGCCCGTATGCTGAGGAGGACTCTATGGCAACTGTTGCCGCACCTATCGATGCTACGTCGACTGCCGCTTGGAAGGCGCTCGAGGCCCATCAGGAGAAGCTCGAGGCCGAGGGTATCGACCTCAAGGCCTGGTTCGCCGCCGATGCCGAGCGCGTGAACAAGCTGAGCTTTGACGCCGGTGACCTGCACTTCGACCTGTCCAAGAACCTGGTGACTGATGAGACCGTCAAGCTGCTGTGCGATCTTGCCCGCGAGGTGAAGCTCGAGGAGCGCCGCGACGCCATGTTCTCCGGCGAGCACATCAACACCACCGAGGACCGCGCCGTCCTGCACACCGCGCTGCGCCGCCCGGCAAGCGAGAAGGGCCAGCTCATCGTCGACGGCCAGGACGTCGTCGCCGACGTGCACGAGGTTCTCGACCGCATGTATGCCTTCGCCGAGCGCGTGCGCTCCGGTGAGTGGAAGGGTGTTACCGGCAAAAAGATCGAGCACCTGGTGTCCATCGGCATCGGTGGCTCCGACCTGGGTCCGGTCATGGCTTACGAGGCCCTGCGTCCCTATGCCGACGCCGGTATCGATTGCCGCTATATCTCCAACATCGACCCCAACGATCAGGCAGAGAAGCTCAAGGGCCTCGATCCCGAGACCACGCTCGTGATCATCGTCTCCAAGACCTTCACCACGCTTGAGACCCTCACCAACGCCCGCGAGGTCAAGACCTGGATGCTCGAGCAGCTCAAGGCTCAGGGCGCCATCGATGGCTCCGATGAGCAGAACGCCGAGGCCGTGGCAAAGCACTTCGTCGCCGTTTCCACCGCACTCGAGAAGGTCGAGGCCTTCGGTATCGACCCCGCTAACGCTTTTGGTTTCTGGAGCTGGGTCGGCGGCCGCTATTCCGTTGACTCCGCCGTGGGCCTGTCGCTGATCGTCGTGCTCGGCCCCGAGCGTTTCCAGCAGTTCCTTGAGGGCTTCCATGCCATCGACGAGTACTTCTGCAACACGCCGCTCGAGAACAACGCCGTCGCGCTGATGGGCCTGCTCAACGTCTGGTACGTCAACTTCTTCGGTTCCAAGAGCCACGCCGTGCTGCCGTACTGCCAGTACCTGCACCGTTTCCCGGCCTACCTGCAGCAGCTCACCATGGAGTCCAACGGCAAGCACGTCCGTTGGGACGGCAGCGCTGTGACCTCCGATACCGGCGAGATCTTCTGGGGCGAGCCCGGCACCAACGGTCAGCACGCCTTCTACCAGCTGCTGCACCAGGGCACCGTGGTGGTCCCGGCCGATTTCATCGCCTTTGCCAATACCGCCAACCCTGCGACCGACAGCGGTCAGGACGTGCACGAGCTGTTCCTGGGCAACTTCCTGGCCCAGACCAAGGCGCTCGCCTTTGGCAAGACAGCCGACGAGGTGCGTGCCGAGGGCACGCCCGAGCAGATCGTCCCGGCCCGCTGCTTTGAGGGCAACCGTCCGACGACCTCGATTTTTGGCGACACGCTGACCCCGTTCGCGCTTGGTGAGCTCATCGCCCTGTACGAGCACATCACGTTTGTCGAGGGCACGGTCTGGGGCATCGACTCCTACGACCAGTGGGGCGTCGAGCTGGGCAAGCAGCTTGCCAAGCAGATCACCCCGGCCTTCCACGACGACGCCGCCAAGGCCGAGCAGGACGCTTCGACTCAGGCGCTCATCGAGTTCTACCGCGCTCACCGCAAGTAGGATTCGCTGCGATAAGTAACGCATAGTAGACAAGGGCCCGTATCCGTTGGGATGCGGGCCCTTTGCTATTTGGATAGGATGGAATGTATCGGGAGGCGCCTCGACGGGCATCGCAATCGTCGAAGGCGCGCCGTTCATGTTTGGGACAATATGACATTTTTCCCGTTGCAAACAACGCCGCCGTGGGTGTTCTGTATGATGGCTCAGACAAGGTTGTTCAATGTCAGGGAGGCATATATGGCAATCAAAGCCATCGCAATGGATATCGACGGTACGCTCACCAACGACCAAAAGGTCATCAGCCCGCGTACGCGCGAGAAACTGCTCGCGGCGCAGGAGTCGGGCATTAAGCTTATCTTGGCTTCGGGTCGTCCCGCATGGGGGCTGCATGCCTTGGCGCAGGAGCTCGACCTTCAGAACCATGATGGTCTGCTAGTTGCCTTTAATGGCGCGCACGTCGTCGATGCTCAGACCGACGAGGTGCTGTTCGATCAGGCTATGCCTGCCGACGAATTGCATCGCCTGATTGATCATCTGCGCAATTTTGACGTGATCCCTATGATTTCGCTCGGTCGCGATCTGCATGTCGAGGATTCGTACCGCTGCATGATTACGCTGCCGGATGGCTCGCAGAAAAACATCGTCAAATACGAGCGCGATGCGTGTGACCTTAAGATCCGCGAGGTCGAGAGCTTGCATGAGGTTGTGGACGCTTATCCCGTGGACAAGCTGCTGACGGCAGGCGACCCGGCCTACCTACAGGCGCATTACGAGGAGATGTATGCGCCCTTTACCCAGACGCTTTCGGGCATGTTTACGGCCGACTGGTACTTTGAGTACACGGCGCCCGGTATCGACAAGGCCCGCGCGCTCGAGGGTGCCCTGCCCAAGCTCGGTATCGATGCCAGCGAGGTCGTCTCGTTTGGCGACGGCCAGAACGACAAGTCCATGATTGAGTGGGCGGGTACCGGTGTTGCCATGGGCAACGCCGTCGATGAGGTTAAGGCGGTAGCCCAGATGGTGACCGCCAATAACAACGAAGACGGTATTGCAGTGGCGCTGGATAAGCTGCTGGGCTAGAATCGCCGATAATGCATGGTTCGGGCGCCTGCTTACAGGCGCCCTTTTGTTAGGGAGGGTGCCGTGTCCGCATTTCCGTTCGACGCCGTTATCTTTGACATGGACGGTGTCATTGTCGATACCGAGTATTACTATCTGGGCGAGACTGCCGCGTTTGCCAAGGAGCTTGGGTTGAACCTGACCCAAGAGGAGTTGAACGGGCAGGTCGGTACCTCGCATCAGTTCTTTCTCCACATGCTGGTCGATTGGTTTGAGCGTGCCGGTAAGGGACATTTTACTGGCGAGGAGGCGTTGGCCCGTTGGGATGAGTGGGCGCATAAACGTCCGCGCGACTATCAGACTTTGATTAACCCAGGCGCCGTGGATACGATTCGAGAGCTGCCGCGCCGCGGCGTTCGCGTGGCGCTTGCTAGCTCGTCGCCCATGGATAGCATCGAGGAAGTACTCAATGCGTGCGGGCTGTCGGATGCCTTTGAGTATGTGGTGAGTGGCGAGCAGTTTAAGGAGAGCAAGCCCGAGCCCGACATCTACCTGCATGCGCTTGACCTACTGGGGCTGCCCGCGAATCGCTGCTGCTGCGTTGAGGATTCGGTGCCTGGCATCACTGCCGGCAAGCGCGCCGGTCTGACAGTTATTGCCAAGCGCGAGGAGCGCTTTGGCTTTAGCCAAGATGCCGCGGACAAGATTATCGACCAGCTGCCGGAGCTGCTCACGCTTTCTTAGGAGCGCGGTAGTTGCGCGTTTTTCGGGTCTGATGAGTAAATAGCCAACACTTTGGTGCGACACCTAGCATACTTTAAGCTAATGCGGGCTTAAGGGCTTGTTGAATGCCTTTAAGCCCGTTTTAGAATTAATTGTGCTGGGAGAGGGTATATGCCACCGACTGAAGGGCCGACTGACGGTAAAGCAGCGATACCGCTGTACCAACAGGTCATTGATATCATTAAAAACGAAATCAACTCCGGCGCCTACAAGGCAGGCGCGCGGATACCCAACGAATTCGAATTGGCTGAGAGCTATAAAGTTGGCCGCGTTACCGTGCGACGCGCTATTGAGGAGCTCGTCCAGCAGGGCTATCTAACGAAGCGACAGGGGAAAGGCACGTTTGTCAATGCCCCCAAGCTCAAGCGCAAGATTCGCCAGAAGGATGACGTTCAGAGTTTTTCGGACGCATGCCGCGTTAACGGAATGGAACCGGGGGCGTGTGTCATTTCGAGAAAGATACTGCCGGCGGATTCCACCGAAGCACAGTTCTTTGGTGTTCCCGTTGGAACTGACTTGATTTGCGTTGAGCGCGTGCGCACTGCCGATGGCGTCCCTGTCATGCTTGAGAACAACATATATGTTTACGAGGACAACGCCTATCTATCAACGGCACCTCTATCTAACCAATCCATTTTTGAGTTCGTGCGCAACCGGACGGGCCGCACGCCCGCGTTTACCGACCCGTGCACGCTCGAGATCGCCTGCGCGTCGCCCGAGGTCGCTCGACTGTTGGCAGTTCCCGTTGGCGAACCCTTGTTTTATATGGAAGCCTTCTTTTTCGATGAGCAGCGGCGGCCGTTTATCATCGGTCGTCAGCGAATCGTTGGGTCTCGCTACGTTTTTGACATCTAGGACATTGCGAATGGAAGCGCCCGGTGGATCATCTCACCGGGCGTTTCCATACCGTTCACGGCGCAAACGCAACCGTTCAACCGCGTTGCGGCAATCAGTTTGAAATTATCTTGATGAAGGAAAAAGCTGCTGGTAATCTATAGAACGTCATAGAACGTTTGCATTGTGCAAACGTTGAAGCGAGATGCGATGCAGTCTCGAGTTCTTTGGAGGTATCTATGTCAGATACGAAGGCGAAGAAGACAAACAGACGTTTTAAGTTCAAATTACCGCATGTCTATACGATAATGTTCTTGCTGATCGTTGTCTTTGCGGTCCTGACTTGGATCGTTCCCTCTGGTCAGTATCAGCGCAAGACGATTTCGACAGCGGCGGGCGAGCGTGAAGTCGCCGTTGCTGGAACCTATGAACAGGTCGATAAGAACTACACCGATTCCGAGACCGGTGAGACCATCAATTTGGGCCAGGATATCTTCGCGGTCCTGCAAGCGCCCACCAAAGGTATCCAAGAGGCTGCCGACGTCGTTGCGTTCGTCTTATTGATTGGCGGATCGTTCGCAATCATCACCAAGACCAACGCTTTGAATGCCGGCATGAGCCGTGTGATTAAAAAGCTTAAGAACAAGGACATCCTCATCATTCCCATCACGATGACGTTGCTGTCCATTTGCGGCACTACGTTTGGTATGTCTGAGGAAGCCCTGCCGTTCTATGCCATCTTCATTCCCATCATGATGGGTATCGGTTATGACTCGATGACGGCATTCATCATCTGCTTCCTTGGCCCTAACCTGGGATATTGTGCCTCGACCATCGACCCGTTTAATGTTTTGATCGCCCAAGGCATCATTGGCATCGAGGGCAATCCGCAACTGTGGCTGCGCGCCGTTTCTTGGGTCATCTTCACTGCCGTCGGTATCGCATGGGCCATGCGCTACGCCATGCGCGTCAAGAAAAACCCCGAGTCGTCCATTACGTATGAGGACGATAAGCTCAAGCGTATCGAGTTTTCCGTGACCGATGCCTCCATTGAGGAAGAGTTCACTATCCGTCAGAAGCTCGTGCTTATCGATTTTGCTTGCGGTATGGGCATTATCGTCTGGGGTCTTGTTACCCAGGGCTGGTACATGAATGAGATTTCCGCCGTGTTCCTTGGCATGGGCTTGCTTGCCGGTATCCTGGGCGGTCTTGACCAGCAGACGATCGCTGAGGAGTTCGTTAAGGGTCTCGCCGACTTTGCGTACGCTGCCATCGTTATTGGTATCGCTCGCGGTATTCTGGTCATCGCCGAGGGCGGCATGATCATCGACACCATCCTCCAGGCGCTCGCTACTGCGCTCGCCGGTGCACCCGCCGCCGTCTACACCACGTTTATGTATATCGTCCTTGGCCTGCTCTCTTTGCTGGTTCCCTCGAGTTCTGGCCTGGCGGCGCTCACCATGCCTGTTATGGGCCCCCTGACCGAGCTTATGGGCCTCAATCCCGAGGCAGCCGTTACCGCGCTCCAGTTTGCTAATCAGACCATCAACACCATCAGTCCCGTGGCGGGCATGACGGTCGCCGGCCTTGCCGTGGCTAAGATTTCGTTTGGCCAATGGTGGAAGACCATTTGGAAGTTCTTCATTTTCATGGTCGTCTTTGGCCTGATCGTAACGGCAATCTCTGGCATGCTTCCGATGTAGGTGGTTGTGATGTCTGATCGTTTGACGGTCCTGACGTCTAAGAGCGTCTTTACCGGTACGGGGGACCTGCCGTTTGAAGGTTTCGTAGCGGTCCGTGGCAATCGAATTGAGGCTGTTGGCACCAAGTGTGAGGTAGCTTCGTATTTGACCCAAGCGGACGAGGTAGTTGACCTGGGCGACCGCACCGTCATGCCTGGCCTGATCGATGTGCATACCTTCTATACGGGCTGGGCGCTGCGGACGTTGGGGTCTGATCTATCCGGCGTCGCCGATGCCAAAGAGGCCGTGTCGCTCTTGCGTGCATGGAAAGATGATCATCCGGATTGTGCGGCGGCTTTTGGCCACAACATGCCCGAAACGTTGGCATCGGATGCCGAGAACGCAAATACGGCAGCTGTGTTTGACGATTGTTTTGGCGATATCCCTGTCGTCTGCTTTACACCGGGTGCGGAGACCTGCGTTCTCAATGCTGCCGCCAGTGCGCGATACGGCTTTACACCCCAGGCGTGCTATGCCGAGAAGATCTGGCGCATGATGAGCGATTTCCTCGCGCTACCCGAGGTGCGCGCCGGGTATTCGGACTACATGAGCATGCTTAACGAGCGCGGCGTTACCGCCATCAAGGAGATGGCGTTTGATGACTACTACGGCTTTGCCGACGAAATGGCTCGCCGTGAGGAATCTGGTGAGCTGACGGTTCGCGTCTCTATGATGTCGCAGCCGGTGGGTGCCGGTGCAAATTTGGCATATGCCCGCGAGGCGCGAGAGCGCTTCCGGGGACCGTTCGTTCGTTTTTCTGGCTTCAACCGTATGACCGATCGCGGCGTATGGGCGGGGCTTGCCGAGATGATTGACCCCTATGAGGACACGGCCGATGCGGGAGCTGCCGGCAAGACGGTTGTCGAAGAGCCCGAGTGGGATCTGATTGAGAACGAGCTGCGTGCAATTGATGCTGACGGCTTCCGATATTCCTTGCATTGCCAGGGCGATGGTGCCGTTCGCCGCACCGTGGCGCTCTATGCCTCGCTGCCTCGAGACGAGCATGGACGGATGCTTCGCCGCCATGCGATTACCGATCTCGAGAACTCTGACCCGACCGATCTTGTCGAGTTTGGCAAGTTAGGCGGAATTTGCGAGGTCTATCCGCAGATTCTGACGCTGGACCGGCGCGAGGATTGCCTGTCGATGATGCGTCGACAAATTGGCGAGACGCGACTTTTGCACAGCTGGAATCGCCGCGGCATGGAAGATTCCGGATGCACAGTGTGCTGTGGAACGGATTTGCCACTGCTGATTCCGAGCCTGGGCGAGTCAATCTACAGCGCGTGCGGCGGATTCTTCGCCGACGGACTGCCCGTGAATGAGGTCAACACGCTGACGCTTGTCGAGCTCTTGCGCGCTTGGACTGCCGGGGGCGCGTACGATCTGATGCGCGAAGACGAGCTGGGTACGCTTGAGGTTGGCAAGCTTGCCGATATCTGCGTGCTCAATCGGGATGTGTTCGACCTCGATTATCGCGACGCACGCGATCTTGCGGTTGATATGACGATGTCGGACGGACAAATCGTGTTCGATCGAAATAAGGAGGCATAAGATGTCTGAATCCAAACCGACGCTGCGCCGCGAACAGATTGCGGGCATGAATATCCACTACATCATGTGGTCGCTCGATTACTTCCTTGATGTGCAGCAGCGTTTGGGCTTTGAGTCCATTGAGCTGTGGTGTGCGGAGCCGCATGTGACGCTCGACCACACGGGCTACTTTGAGGCTGAGGTCCTGGCGAAAAAGGCTGCAGACCGTGGGCTTAGGTATCGTACTCTGTGCCCCGAGAATGTTGTCTATCCTTGGCAGTACTGCGCACGCAAACCGCTGCATGAACAGCGCAGCCTGGCGTACTTTAAGCACGGCATTGAGCTTGCCGAGGTACTTGGGTGCGACCGTATGTCCGTCAACTCGGGCTGGGGCGACTGGGACGAGGACCGCGAGGAAGCCTGGAAGCGCAGCCGCGAGCACTTGTCCATTCTGGCGGAGTATGCCGGTGAGCACGGTCTGGTGCTTACGATGGAAAGCCTGCGTCCCGAGGAGAGCAACCTTGTAACGACGGTTTCCGATGCGAAGCGCATGATTGACGAGGTCGCGAGCCCGTACTTACAGCCCATGGTTGATACAACCGCGATGGGCGTTGCGGGCGAGACGCTCGAGGACTGGTTTGCCGCCTTTGGTGATGGGGCAATTCACGAGATGCACTTTATCGACGGTGACCCGTATGGCCATCTGGTGTGGGGCGATGGCAAGCACGATATGGACGCCTTCGTCGCCACGCTTAATGCCCATGGTTTCGATGGCATGCTGGGCCAGGAAATCACGGACGGGCGTTACTACGATGACCCGGCGGCGGCAGATGCCAAGAACATGGCCGCATTCGAGAAATATCTGATTGACTAAAACAACTATCGGCCACGCAGCCAACGTCATTGATTGCGGACCAAACAAGAAAGGAACTGGATATGAACGCACACGATCTGATCAAAGAGGCAATTGCCGAGAAGGGCAAGTTCGACAGCGTCTACTGGATTGCTTGCGGTGGCTCCATGATCGATTTGATCCCGGCTCATGAGCTTCTGCAGCGCGAGGCAACCACCTTCACTTCGTATATCTATACGGCTCGCGAGTTTGATATCATGCGCCCGCGCCGCTTGGGTGAGAAATCCCTAGTCATTGCTTGCAGCCACAGTGGCAACACCCCCGAGGTCGTCGAGGGCTGCGAGATTGCCCTTGCTGCCGGCGCTACGGTGATCGCCCAGACCGACAACGCTGGATCCAAGATTGACTCCGGCAAGTGGACCACGTGGGTCTACCCCTGGGGCGAGGGCGTGCCGCAGGCCGAGGTCCCCGCTGGCATTTCGCTGTCGCTTGCGGCCGAGCTGCTCGATCAGCAGGAGGGTTACGCCGATCTTGCCGATATGTATGCCGGTATCGCCGAGATGGATAAGATTCTTCCCCCGGCACGTGAGAAGGTAAATGCCGAGCTAGGTGATCGTTTTGCCAAGCTTTGCCAGGAGCACGAGTTCTTCTACATTCTGGGCAGCGGTCCCAACTTTAGCCAGACCTACGGTTTCGCTATCTGCTCTCTTATGGAGATGCAGTGGCAGCACTGCAGCTACATCCACTCTGCCGAGTACTTCCACGGCCCCTTCGAGGCTACTCAGGATGGCGTTTTTTACTTCCTGCAGATGGGCTCCAGCGAGTGCCGTGCTATGGACGAGCGCGCCCTTGCGTTCCTTAAGACGCATACCGATACGCTGATGGTGCTCGATGCCAAGGAGTACGGTATGGAAGCCGTGCCGGCGAGTGTCCGTGCCTATCTGGACCCGGTGCTGTTCTACGCCATGAACTGCGAGCTGCGTGCTGCACGCGGCAAGGTGTTTGATCACGATCCCGATTTCCGTCGCTATATGGGTGTTGTCGAGTACTAGAAGGGGCAAAGGCCATGGCATTTAACGTTAACGCGCTCGGATTTGGCGACAACGTCGTCGATCGCTACGAGCATATCCACACCATGTATCCCGGCGGCAATGCGGTGAACTTCGCCGTTTATGCCAAGAAATGCGGTGCCGCACGCTCTGCATACATGGGCATTTTTGGCAATGACGCCGCTGCCGAGCATGTCATTGCAAGCCTCGAGGATGAGGGTATCGAGCTTGACAAGTGCGAGCAGATGATTGGCGAGAACGGAGCGGCTCGCGTGACCGTCGTTGACGGTGACCGTGTCTTCCTCGGCTCCAACGAGGGCGGTATCCGTGGCGATGCGCGCTATGTTCTCGATCGCTTTGACCTTTCGTACATGAAGCAGTTCGATGTGGTTCATTCGGGCAACTATTGCTTCACCGAGCGCGAGCTGCCCAAGTTGAAGGCTGCGGGCGTCACGGTCTCTTTTGACTTTTCGGACGACTCCACCGACGAGTACTACGAGCAGATTGCGCCCTATGTCGATTTTGCTTTCTTTAGTGCGGCGGATGCCGCGAGTGAGGACGAGATTCGCGAGCGTCTGGCATGGGTGAAGGGTCTGGGTCCGCGTTTTGTGTCGGCTACGGCGGGCGCCGAGGGCTGCATCGCTTACGACGGCGAGCGTTATTACCGCCAGCTGGCTAAACCGGTAACGGACATGAAGGACACCATGGGGGCGGGCGACTCGTTCCTCACCTCGTTTTTGATGTGCTATCTCGATTCCGCCAAGCGTGGTGAGGGCGGCGCCGAGGCCATCGAGCGCGCGCTCGACTTTGCTGCCGGGTTTGCCTCGACCGTGTGCGGCATGGAAGGTTCTTGGGGCCACGGAGCACCAATCGTCGAATAGCTTAAGAAAGCGTACGGCGGTCTGGCTATGAGGCCTTGGACAGCCGATGCAAAACAATAAGCGAAACGCGAAAAGGGGGCTCGCCATGTGGTGGGTCCCCTTTTGAACATTGGAGAAGACCATGGGTATTAAAGCGTGTGCGGCTGGTTTTTGCTGTGCGGACGTCTATCAAAACATCGGCGTGTTCTATCCGACTGGTAATGGCATTGACTGGGGTATCCATCTTGCACGATTGGGCGTTTCGGTATCCGCCGTGTCGGTTGTCGGCAAGGACGAGTACGGAGACAAGATGAGAGAGGCGCTGGCCGCCGAGGGGTTTGATATCTCTCATCTGCGGGTGGAGGATGGCGACACCTCGGTGATGCTCATGGCATTGAAAGACGGCGTCGATCGCGTGCATCTCGAGGCAATCGATGGCGTAATGGAGACATATCGTCCGAATGAAGATGACCGGGCGTTTATCCTAGAGCATGACATCATTCATACCGACCTGTTTGGCAATTGTTTGGACCTCCTGCCCGAGTGGCATAATGCGGGCAAGACGGTGGTTATGGACTTCTCGGTGTTCAGCCAAGATCCCGAATATGCCTGCGAGAATCATTTTCCCTACGTTGACTACGCATTTATGTCGTTTGAAGATGACACTCCGGAGCTGCGGGACTGGGTACGTCACGCGCAGGAATTGGGGCCGCGCGTTGCGGTTGCCACGCTTGGCGAGAAGGGAAGCATTGCCTATGACGGTGAGCGCTTCTATGAGTGCGGGATCGTGCCGGCGGAGAAGGTCGTTAATACCGTGGGTGCCGGCGACTCGTATATCGCCGGGTTTACCAAGGGCGTGATCGATGGCCTTGATATTCCGGCGTGTATGAAGGCGGGCGCTGAGCTGTCGTCCCGAGTGATTGGTTCGTTTGAGCCGTACTAGGGTCAAATGCCTGGAAAGGAGTACGAAATGGTTATCGACATGTTGGTCCATCCTATGCTCTACGGCGAGATCTGTACGCCGGGTGATGAGCCTGATGGATTCGGTTTTTGGTCACGAGAATTTGGTATGGGGCATATGGGCCCCATGGATTGGGATGAGCTTCAAGTCGAGATGGACGTCTGCGATGTGCAGAAGAGCGTGCTCATGCCGCTCGATGTAACCACGGCATGCGGAGGGCACTTTGGCACCAATGACCAGATTGCCATGCTGGTTGCCGCACATCCCGATCGTCTGTGGGGATTTGCGAGCGTAGACCCGCAGGTGAGCGGTGCCGCAGACGAATTGGAGCGCGCCTTTACCGAGTTGGGGGCAAAGGGGCTTTGCCTGCATCCTGCAAAGCAGGGTTTTGCCCCCGATGATGCTGTGGCCGAGCCGCTTTACGAACTGTGCGAGCGCTATAACAAGCCGGTGGTTTTCCATGCCGGTATGTCTTGGGAGCCGGGCGCAGAGCTCTCGCGCAGTAACCCGCTTGCATTTGAGCACACAATCGCAACGCATCCAAATGTGCGTTTTAGTTTGACCCATTTTGGCTGGCCCTGGGTGCGCGAGACCGTGGCGATGCTGCTCAAGTATCCCAACTGCTACGTGGACACCTCTATCACTTACATCGATTCGCCCGAGGAGATGATGCAGCGTCTTTTCACGGTCGATATGGGGCCGCTGTGGTATGAGCGCGCGCTATCGCACCAAGTGATGTTCGCCAGCAATACGCCGCGCTTCCGTGCATTCAAACTCAAGCGGGCGCTCGATACCGTGCCCATGCGCGATGATGCGCGAGAAAGGCTCTACTGGGGTAATGCCCTGCGTTTTCTTGAAGGGGATGAGTGAACATGGTGACGCTCGAGACATTGAGCTATCTATCGACTGCTCCGGACCAGTTCATCGATATTACCGAGGACGTGCACGCTGCCATCGAACGCAGCTCGGTGACCAATGGCTTGGCGGCGATTATTTTGTCGCATACGACCTGCGGAATCGTGGTAAACGAGGGGCTGCCCTGCGTGGAGACGGATCTTATGGAGACGCTTGATCGCATCGCCCCACTCGATGCCCCCTATGCGCATGCACACTTCCTGCCGAGCTACGGAGCCACCGGTAACAACTCCTGTGGGCATATCAAGAGCATGATTTGTGGAAACAGTTGCTTCTTTCCCGTCCAAGATGGCCACATCGTGTGCGGAAGTGCCCAGAACATCTATCTTGCGGAGTTTGACGGTCCGCAGAAGCGAAAAGTGTACGTCGAGGTGCTGGGGGAGTAACGTCCCTGCAATAACCCTATGAAGGAGCACGTTATGTCGTTTCTAACTTCGATGTTCAAGAACGAAAAGCCGGTTATCGGAATGCTGCACCTGCGTCCTCTGCCGGGCGATCCGCTGTATTACCCGGGCGGAAGCGTATCGCAGGTCGTGGAAGCCGCCAAGCGCGATCTCGAGGCGTTGCAGCAGGGCGGTGTCGATGGCATTTTGATTACCAATGAGCTCTCGATGCCCTATGAGCAGCATGTTTCTCCCTCAACCCTTGCATCGATGGGCTATGTAATCGGGGCTCTGTCCCATGATCTGTCGACTCCTTGGGGAGCTGAGGCAATTTACGATGGTGATGCCACAATCGAGCTGTGCGCTGCCGTCGACGCGCAGTTCACGCGCTGCAATTTTTGCGGTGCCTGGGCCGGTGATCTCGGGCTGATTAACCGAGATTTCGCTCACACCATGCGTCGCAAGGCGGCGCTGCGCTTGGACGACCTCAAGCTTTTTCACTTCATCACGAGCGAGGGCGAGGTTTATCTCAACGACCGCACGACCGCGGACATTGCCGATTCACTTCTCTTTAATTGCCTACCGGATGCGATGGTCATCGGCGGTTCGGCTGCCGGTCGTGGCGCTTCGGGCGAGCTTGCCGACGAGGTCCGCGAGCGTGTTGGCGAAGTGCCCGTGGTATGTGGCACCGGTTGTCGCGAAAATACCGTGGCTGACGTATTTGCTCACTACGATGGCGCGTTTGTCGGCACGTGCTTAAAGCGCGACGGAAAGCTGGATGCCCCGATTGATGTTGAGCGGGTGGTTCGTTTTATGGCTGCCGCTCGTACGGCGCGAGGGGAGTAGGCACCTATGGCGCTCTATCTGGGTATTGATATTGGGACAAGCGCCTCTAAAGGCGTTTTAATCGATGATCGATGCAACATCGTTTGCCAAGCCTCTTGTGGACATGAGACGGACAACCCGTGTGATGGATGGTACCAGCATGATGCTGAGGCAGTTTGGTGGGGCGATTTTTGCCGCTTGTCGCGCGAGCTGGTGATGCTATCGGGGGTTAACGCGGCGCAGATCGGATGCGTGGGCCTTTCCGCATTGGGTTGCGACTGTGTGCCGGTCGATACCGAGTGCAACGCGCTGGCGCCCGCGATTTTGTATGGAGTCGATGCACGTTCGAAGCCGCAGATTGACGAGCTCCTTTCCGAATATGGGTCAGGTCGCGCACGCGAACTTTTCGGGCACGATCCCTGCTCATCAGATATTGCTCCTAAGATCTTATGGTTTAAGGAGAATATGCCCGAGGTGCACGAACGTGCCGCGAAGTTCCTGACGGCATCATCGTTTCTATGCGCAAAGTTGACGGGGCGTTTTACGGTGGACCGTTACTTGGCGGAGGATTTTCTTCCCCTATACGACCGCTACACTTGGAGGGTTGATGCTCGGGAATGTGCTCGTTTCTGCCGGCCTGACCAGATGGCGGAGGTAATGTCGGCTACCGATATTGCCGGGGCGATTACGCAGCGCGCGGCTGAGGCGACAGGGCTCGCGGCAGGGACACCTGTCTTAGTGGGAACGGGCGACTCTGGTGCCGAGGCCATTTCGACGGGTGTATTTCGTCCCGGCGATATGATGGTTCAGTTGGGGAGCACGGCGTATTTCATCTACCTAGCTGATCATATGGTCGATGATGCCCGCCTGTGGCCAGGGACGTTTATCATTCCCGGAACTTACGGGATCTGCGCGGGGACCAATACGGCGGGTGCACTCACATCGTGGCTGCGCCAAGAGCTGTATCGCGACGCCGTGGAGGCCGAGGGCCACGGTGGCCCCGATGCATATTCGGTCATGGCGCATGATGCCGCCGATGTGGCGCCGGGTGCCGATGGGCTCCTGTGCCTGCCGTACTTTGCGGGGGAGCGTACTCCGCTCAACGATCCCGAGGCACGTGGCGTCTTCTTTGGCCTGACCGGAAGGCATACGCGAGCCCATATGGTTCGCGCCGCCTTGGAAGGCGTCGCGTATACCGTTGCATCCCATGTCGACATTATCGAGCGAGAGCATGGACTGCCAATTGGGCGCATTATGCTTGTCGGAGGTGGAACCAAGAATCCAGTTTGGATGCAGGCTATCGCCGACGTATGCGGGCGCGAGGTCTCGGTTGCCAAGGTTACGGTGGGCGCATGCTTCGGTGATGCCATCATGGCAGCTCTCGCAGGTGGCGCCTATGCATCATGGGATGAACTCGCCCAAGTCCTTGGCGTTGCACAAACAATCGTGCCCGATATGGATGCCCACGAGCTATATGCGTCGCGTCGTCATATCTTTGACGAATTGTATGCACGTAACCGTGATCTCATGCACGAATTGGTGTAATGCTGCCGAATTGTACTGCCTGCCAATAGGGACTGCGTTGTGCGATTCGCATGTCCCTTGGCATTTTTGCCCACAGGGGTTAGCGAAGGTCAAAAACAGAGTGCGCATTTGCTAAAACTACCGACTCGATGCGCTTTGCGTCACAGTTTTTGAGTGAGGCAATGTGCATCGAGGTCCTTGCGAGCGATCTGATGAGCGATTGCACACTTGTTTCTGTGTTTGGTTCGGCCGGCGCATCGGTCTCGAGCAGTAGACGGTCGAGTGGAATCTGTCGGGCATATTCGCGACCGCGCTTGGTGGCGAGCATACGCTCGTTCACGGAAAAATAGCAGCCTGCGTTTCGCGCACGGACGAACTCGTTCGAGGTACCGCTAAACCAGTGAAAGATGACGGCGGGGGAGTTGGGGCTTGGGGTGAGCAATCCATATGACTCAAGGGCGTCCAGTACGGTTCCTGCCGAACGAACAGCGTGAATTGATATCACGCGCCCGGCAAGAGGGTGCTGCACGAGTGCATCGCAGAGCCGGTCAAATGCCTGTACTTGTAGCGACTCGCTTCCGGCAAAACGAGCGGAAAAGTCGAGCCCGACCTCGCCGATCAAGCGTTCTTGTGCAGCGACTTCGCAAAGCAGATTGATTTCAGCGTTGCCACATCGTCCGTCGGCGAGCCACCAGGGATGGAGGCCGATGCCGGCAAAGATATTTGAACGGCCGCAGGCGCGCTTCTTGGCGCGTGCAAAGTCGTGCGGATCGACGCCGCAGTCAAATAGAATCAGGCCCAGCGCCGTTGCCTCATCGGCAACGGCGTCCGGGTGAGCCATTAGATCAAGATGGCAGTGTGCATCAAATAACCGGGACTCCATCTCGGCGCGCTCCGCTAGTCTAGGCGCTGGCCATCGGCGCGCACGCGCTCGGTGCCGCGGCCACTGATCTGACGGATAACCTCGCCGGCGATCATCTGGCCCATGATGGGCGGCATAAAGCTGGCGGTTCCCAGCTCGGTGCGCTCGTGGATGTTGGAAGGATCGCGGGGCTGTGTCTTAACCGATTCCTCGCAGCTAAACAGTACGTGTAGGCTCTTGATTCCGCGCTTCTTACATTCTTTGCGCATAATGCGGCTCATGGGGTCACGTACCGTATCGAAGATGTCGGCAAAGCGGAGGCACTCGGGATGGAGTTTGTTGGCCCCGCCCATGGAGCTAACCAAACGGATGTCATGGTCCTGAGCATATTTGGCAATGGTGAGCTTGGCCGAGATGGTGTCGATGGCGTCGACGACGTAGTCGAGCTTGCCACCCGTCTGCTCCAAAACGCCCGCGAAGAACTCGTCGATGTTGTCGCTCAGCAGGTATTCGGTGCGCTTGATAACGCTGGCGGCGGGATTGATGTCGTGGATCATGGCTTCCATCACGTCAACCTTGCGCTTGCCGACGGTGCTGTGAAAGGCGATGGCCTGTCGATTGATGTTGCTGGGCGCGACGATATCCTTGTCCAGAATCACAAAATGACCGATGCCGCCGCGGACAAGTGCCTCGCAGCAGTTGGAGCCCACGCCTCCGCAGCCGAGCACCAGCACCGTGGCGTTGGCGAGTCTATCGAGTGCCTCACGGCCCATGATGATCTCGAGTTTGGTGTCGCGTGTCTCGACGAGAGCGGCGGTTTCGGTCATAGACATCCTCCGATGGGGAAGCGAATCGTGTTTTAGCTATCACCATTATAGGTATTATCGCGATTCCATTTGAGCCCTAGGGGCTTGTTGAAATGAGGCGGTGATTCGCATAAGATGAAGCAGATGGCACCCGTTGCCGCGGGTTAGCCAACTCCGAAACACGTTTATGGCGTGAGAAGTGGCCGTCTTCGCATTACGCGGAGGCGGCTATTTTTTTGAGTACAAGATTAGATAGTTAGACAAACATCTAAATATCGAGTATAGTGTGCGCGTCATGAGGGGTGCTGAGAGGAGGTCTTATGCCGGGAGAGGGTTTTAAGGCGCTGGCCGATCCTACGCGGCGGCGCATTTTGGAACTGCTGCGCGAGGGCAATTGCACGGCGGGGGAGCTTGCCAAGCATTTCGATATCAGTAAGCCGTCGCTGAGCCATCACTTGGCGACGCTTAAAAACGCCGGGTTGGTGACCGACGAGCGCCATGGCCAAAACATCGTATACAGCTTAAACACCACCGTCATGCAGGATTTAATTGGCTGGTTTATGGGTTTTACAAACAATGAAGGTGATAAGGATGAATAACGAAAACAAGGGCATTCACCCCACAGGGGTATCGTCGCGCGTGTGGATTGCGCTGGTCGCTCTGTGCGTCGCCAATGTCGTAGCGCACCTCATGGTGATGCCGAGCTTGCCTGCGCAGATTCCCACGCACTGGGGCGCGAACGGCGCTGTCGACGGTTGGGGTCCTAGCTGGATGGCCTCCGCGCTCGGCGTGCTGCCTCTGGCGCTTCTCGCAATGTTCTGCGTGGTGCCGCGCATCGATCCCAAAGGTGAGGCATATCGAACCTCGGGTAAGTTCTATCAGGGCTTCGTAATTGCCTTCACCTTGTTCATGTGCGCCATAAGCTGGCTGGGAGAGCTTACGGTCTGGGGCGTGGTGCCGGCGGTCGGTTCGGTCAACGTGCTGATTTCCGGTGCTGTCGGTTTGCTGTTCATTGGTGTGGGTAACTACTTGCCGCGTGTGAAGCAGAACTATACGCTCGGTATCAAGACGCCCTGGGCGCTTGCCGATCCCGAGAACTGGCGCCGTACGCAGCGTTTTGGCGGTGCCTGCTTTATGGTGCTGGGTATTGGCCTGATTGTGATGGGCGTGGCGGGTAGCGTGCTTTCGAGTGAAGTCGTCGCCGCGGTGATTGCGGTGCTGGCGTTTGGTTCGGTCGGAGCCGTCTACGTCTACTCGTATCTGCTGTGGCGTAAATCGCAGCGATCCGTTCGCTAAGGTTGCGGAAAACTAGCGTACGCAGTTCATAGTATGTTCTGGGGGACTTTTCCCAGGTAGTATTAGGGGCGTGGGCAACCATGCCCCTTTTTCGTTAAGTTTCAGAGCTGATTTCCTCATTTCGTTTCCACTAAAGCGAAACAAGAATAGGGAAACAGCAGGTAGAAAGGATAAAACAGGCAAATGGCGGAGTTTATCTACCAGATGTATCAGGCTCGCAAGGCCCATGGCGACAAGGTAATCCTTGACGACGTGACCCTGAGCTTCTACCCCGGTGCCAAGATCGGTGTCGTGGGCCCCAACGGCATGGGCAAGTCGACCCTGCTCAAGATCATGGCCGGTATCGAGGAGGTCTCAAACGGCGATGCCAGGCTCACCCCCGGCTACACCGTGGGTATCCTGCAGCAGGAACCGCCGCTCGACGACGACAAGACCGTTATCGAGAACGTGCGCATGGCGTTTGGCGATATGATCGCCAAGGTCGATCGCTTCAATAAGATCGGCGAGGAGATGTGCGACCCGGATTGCGACATGGACGCCCTCATGGCCGAGATGGGCAAGCTCCAGGACGAGATTGATACCGCCGACGGCTGGGATATCGATTCCAAACTCGGCCAGGCCATGGACGCCTTGCAGCTGCCCGATTCCGACATGCCGGTTAACGTGCTCTCCGGCGGCGAGCGTCGTCGCGTGGCGCTGTGCAAACTGCTGCTCGAGGCTCCCGACCTGCTGCTGCTCGACGAGCCCACCAACCACTTGGACGCCGAGTCGATCCTGTGGCTCGAGCACTTCCTGCACAACTACCAGGGCGCGGTGCTTGCCGTCACGCACGATCGCTACTTCCTGGATAACGTTGCCGAGTGGATCTGCGAGGTCGACCGCGGCCACCTTTATCCCTACAAGGGCAACTACTCCACGTATCTGGAGACCAAGGCCGCGCGTATTGAGGCGCAGGGCAACCGCGATGCCAAGCTCGCCAAGCGCATGGAGGCCGAGCTCGAGTGGGTACGCAGCTCGCCCAAGGCTCGCCAGGCCAAGAACAAGGCCCGTCTGGCTCGCTACGAGGAGATGGAGGCCGAGGCCCGCGCAAGCCAGAAGCTCGACTGGACCGACATCCGCATCCCTGTGGGCCCGCGTCTGGGCAACAAGGTGCTCGAGGCCCATCACCTGCACAAGGAGTTCGATGGCCGCGTGCTCATCGACGACCTTTCATTCACCCTGCCGCGTAACGGCATCGTGGGCGTCATCGGCCCCAACGGTGTCGGCAAGACCACGCTCTTCAAGACCATCGTGGGTTTGGAGCCGCTGACTTCGGGCGAGCTCGAGGTGGGCGAGACCGTCAAGATTTCTTACGTCGACCAGAACCGTTCCGGCATCGACCCCGATAAGAACCTATGGGAGGTCGTCTCGGACGGCCTGGACCACATGATGGTCGGCGAGACCGAGGTTCCGAGCCGTGCTTACGTGGCGAGCTTTGGCTTTAAGGGCCAGGACCAGCAGAAGCGCGCTGGCGTGCTCTCCGGTGGCGAGCGCAACCGTCTGAACTTGGCGCTCACGCTCAAGCAGGGCGGCAACCTGCTGCTCCTCGACGAGCCCACGAACGACCTCGACGTCGAGACGCTGTCCTCGCTCGAAGCGGCGCTGCTCGAGTTCCCGGGCTGCTCGGTGGTCATTAGCCACGACCGTATGTTCCTAGACCGCGTTGCCACGCACATCCTGGCGTGGGAGGGCACCGACGAGAACCCGGGCAACTGGTATTGGTTCGAGGGCAACTTCGAGGCCTATCAGGCCAACCGCATCGAGCGCCTGGGCGAGGACGCAGCCCAGCCGCATCGTATTCACCGCAAGCTGACGCGCGATTAGTAGCAAGTAGAAAGGCCGCCAGCAAGGGCGGCCTTTCTTGTAGCAATTGCACTGCAGCTATGCCCTGGCTGCTGGTTTGATTCATAATCAAAGTCATCTCTTTGGGATTAAAGCCCGTTTTTGCTATGAGTGATTTTCTAATTCCGTTTAAAACGTAAAGACGTATTGGGCTACAGGGACATAAGCAAATCGAATTGAAATATAACCAGTGCTGTAACGTTACAAAAAAGGTTATAGAATAGGAGTATCTTATAAGTCGCTCCTCTAGAAAGAAGAACATATGCTTTCGCGTCGTCGTTTTCTGCAACTTGTCGCGTCTTCAATTGTCGCCTTAGCCGCACGTCCGAAAGAGGTTTTTGCTTCGACGGGCAATATTGATGGTGAGCAGATACAATTTACTTCAGAAATTGCGCAAGAGCTTGCCGATAAATATATAAAGGGACTCCTCGGCTCTTCGTATACGCCCTCTGACCCTATTCCTTTTGTAGACGTTGATGGGTCCCCGCTTGGCTACATTGTTCCGGTTGTGACATTCAATAGAGCCGCGGGCTATTTGGTTTTAGATGCTTCAGATGATGAAATACTTACGGGATATCGTTTTGGAGACGGCTTAGTCAGCCCTATGGATCGGGGAGGAGATCTTGGTGTTGAGTCTTATTCTTTCAATAACCCAGTCGTAATGATCAATCCATTCGAATTCGGTGTGCAATCTTTGGACGGTTCAATAACAACAAATTGCGGAAGAACAATCCCGGCTGTTTCCATAGAAGGACGGCCTGTCGTTTTATCGAATAAACCTTCAAGCTGGAACGATGTCGTAATTTACGCAACTCAAATGCAGGATTACACAGTATCTGGATTTCGTTCCATTTCTCAGTTTATGTCATATGATGAAAGCGAGATTAAGAGGCTTACTGCCCACTATGCTTGTATGGTGACAGCTTTTTCGAACGTTGCGGAACTGTATGGCATTGCCAATTTATATAGCGACCCTTCGCAATATATGCAGATATGGAATTACACCAATACCCATGCTCTTTCCGATGAAGAACAGACTGTTCCCGGCGTTGTTTTGGGCGGAACGCCGATATCAACCTGTGCAACGGGGTTTACAAATTACTGCGCAAGCAGAGGAAGTACTCTTATCGCCCGCACTGTCTCCTCTCCGGCTATCGCGAGCATTCAAAATGAGATTAACTCTAATAGACCGAATGTTTTACATGCGAGTTTGTACAACGGATCAGCCCATTCTGTAACAGCGGAGGCTTACGCCACACTTACTGGTAAGAAAACTGGAGAGACAAGGCAGATGATTGGCATAGCGGACGGCTGGAATTCATCTTTATCCTTCCTGAAGTATGATCAGAGCTATTATGCGTGGACTTATGGAACGACTTTTTCGAAGTAGGGCGATTCGTCTAGCTCTGTCTTTGGTGCTGATGGCTTCATTGGTGGGCTGTTCAACAAAGGAAGAGATATCGCGCGGAGGTTCCGGAGAAGTGACTGCGACAGACTCAGGTTCATTAGAAATAGCTGGCGGGCATGCCGATGTGATGTTACAAGGAGAAGGCGTGCTTAGGTCGATTGATGCTGAAGACGCTGTCTGCTCAATAGAGGATTTGAAGACAGGTGAAACTGCATCGTACCGAGTTTCAGATAATGCTGCGAATATGATTGAGTCGATACCGACTGGAGCGCAGGTTTCTTTTAGATACTTTGCTCCGCAACTTGAGGATGAGCTTGCTTCTCTGGTGTCTATATGCGCCGATGACAACTAAAAGGCCTGAATTCAAACGGCCTCGGATGGTCAATTGGCTATCCGAGGCCGTTTTTTACTCGGCCGGGGCTTCGACCTTGTCGATGGCCCAGGTGGCTCCGAGGCCGCCGGTGGTGTTGCGGCGAATGCGTACGGTGACTTCGTGGCGTTTGCCGGCCTGTGTGTAGCGCAGGGGGAAGCTCGCGCGGTTACGGCCGGCCTCGATGGTACCGCGCTCGCGAGCGATCCAGTAGTACTCGCCGACGATGCCGAGGGTGTCGGCGCCGTAGGGGAGATAAGTCGACAGCTGGTGCAGCAGCGGACTAGGGCAGAAGACCTCGGTCGCGAAATCGATGGGGAAGTCCCCGGGGATGGTCGGTGCTGCGGGAGCGGGGGCCGGTGCTGAATTGGGGACCGGAGTCGGTGCAGGTGTGGGAGCCTGGTCACAGGCGGGTGCGGATGCGGACTCAATGACAGGTGCAGACTCAGATGCCGCTTCTGGCTTAGCTATGGAATCTGTCGGTTCCACGGAGATGGACGTGTCTTCGGTCCCGGTTTTGGCACCGGCCTGCGGAGTGTCCTCTGCCTCGACGTTCGGCTTGGCCTCGACCGGCGTGGATACCATGGTGGTGATGCCGGCGTTGGCGTTCTCGGGGTCATAGACAACCGTGAGCGAGATGGCGGGCTGCGGCGTCTCGGGTTCCGGCGTCGCCTCGGTAGCGTCTTGATTCGCAGGCTCGTCGGACTGGTCGTCCTCGGCGTTGTCGCCAAAGACATCGCTGTTTTGGAACGCAGACGTCTCGGGTTGGCCGGCGGTTTCTTCGGCTTTCGACTTGGGAACCTCGTTGAGCTCAACGGCGGCTTCCTGCTCAGCCATGACTTCGGGCTCGGTCGTGGCAGCGATTTCAGTTTCGACCTCTGCCGTTACTTCAGCAGTGACTTCAGCCTCTACCTCGGGCTCGGGCTCCGGAGCGACTTCGGCCACGGACTCGGGCTCGGGACGCTTAACGTGCTTGGGACGCACGGCCTTCAGGTCCTTCTCGCCGCGCTTTTTCTTTTTGTAGGACTGCTTGGCGCCCTTGGCGGCCTTGGGCTTGTCCTCGCCCTTGGCAAGGGCAGCATCCCAGGCCTCATTGGCGATGACGGTGGCATACAGACGTCCGCCCTTAAAGACGGTCAGCTTAATGCAGTCGTCGAGTTCCTCGAGCAGCTCGCGCGTGGACTCGAAGCCCAGGTCATAAGCGGTCATATCGCCAGCGGCGAGTGTCTCCTCGACCTGTGTCATAAACGTTTGCTTGCCGCATCCAATCGCATCGCGCAGCAGGCGATACAGAT
>CAJMLP010000013.1:0-53930 GCA_905214215.1 uncultured bacterium | reverse complement strand
AGCTGCGGAAACGCGGGGCCCGTTCAGGCTGTTGCGTTGAGATTGAAAATCAACCGCAACTTGCGACCCTGTCGGTCCCCGATGTAGCGCGAACAGCACGCGGAAAGTCGCGTTTGTACCCCCGATGAACTGCAAATTCGCGTAAAATAACTCCATTATGGGCAAATGGTGTCCAGGTAGTTTACGATGCGGCATCTGGGGGAGGGACATGTCGGACGCGCGCTCGCTGCGAAAACAGTTCAATCGCATGCTCGCCACGTTGCTGGTTGCCCTTGTTGCTGCCGGAGCCGTAACGTATGCCTGGTACATCTACAACGCCAACCGCCACATCACCGATGTCAAGATGGCCGCCGGCACGGGCGTGACCTTCCTCATCTCCAACGAGTACGACGGCGAATACAAAACCAATGCCGGCCTGAGCTTTACGGGTCTGCTCGATCCCGTCTCGACCGACAACGTGCTCAACGGCTTTCAAAAGGTAACGGGCTTTACCGGCGGAACCACCCAGGACTCGCTCTTTGCCAGCATGTTTGGCGCCGCCGAGCATTCCGACTACTACAAGACTTCCCTGTACCTGGCCACCAACTCGGCTGCGACCGACGTGTACCTGTCGGGCATCGACTTTACCGAGCAGGACCCGGCAAACCCCATCTCCACCGCCCTGCGCGTGGGCCTGGTTACCTATGCTCCGGGGCAGGGCGACACCGTTACGGGACAGTACGTTTTTGAGGTTTCGGGCGAGCACAATCCCCAAGCGCGCTACAACACGCTCGACGGCAAGGATGCCGGCGAGAACGAGCAGAATCACCTGGTGCTCGACAGCACCCGCTCCGATGGAACAACGGTGCATTTTGACCAGCTGACCAGCGCAAACTTCTGCAACTACAACGAAGACACCGGCATCGTGAGCCTCAAGGAAGCCACGACCAAGATCTGCAGCCTGCCCGCCGCTGCCAAGGGCGCCAACCGCAGCACGCCTGTGCGCGTGGATGTGTACGTGTGGCTGGAAGGCTGCGACCCCGATTGCACCAACAACCTGGCTGCTACCAGCTTGCAATCGCTGGCGCTGCGCTTTGCCGGTAAGCGTTCGTAAGGGGCCGGGGCATGAGTACATCGAACATCAAAGACATCCTAAGCTCGCGCCGTCGCATGGTTGCCGCGGCCGCATGGATGTTGGTGCTGGTAGCCGCCCTGAGTGCGGCCACATACGCCTGGTTTAGCAACTCGCGCTTCACCAACGTGACGCCCGTGGCGCACACGGTAAGCGACGAGGGGTCCGACCTGCAGATTGGCCTTTCGGCCAACGGGCCCTGGGACACAACGGCAACGCTTGCCGCCGCCGACAAGACGCTCTATCCCATCTCGACGGCAGACCTTTCCCGCTTTTGGCGCGGCACGTTCCAAAACGCCGCCGGCATCACGACCGACTACGCCGACTGCACCGCGCAGCTGGACGACTACGCCCTTTCGGGCACGCTGTACCTTAAGGGCAGCGATAGCGCGCTCAACGTGTACCTGTATCAGGGCCAGATGAGCGTGACGAACGACCCGCAGCTGCTGGCCGTGCTGCGTCTGGGCCTGGTCATTACAACTCAGTCGGGCACGCAAACGCATATCTTTACCTGCGACGATCTGGGCAACACCTCGGGCGCCACCAGTAGGCGTACCACCGCGCAAGACGGCGTGGCCGTGGCGCCCGGTGCCTCGGGCTGGACCTACACCGCCGATCCCGCACGCGCCATAAGCGCCTACAGCATGGACGGCGCCGGCGACACGCCCACAGCGCGCGCAGGCGCCACGCCCATCTGCACGCTGGCCGCCAACGAGGTGGCAAGCGTTCGCTACGTTGTGTACATGGAAGGCTGCGACGCCCAATGCATCGACGAGGCTCAGGCTCGCGATGTGGTGCTGCAGCTTGCCTTTGCCGCGGCCAAGGCATAAGGGGGGCGAAGCGACATGGAAGACAAGAAGCACATGCCAGCAGATAACCGCAAGGCCAAAACCCAGAGCGCTAGCTCCGCGGCCCCCTCCAGCGCGTCCGTCGATCGCCAGGTCCTCGAGGGCGCCGCCGCCCGCCGTCACGCCCGTCGCGCGCGTGCCTACATCGCGCTCGTTATGGTGGCGCTCGCCGCCACTTTGGGCGCCGCGACCTACGCCTGGTTTACCAGCAACATGAAGGTCAACACCAACTCGGTGAGCGTGCACAGCGACACGTCCAAGCTGGTGCTAGAGCTGGGCGATGCCGATCGCGGCAGCTGGTCGCAGCAGGGCGACGTTTCCCTGACTTCCAGCGCGAATGGCGCCGTGACGCTCTACCCAGTCTCGACCTTTGACCTCAACGGCTTTGCCGCCTGCGCGCAAAACAACTCGGCCGGCGATGCCACGGTATTTGAGCAGGCAAAAGACAATGGCTCCGCGTTCTACCACGGCTGGATCGATCTGCGCCCCACCATTACCGGAACGGGCGCCAGCAAAGTAAAGGGTAAGGTCAGCTTGTATCTGGCCGAATCGCTGGTCCCGCAGGACGCCAACGCCGAGCTGCTGCGCGCAGCCCGTGTGGGCATTAAGATCTCGAGCGGCAACCAGGTACTTGCCGCCAACATCTTTGAGCTCGACAGCTCCGACGGCGGCCATCGCGACGAGCATCCCGCGACCGTCCCCGCGGGCCTGGCAGGCTATACCGAGGGCATGCTTTTGGGCTGGCAAAACGGCCAGCTCGCTTGCGGTACCAACGTGACGCAGGACCCCGCCGCCTTTACGCTGGACACGAGCGAGACGGCCACGCGCCCGCAAAACACGCTTGCCACGCTGGGGCTGGGCCAGACCTATCGTCTGGATATCTATTACTACATCGAGGGCACCGACCCCGATAGCGCCGACTACCTGCATCAAGACCCGGGCACCTTGCACCTGGCGCTCTTTGCGACCTTGGACGGTGAGTAGCCATGACGCGTAAGCAACCCGCCGCCAACTGTACGCCCGCCACCGGCAAGCTCAACGTCCCCGCCCCCGCCGACACCGACCTGCGCCGCAAGCTCACCACCACCGTGGTGCTGGTGCTGTTTGCCCTGGTGGCGATAGCCATGGCAACGTTTGCCTGGTTCTCCATCGCCGATAGCGCCAAGACCAGAATGCTCATGATCGATGCTAACGCCGACGGCTCGCTGCGCTTTGACCTGGACGAGCATGCCGCGTTTGACGAGTACGTGCACAGCTTGGGCTTCGACCAGATCTCGGCACGCATCGCCAGCGAAAAGGGCGTGGACATCGATGCATCCAGGCTCAAGCCCGTCACCACGAGCGATTACCAGACCTTTACCTTCGAGGATGGCTCCACCGCCGATCCCGCGACCGGCGCCTACCTGGAGTTCACGCTGCACTTTATGAGCAGCACGGACCTGCGCGTTCGCCTGACCGGGCAGGACGGCGACGGCGGCGCGTCCGGCACGCGGTTTAGCTCCGACACGCAGGGCATGGCCAGCGCCATGCGCATGAGCTTTACCGCCGACGGCCACACCTGGGTCTACAACCCCAACGGAGGCGGAGGCTCGTCTGGTGCGGCCACCGTCTTTGGGCTCGACTCGGGAGCAGCGAACGCGGCCAGCGACATGTTCGACCTAATAAAAGATACGGACAAGCCGGTAACCGTTCGCATATGGCTCGAGGGAACGGACCCAAATTGCACTAATATGCTAAAGGGAGCTAACTATTCGGTTTCGATGCGCTTTGAGGGCATCGAGGAACAGTAGATACGCACGGCGGCCATCGGGCCGCGCACGACCTAAACAGACACGGTAGTAAGGGACATCATGCAATCTGTCAAAAAAGCCGCATCCATCGCACTGAGCGTCGTCATGTGGATCATCATCCTGGTGGCGGCCCTGTATGCGTTTACCACGCTCGCCACGCACGAGGACGGCAGCGTCTCTGACATCGCCGGCTTCACCCCGCTTGCCGTGCAGTCCGACTCCATGGCGCCCACGTTTAACAAGGGTGACCTCATCGTCATCCAAAAGTGCGACACCTCTAAGCTCGAGGTGGGCGACATCGTGACGTTCCACACCATTATCGACAACGAGTACGCGCTCAACACGCACCGCATCGCCGCCATCGACGAGGTCAACGGCATGCGCAGCTTTACCACCAAGGGCGATAACAACGACGTGGCCGATACACACATCATCAGCGACGGCGACATCGTGGGCAAGTACGTGTTTGCGCTGCCGCAGATGGGCAAGGTCATGAACTTCCTGTCCAGCTCCATGGGCTTCCTCATTGTGATCGTGCTGCCCATGCTGCTGTTCTTTATCTACCAGGTGTATCACCTCATCGTGGTGGGCATGAACCTTAAGCGCGCCATGGCCGAGGAGGACCGCCTGGCCGCCGCGGCTGCCATCGTGGACGCCGAGGGCAAGGGCGCTGCCGCCACCGTTGCCGCCGATAACGCCGCCGAGCAGCTCGCCCAGGCCGAGGCCAAGCTCGAGGAAGCCCGTCGTCTGAAGGCCGAGGCCGAGGCGGCGATGAACGCGACCAAGCAGGAGGGTACCGACGGTGAGTGAGTTTCTGGGATTTGCCTGGGAGCTGCTGGCAAAGGTTGTCTACAACGTCGTTGCCGTTGTGAGCTCCATCCTTAACCTTCTGGTATTTGGTTGGGTTGAGTACTTCAACATCTTTATGACCTACTTCACCACGTTTGACCTGGTGGGCAAGATCGGTGCGATCATTCTGTTTGCCATGCTCATCGCGGTTCCCGTGCTGATCGTGGCCATCCTGGTCCACCGCTACCGCATCAACCGCCGCCTGCATCGCGACGACACGTCCAACAAGGCGCTCTATCGCGAGATCGGCCGCCTGAACAAGCAGGTGCTCGACCTCATGGACGAGAAGAACAAGCTGCTGGCGCTCAAGGTCAATGCCATGGGCGGCACCAAGCAGATTCCGTACGTGGGCGCCTCGGCCCTGGCCGACGACCACCTGCCCACGGTGGGCAACGTGGTGGGCGCCGCTACAGGCACCGCTGCGGGTGCGCCTGCGGGCGAGGGCGCCACGGCCGCCGTGGTGTCGGGCAACGCGTCGCTCGCGCTCGACGGCGCGGGCGTCAAGGACGCCGCGGCTGCCATGGCCAAGGCCACCGTCGAGGCCAAGACCCTTGCCGAGGAAAAAGAAATCGCCCAGGCCAACCGCTTCCCCAAGCTGTCCCTGGTGGACCTTAAGTACCGCGACTGGGAGTCGCCGGCCTACGACGATGCCATCTCGCTCGAGGACTTTGTCGACAGCTTCCGCGCGTTCGCCTGCAGCCAGATGAAGCTCTACTACACGCCTGAGATCATCCGCCGCTTTGTGGCCGGCATGGCCGCCTCCAAGCTGCTGATCCTGGAGGGCATCTCGGGTACCGGTAAGACGTCGCTGCCCTACAGCTTTAGCCGCTACCTGGACAATCCCGCGACCATCGTGTCGGTGCAGCCGAGCTTCCGCGACCGCACCGAGGTGCTCGGCTACTTTAACGAGTTCTCCAAGCGCTTTAACGAGACCGAGTTCCTCCGCGCCGTGTACGAGGCAGGCCTTCGCCAGGACCCGTCCATGATCGTGCTCGACGAGATGAACCTCGCCCGCGTGGAGTACTACTTTGCCGAGATCCTGTCGGTGCTCGAGATGCCCAGCCACGACGAGTGGGTGCTCGACCTGGTGCCCACCCAGTGGGCCGCCGACCCCAAGGCCCTGCACGACGGCAAGCTCACCATTCCCGACAGCTTGTGGTTTATCGGCACCGCCAACAACGACGACTCCACCTTTACCATCACGGACAAGGTGTACGACCGTGCGATCCCCATCGAGCTCAACGAGCGCGCCGACGCGTTTGAATGCGAGCCGCACGAGCGCGTGCACGTGACGGCCGACCACCTGCAGTATCTGTTCCAAAAGGCCAAGGTCGAGTACGTAATCGACGACGAGCTGCTCCAGAAGATGCACAAGCTGGACCAGTACCTGCAGACCCGCTTTAAGCTGGCCTTTGGCAACCGTATCATCAAGCAGATGTACGACTTTATCCCCGTGTACGTGGCGTGCGGCGGCACCGAGCTGGGCGGCATGGACTACATCATCGCCCGCAAGGTGCTCAAGAAGTTTGAGTCCATGAACGTGAGCTTTGTGCGCGACGAGATGAAGGGCCTGATCGAGTACATCGAGAAGACCTTTGGCGAGGGCGGCCTGCCCGATTCCGTCATGTACCTGCAGCGGATCCAGAACTTCTACTAATGGCGTAAGTGCGGGGCGGCGTGATGTCGCCCCGCTCCTTTCCAATCGATCCAATCTATGGAGTAACCCATGTCCGAGACTATTCAGGACCTCTATACCAGCTTCTCCGAGCAGATGGAGCCTATCCAGGAGGACAGCCGCTACTTCCGCTATCTGTTTGAGATGGCGCAGGCCTCGGGCACCACGATCGAGCAGCAGCGCGAGGAGCTCGTCAAGGTGGTGGACGAGGAGTGGATCAGCATGATCGAGGACTCGCTCGATGCCATCAACACCATCATCGAAAATCCGCGCCGCTTTATCACCGCCGAGGAAGAGGTGGTGCCGGTCTCGCTCGCCAAAAAGATCAGCGCCGACAGCGTCCGTCATCTGAGCCAGAACACGCAGTTCCTGGCGCCGAGCGACGATGGCGGCGTCCACCCCACGCGCATCCTCAACGTCAATACCGTCGAGACCTACGACCTGTACGAGAACCGCTTTATCTACCACTTGATTCAGCGCCTGCTGACGTTTGTGGACAAGCGTACCGACGTGATCTTTTGGTCGACGGGCAACGAGATCCGCAACCGCTTTAAGATGCACAGCAAGATCGACGATGCGTACGAGGAGATCGAGTACAACGTCGAGATGACGGTCAAAAACCGTCAGAGCTTTGCCGAGAACGATGCCGACAACATGGACGTCTTTATGCGCATCGACCGCGTGCGCCGCCTGGTCATGGCGCTGCGCGGCGCGTCGTTCTGCCAGATCATGAACGGCTGCAGTGCGGTCCGCAGCCCCATTCAGCGCACCAACCTCATCATGAAGGACCCCAACTACCGCAAGTGCTACCAGCTGTGGCAGTTTATGGAGCGCTACGACAAGGTGGGCTACAACATCGACGTGAAGCAGCAGGCGCTGGCGTTCGATGACGAGTACATGGTGCAGATGTACACCAACCTCATTAACAACTACACCGTCTTTAAGAGCCTGACCGATGACGAGCGCAACCTGCAGGAGCTCGAGAGCGTGCAACACGCGCCGGTGGCGCCCAAGTTTATTAAAGAGATTAAGGAGGTGCAGGTCGATAGTCCCGACCTGCCCGATGTTGAGGTCCGCCGCGTGTTTGTGGAGGAGGTCACGCAGGCCCAGCTCGATGCCGAGCAGGCGCTGGCCGAGGCACGCGAGCAGATCGAGGAGCTGCAGGGGCAGGTCAAGTCTTGGAAGGTGCAGGCGCACGCGTTGACCGACGAGCGCGATGATTTGGCCGACGAGCTGGACGAGGCCAAGACGCGCGAGCTGGCGCTGACGCAACGCGCGCAGATGGCCGAGGCTGATGTTGAGGAGCTGCAAGGTTCGCTGGAGGATGTCGAGGCGGGCAAGAAGGCTGCCGAGGCCGACGCTGTCGAGGCGCGTGAGACCGCGGCGGCGCAGCTTGAGCAGATGCGCGCCGAGGCCGATGCCGAGGTGGCTGCCGCCCGGGCAGACGCGGACGCCAAGGTTGCTGCCGCCGAGCAGGCGGCTTCCGAGCAGGTCGCGCAGGTTAAGAGCGATGCTACTGCGGCCCTGGCCGCCAAGACGGCGGCCGACGCTGCCGAGCTGCAGGCCACCAAGGACACTGCTGCGGCCGAGCTCGCCGCCGTGCGCGAGGCCTCTGCCAAGGAGATGGCCGAGCTGCATGCCAAGTTGGACGCCGCCAAGCTGCAGATCGAGGAAGTGCAGCTGACGGCCGAACGCGATGTCCGTGCCGCGCGGGAGGCTGCCGACGCCGCCGCTGCTGTGGCGGAGCAGAAGCTCGCCGACACCGTCGTCGCGGCCGAGGAGAAGGTTGCCGCCGCCCAGCAGGCCGCCGATGCTGCGATCGACGCCGCCCGTGCTGCCGCCGATTCTGCCGTTGAGCAGGCTACGGTGGATGCCAGCGAGAAGGTCGCCGCTGCCGCTGCCGAGCGCGATGCCGCCGCGCGTGCCGCCGAGGAGGCTCGTGCCGACGCCGACGCGCGTGCCGCCGCAGCCGAGCTCGAGGCAGGGGAGCGTATTGAGCAGGAACTCGCCGCCGCCAAGGCCGCGCACGAGCGCGAGCTCGAGGCCGCCCGCGCGGAGATGCAGCAACGCTTGGACTCGTTGGCACACGAGCTGGAGCAGTCCGAGCGCGATCGCGCCCGCGCCGAGCGCCGTGCCGAGGGCAACAGCCTGTCGCGCTATCTGCTGGCTCGCTTGCGCGGAGAGGCCGCCGAGGGCGATGTCGCCACGACCGTTGAGGGAGATGAGACCGACGTTTCGGCATCTGACGCCACTGACGTCGAACCTTCCGCAAAGGACGCCGACAAGTGATGAAGCACGTGCTCCGCGTGATCAACGTGTTGGCGACCGTGGCGATCCTGGTCGCCTTTGTGGTGCTGCTGCGCACGGTGTTCACGCCCGCTGGTGAGATCCCCACCATCATGGGCTATGGCTTTATGCGTACGCTGACCGGCTCGATGGAGCCGGCGATTCCCGTGCATTCGTTTATCGTCGTCGATACCGACAACAGCCAGGCCTACCAGGTCGGCGACATCATCACCTTCCATTCGTCCGATGACGCGCTGGAGGGTTCGCTCAACACGCATCGCATCGTTGCCGTGGAGGATGCGGCCGACGGCACGCCGGTTTACCGCACCAAGGGCGATGCCAATCCGGTCGAGGATGCTGCGCCCGTGCCCGCCGCCGACGTGGTGGGGCGCGTGGTCTTTGTCTCGGCGGGGCTGGGCGTGGTGGTCTCGTTGCTCACCAATCCGCTGCTGTTCTTTCCGCTTATCGTGGTGCCGCTGATCGTGCTGCTGGTGCTCGAGATTCGCCATATGGTCAAGACAACGCAAGAGGTGGCATGCGCCGAGGACGAGGCCGCCCTGCGCGCAGCCGTGGAGCAGATTCGCGAAAAGCGCCGTCGCGAGCAGGAGGAGCAGGGCGACGCCGGTGACGAGGGCGATGCCGACGGTGGCCATACCGATGAAAGTGCGGAAGCCGATCCCGGCGCCCCAGGCGATTCCAACCGCTCGGCATAGCTCATCGGGCCTTTCGTCCCTGCAATTTGGACGCTCGCAGATGCTCCGCATCATCTGCTATTTCATACCAATATTCGTGCTACAGTTTGGACGCTTTATTGCCAATTGATTTCGGGGGAGTGGGATGGAACAGGAGCGCTCGGCGCAGTGTGCACGTGAAAGGGCTTCGGTACCGATGACGGCGGCGTCTGATTTTATCGTGCCCGAGGGGACTGACGAGCTGAGCCGCAGCACCCGCCGCGCATGGCGCGACCGCCTCAACGACGCCCAGGCGCGCAAGATGGCCCTGGGTACGCTCGCCGCGTTTGCCGGCGGTACGTTTTGGGGTTTTTCTGGCACCAGCGCCAGCTACCTCTTTGACGTGTGCCATATCGAGACGTTTTGGCTGATGAGCGTGCGCCAAGTTATCGCTGGCCTGCTCTTTATGTTCGTTGTGCTCAGAAAAGACCGCGACCGCTTGATCGAGCTGTGGACCACCCCTGCCGATCGCAAGCAGCTTATTCTGTTTACGATCTTTGGTCTGCTGTTCAACCAGCTTTGCTATCTGTCAGCCGTGCGCCTGACCAACGCGGGCACCGCGACCGTCTTCCAGTGCCTGCAGCTGGTGGTCGTCATGGGGTATGCCTGCGTCACCGCGCATCGACTGCCGCGCACGCGCGAGGCTCTTGGCATTTTGCTCGCATTGGGCGGAACGTTTTTGATCGCCACGGGCGGCGACCCCAGTACGCTCAACATCTCGCCGATGGGCCTGCTCTCGGGCCTTTTGTGCGCAGTGGGCGGTGCCTGCATAGCAATCATCCCTGCCGGAATCCTCAACAAATACGGTAGCCCGGTCGTCACGGGCTCGGCCATGCTTTCGGCGGGAATCGTGATGAGTATCTTTACCCAGCCGTGGGCGCATATGCCGGCGCTCGGCCCCTCGGGTGTCGGCGCGCTCGCGATATTTATTGTGGTGGGGTCGTTCTTCGCCTATATGTTCTACATGCAGGGCGTTAAGGAGATTGGCTCGGTGCGCGCGAGCCTCCTTGGAACCATGGAGCCGGTTTCGGCCACCATCACCAGCGCCCTTATGCTGGGAACGGTGTTTTTGCCCACCGACCTGGCGGGCTTTGCCATGATTATCGCGATGGTGTTTTTGACGGTGTAGCTGGCGCCAAGACGGAAAAGGCGTTGTGCCACATTTTCGCCAATTGATGTCCGTGTCTGGAGTTTAGCTGTCGATGCTCAAAATGCCATAAACTAGTAACGTTATGGACTTTTTCATTGCGACTCAATTGCGAGGATTTCTTTATGGCTGGTAATCACTTTAAGGGCAGCGATAGCGGCCGTCCTGCAGTTCCGCCGCGTCCGAACGGGGCTGGTAAGGCCGGCACGCCGGGCGGCGCTGGGCAGGGCGGTTCCGGTAAGCGCGTGTCCCCGGGCGAGACGGCGATGTTTACCGCTCTGTACGAGCAGTCTCAAAAGGCAAAAAAGACCGGCCGTGCAAGAGGGAATGTCTTTGCGGGCGGTGCAACCTCCACGTCGCAGCCGAGCGGGGCCCCTTCGATACCTGCGAACAACGCAGGTGCTGCCAACGCCGCGAATACCGCCGGCAACGTTAATGCCGGCAAGGCCGCCAACAATACTCCCTCTGCCGGTGGCGCGGGGCTTACGGGTAACCTTGGCACGATTTACACCGGCGCCTCCGAGACTGGCACGTTCGCCCGCCTGGATGATAGCGGTGCCCAGTTTGCGGGCTCGGGTTCCAAGGAAGATTATTACGATTTTGGCTTGAACTACGGTAGCGACGCTTCGTCGAGTTCGACCTCTGACGGGCTGGTCCGTCATCGCCATCGCAAGGGCGAGCGCAAAAAGCGTCACACTGGCGCCATTATTGCCGCTGTAGTCGCGGTGCTTCTCGTTGCGCTTGGCGCAAGTGGCTTTATGCTGCTTAACTCGGCAAAGACCGTAAAGAGCGAAGCGAAGGAGGCTGTCGAGATCGTCGGTGGCCTTAAGGACAAGGTCACGTCGGGCGATTTTTCGACGCTGCCTGACGACGCGAAGAAGATCGATGGGCTCTGCGATAGCATGAAGGCGGAGACCTCGAGCCCGCTGTGGACGGTGGCTTCGTTTATCCCGGTGTATGGCAGCGACATCAGTGCGGCCCGCACCATGATTGATGCCCTGTCCGATGTCTCGAGCAACGCGCTGGTTCCCATGGCCGACAACCTTTCGCAGGCCACGCCCGGCAAGCTGTTCCAGGACGGCATGATTAACGTGTCCGCGCTGCAGGCGGTCGCCGATTCGCTTTCCAGCAGCTCGAAGGTATTCAAGAGCGCCAACGAGAAGATCCAGGGTATTGGCGATACTCATATTTCCCAAGTGACCGAGCTGGTCGATAAGGCCAAGGACGGCTTTGCCACCCTCAACGGCGCGGTTGACGCGGCGGAGAAGGTCGCCCCCGTCCTTCCCCAGATGCTCGGCGCCAACGGCCAGACGCGCAACTACCTTGTGTACGCCATGAACAACGTCGAGATTCGTGCCTGCGGCGGCTTTGGCGGTTCGCAGGGCCTGATTTCGGTCACCGACGGCCAGATGTCGATTGGCGAGTTTGTTCCCCGCATTGGACTCAGCGAGGATGAGGCAGTCGAGAGCGTCGACGAAGAGGATGAGGCGCTGTTCGGCAACCACAGTAACCTGTACAACTCGGGCAATACCTATTCGCCTGATTGGCCCCGCAACTCGCAGCGTGTCGCAGCCCTGTGGAAATCTCAATATGGCCAGGACGTTGACGGCGTCGTGGGTATCGACCCGGTGTTCCTGCAGTATCTGCTGGGCCTGGTCGGTAACGTGTCGCTGCCCGACGGAACGGTTGTCGACGGCACCAACGCCGCAAAGGTCCTCATGCACGATGTGTACTGGAACTATCCGGTCGAGGAGTCGGACGGCATCTTTGCATCCGTCGCCAGCGCTGCCTTCGACAAGATCCTTGGCGGTATCGGCGATGTCGATGTTACGAAGCTTGTCAGCGCCGTTGAGCGCGGTGCCGAAGAGGGCCGCCTGATCGCGTGGATGAAAAACGATGACGAGCAGAACGCTATCAAGGAGATGAACATCGACGCCTCGCTGCCCGATCCGGATGACCCGAGTGAAGATCCCGTTGCTGGTGTCTACTTTAACAACCTGAGCTTCTCCAAGCTCGACTGGTACCTGAATGCCGATACGCAGATTGGCCAGGGCATCAAGAACGGTGACGGCACATGCTCGTATCGCATCACCGTTACCCTGACGAACATCATGACGCAGGAGGAGGCCGGCAAGCTGCCCGACTACGTCGCGGCGAGCGCGCCCGATGCCGCGCGCGACGACGAGCGTCTGAATGTCTCGTTGTTTGCCCCGACGGGCGGCATCATTACTGATCTGACCGTCGAGGGCACCCAGTTTGGTCTTGGCGCCGCTACGTGGCATGGAATCCCCTTCTATTCGGGCACCGTTGACCTGCATGCTGGCGAGACGACGACGATCACATATACGCTGACCACGTCAGCCGAGGCGGGGGACAAGCCGCTTACGCTGCGTCAGACTCCTACATGCCAGGCGGCTCGCGACAGCGCGTCGGCGTAGGGTTTTTCTGGTAGCGCAGATAATCGAGTACCATTTTGGGGCGGACAGGCAATCTGTTCGCCCCTATTTTGTAAGGAGAGCGCATGAAGTACTTTGGCACCGACGGCTTTCGCGGTGAGGCTAACGTTGGGCTGACGGTAGAGCACGCTTATAAGATTGGCCGTTTTGTGGGCTGGTATTACGGCGCCAACCGCGAGCGCAAGGCGCGCGTCATCGTGGGTAAGGACACGCGTCGCTCGAGTTATATGTTCGAGGCGGCGCTGGTGAGTGGCCTGGTCGCGAGCGGTGCGGACGCCTATATGCTGCACGTGATCCCCACGCCGGGTGTAGCGCATCAGACCGTGGAAGGCTGCTTCGATTGCGGCATCATGATCAGCGCGAGCCACAACCCGTTTTGCGATAACGGCATTAAGCTCGTCAATAGCGACGGTTTTAAGATGGACGAGGACGTACTGGAGCTCATCGAGGACTACGTCGATGGCAAGAGCGAGGTGCCACTGGCCACGGGCAACCACATCGGCGCCACGGTGGACTACATGCAGGGCCGCAACCGCTACATTGCCTCGCTCATTGCAAGTGCGAACTTTTCGCTGCAGGGCGTTAAGATCGGTCTCGACTGCGCCAACGGCTCGGCGTCCTCGGTGGCCAAGCCGGTGTTCGACGCGCTGGGCGCCGACGTGCGTGTGATCAATGCCGCGCCCGACGGCTTTAACATCAACGTCGACTGCGGCTCCACGCATATGGAGCGCCTACAGCGCCATGCGGTGGAGCAGGGCCTGGACGTGGGCTTTGCCTACGACGGCGATGCCGACCGCTGCCTGGCCGTGGACGAGCGCGGCCGCGTGGTCGATGGCGACCAGATCCTGTACGTGTGCGGCGTGTATCTGAACAAGCACGGTCGCCTTTCGGGCGGTACCGTGGTGCCGACGATCGCCAGCAACTTTGGCCTGATCAAGTCGCTGGAGCTTGCCGGCCTGAGTGCCGTGACCAGCGGCGTGGGCGACCGTCACGTGTACGCCAAGATGCGCGAGGGCGGCTACAGCCTGGGCGGCGAGCAGACGGGCCATACGATCTTTGGCGATATCGAGCGCACGGGCGACGGCATTATGACCTCGCTGCGCGTGATGGAAGTGATTCGTGCCGAGCGCGAGACGCTCTCGCAGCTCACGGCTCCGTGCAAGCTGCTGCCGCAAGCGCAGGTTGCCGTGCGCGTAGCGGATAAGGACGCCGCGCTGGGCAACATGGGCGTGCAGGCCGCCATCGCCGAGGCCGAGGCCGCGCTGGCGGGCGAGGGCCGCGTGCTCGTACGCAAGAGTGGAACCGAGTCGGTTATCCGCGTGCTGGCCGAGGCGCCCGACCAAGCATCCGCCGATGCCGCCATGAAGCGCATTGCCAACGCGCTCGAGGCTTTATAGCTACGCGGTTTTACCAAACCGCGTAGCTGCTCGACGCTGCAAACGGCCCCAGGCGGCAATCTGACGCTCAATTTCAAGGGCGCGACCAGAAGGTCAGCGCCCTTTCATTTCACGTCACCTTGCTCGCTTGGGGCCGTTTTCGCTGACGTTGCCAAGACATCGGCGTCAACATGGTTGGCGTTGGCGATGGCGTGCTGGTCAATCCTTACAGCTCGTAGAGCGTGGTGAACTTGTCCTGCAGGTAGCTGCAGTAGTAGCGGGCGTCAAAGTCCATGCCGCAGGCGCCCTTGATGAGCTCCGGCGCGTCCTTGGCGCGGCCCCACTGCCAAATGTGCTCGCCCAGCCAGGCACGGACGGGCGCCAGATCGCCGCTCGCGCAGGCACCGGTAAGGTCGACGCCGTCGCGGCACATGGCCGGCACAAACATGGCGTCGTAGGCGCTACCCAGCGCATACGTGGGGAAGTAGCCAAACGAGCCGCCGCTCCAGTGCGTATCTTGCAGGCAACCGTGTGTGTCGTCGGGAACGGGAATGCCCAGATACTCGTCCATAAAACGGTTCCAAAGCGCGGGGATGTCCTTGGCTGTGGCCTCGCCGGCAAACAGCATGCGCTCGATCTGGTAGCGCACCATAATATGCAGCGGGTAGGTGAGCTCGTCCGCCTCGGTGCGGATCAGCGACGGCTGCGCGATGTTCACGGCGCGGTAGAGCGTGTCCTCGTCCACGTTGCCGTAGACTTCGGGCGCGTGACGGCGCAGCACTTCGAGCAGCGGGCCCATAAAAGCGCGGCTGCGGCCCACGGTGTTCTCAAAGAAGCGGCTCTGGCTCTCGTGGATGCCCATGGAAGTGCCGCCCTCCAGGCACGTGCGCGCGTAGGCGGGGTTCACGCCCAGCTCGTACATGGTGTGACCGGCCTCGTGGATGATGCTGTAGACGTTGGAGATGCAGTCGTCCTCGTAGATGTGCGTCGCGATGCGCGCGTCGCCCACGGCAAAGCCCTCGCTAAACGGGTGCTCGGTAAAGGCAAGCGTGGTGTCGTTCAGGTCCAGGCCGACGAGCTTCATAAGGTCGAAGCTCATGGCGCGCTGGGCGGCCTCGGGCACGCGGGCGTGCAAAAAGTCGGCAGCGGGCTGCTGGCCGCGCTCGCCGATGGCGTGCACGAGCGGCACGACCGTCGCCTTGACCTCATCGCAAAACGCGTCGAAGCTCTTGGCGGAAAGGCCGCGCTCGTACTGGTCGAGCCAAACATCGTATGGGTCGCGCTTGGGGTCCATGAGCTCGGCCTGATGCTTAAGCTGGCCGACGATTCTATCCACATAGGGCTCAAAGCTCGCCCAGTCATTGGCCGTCTTGGCCTTGTGCCACACGGCGTCTGCCTCGCAGGTGAGCCTGGTCCAAGCCTCGGCCTCCTCGGTGGGGATGACGCTTGCCTCGCGCTGGTCGCGGCCGAGCACACGGATCTCGTCGAGCAGCTGCGGGTCGTCGATCTTGCCTCCGGCGACGGTCTCGCGTGCCAGCGAGCGCACAAGTTCGACAGACTTTTCGCTGGTCAGCAGCTTGTGATGTTCACCGGCAAGGGTGCCCATGGCATCGGCGCGCGCTGCGGCGCCGTTGGCGGGGGCAATGGTCGCGCCGTCAAACTCGGCAATCTTGAGCAGGTACTCGCGGGTCCACAGTTTGCCCTCGAGCTTGCGGAATTTTTTGACGGCCTTATCGACCTTCATGCCTTTGGGCGTCTTATCCGCTGCGGGCTTGGCCATCTTATCCTTGTTCTTTCCCATACCATATCCTTGATCTCGCAGGTCGCCCGTCGCACGCGGCGACGCGGCCAGTTTGCACAGCTACCTGCCTTGTACCCAGCACGAACAAAACGGAACGCGGCGATACGCCCACACAATGTGGTATCCTATAGCCCAATGCGTTGACGGAGAGGGTTTTGCCCGCCGCGTCGCCGGCAAGAGAGGGAAGGTCATGGGCTGCAAGCCTTCCTGCGGTGACAAGGGCCAAGCGTTCACTCCCGAGCAGCGACCTCAACGGGCACGCGGCTAGTGGCGGCGAAGCCCCAGTAGGGAAGCCGTGAGCCTCGCGATAAGGGGCGCAGAGTGGGCACGGCGGGCCAGACATCCGCCGGGTCAAACAAGGTGGTACCGCGGAATTCAACCGTCCTTGGGCAATGCACATGCCCGAGGACGGTTTTTTGTTGCCGAACCGGGCCGCGTTTTCACAACGCTAGGCGGCGGCAGTCGTCCCGGCGAGCGGGGAGCGCGAGAGACGAAAGGGAAGACATGAGTCTGATTGATGATCTGGTCAAACTCGAGGAAGAGGCCAAGGAGCTCGTCGCAGGCGCCGACGACGCCGAGAAGCTCGAGGCCGCGCGCGTCGCGCTGCTCGGCCGCAAAGGTCGCATCACCGGCCTGATGCGCATGATGGGCAAGCTCGCCCCCGAGGATCGCCCCGTCATGGGCAAGCGTGCCAACGAGATGCGCCAGCTGATCGAGGGCATGCTCGACGAGCGCACCATCGAGATGAAGGCCGCCGCCCTCAAGCATGCACTCGAGCACGATGCCGTCGACATCACGCTGCCGGGCATCCGTCCGCAGATCGGCCGCCAGCATCTGATCAAGCAGATCATCGAGGAGGCCGAGGACATCTTCTGCGGCATCGGCTATACCGTCGAGTCCGGCCCCATGGTCGACACCTCCTACTACAACTTCACCGCGCTCAACGCCCCCATGGATCACCCGAGCCGCTCGGCCCGCGATACCTTCTACGTGGTCGACAACAACCCCGGCAGCGTCGCGCACCCTGAGGCTCACGCCCACGGCGAGTCCGATGTGCTGCTGCGCACCCAGACCTCGGGCGTGCAGATCCACACCATGGAGTCGCAGAAGCCGCCCATCTATATGATCTGCCCGGGCACCGTCTACCGTCCTGACACGGCCGATGCCTGCCACCTGCCGCAGTTCAACCAGATTGAGGGCCTGGTCGTCGACGAGGGCATCACCTTTGGCGATCTTAAGGGCACGCTCGACTACTTTGTTAAGTGCATGTTTGGCGAGGACCGCAAGACGCGCTACCGCCCGCACTTCTTCCCCTTCACCGAGCCCAGCTGCGAGGTGGACGTGAGCTGCCACGTGTGCGGCGGCAAGGGCTGTAACTTCTGCAAGCACAGCGGCTGGATCGAGATCCTGGGCTGCGGCATGGTCGACCCCAACGTCCTCATCAACTGCGGCATCGACCCCGAGAAGTACACCGGCTTCGCCTTTGGCATTGGCGCCGAGCGCGTCGCGGCTCTGCGCTACGACCTGCCGGATCTGCGAACGCTGATGACGGGCGATATGCGCTTCTTGAACCAATTTTAAGTTGACCTGTCCCGGCGGCTTCCCGAGCCACCGCACCTTGCCTTTCAATCGTCGGTTGCGTACCTAAGTACGCGGCCCTCCTCTTTCAAGGCAATCTGCGGCACCTCGGAAACCCGTCTCCGTAGCTGGAGTTTTCCGTCTGTTTATTGCAGGCGTTACAGATGAAAGGAGACCAGTTAGATGCGTGTTTCTTACGACTGGCTCAAGACCATGATCGATATTCCGGAGGATCCCAAGACCCTTTCGGACGAATATATCCGTACCGGCACCGAGGTCGAGGCGATCGACACCGTGGGCGAGTCCTTCGACCACGTGGTGACCGCCAAGGTGCTCACCAAGACCCCGCACCCCGACAGCGACCACATGTATGTGTGCTCGGTCGATGTGGGCGACAAGAACCTCGACGCCGACGGCAACCCCGCTCCGCTGCAGATCGTCTGCGGCGCGCAGAACTTCGAGGCCGGCGACCACATCGTCACGGCCATGATCGGCGCCGTGCTTCCCGGCGACGTCAAGATCAAGAAGAGCAAGCTTCGCGGCGTCGTGTCCATGGGCATGAACTGCTCCGCGCGCGAGCTCGGCCTGGGCGGCGACCACTCCGGCATCATGATCCTGCCCGAGGATACGCCCTGCGGCATGCCGTTTGCCGAGTACGTGGGCTCGAGCGACACCGTGCTCGACTGCGAGATCACGCCCAACCGTCCCGACTGCCTGTCCATGATCGGCATAGCCCGCGAGACCGGCGCCATCTTCGACCGCGATTTCCACGTTGAGCTGCCTGCCATCAAGGCCGAGACCGGCCGCGCGACCGACGACGAGCTTTCCGTCGAGATCGCCGACGAGGGTCTGTGCGACCGCTACGTCGCCCGCATCGTGCGTAACGTGAAGGTCGGTCCGTCGCCCGACTGGATGGTCAAGCGCCTCAACGCCCTGGGCGTGCGCCCGCACAACAACATCGTCGACATCACCAACTACGTGATGATGCTCACCGGTCAGCCGCTGCACGCCTTTGACCTGGACACCTTTGCCGAGCGCGAGGGCAGGCGTCGCGTGGTGGTTCGCGCCGCCCAGCAAGATGAGAAGTTCACGACGCTCGACGGCGAGGAACGCACACTCGACGCCGGCATGGGTCTCATCACCGACGGCGAGCGCCCCGTGGCGTTGGCCGGCGTTATGGGCGGCATGGATTCCGAGATCGAGGACGACACCGTCGACGTGATGGTCGAGAGCGCCTGCTTCAACGCCGGTCGCACCTCGCACACCAGCCGCGACCTGTCGCTGATCTCCGACGCCTCCATTCGCTTTGAGCGCCAGGTTGACGAGACCGGCTGCGTGGATGTCGCCAACGCCACGTGCGCGCTCATCGAGGAGATCGCCGGCGGCGAGGTCGCTCCCGGCTATGTCGACGTGTTCCCCGCGCCCAAGACCATCGACAGCATCAAGCTGCGCCTGGCCCGCGTGCATGCCATCTGCGGTGCCGACATCGAGCCCGACTTTATCGAGCGTTCGCTCACCCGTCTGGGCTGCACCGTCGAGCGCGACGGCGAGGACTTTATGGTCACCCCGCCGAGCTTCCGTCCCGACCTGCCGCGCGAGATCGACCTAATCGAGGAGGTCCTGCGCCTATGGGGCATGGGCCGCGTGACGGCGACCATCCCGGCTGCCAAGAACCACATCGGCGGCCTGACCCGCGAGCAGAAGCTCACCCGTAAGGTCGGCGAGATCCTGCGCGCCTGCGGCCTCAACGAGACCACGACTTTTGGCTTTGCCGCCCCGGGCGACCTGGAGAAGATCGGTATGTCCACCGAGGGCCGAGGTTGCCCCGTGGTGCTCATGAACCCGCTGGTAGCCGAGCAGACCGAGATGCGTCGTTCGCTGCTGCCGGGCCTGCTGCAGTCCGTGGCCTACAACGAGGCCCACGGCACGCCCAACGTGCACCTGTACGAGGTCGGCAGCCTGTTCCACGGCCGCGAGAATGCCAGCCTGCCCAAGGAGACCAAGTCCGTGGCGGGTGTGCTCTCGGGCCAGTGGAGCGAGCAGTCCTGGAACATGAAGTACCGCAAGCTGCGCTTCTTCTTTGGCAAGGGCATTGTCGAGGAGCTGCTCGCCCAGCTGCGCATCGAGAAGGTTCGCTTCCGTCCCGTCGAGGGCGAGGGCTACGCTTTCTTGCAGCCGGGTCGTGCGGCCGAGGTCCTTTCGGGCGGCACCGTGCTGGGCTGGGTTGGCGAGATTCACCCCGAGGCGCGCGAGGCGATGGGCATCGATGAGGTCGTCGTTGCCTTTGAGCTCGATCTGGACAAGCTGATCAAGGGCGCCCGCAATCAGGAGAACTACCGCGAGTTCTCGCAGTACCCGGCTGTTGAGCACGACCTTGCTATCGTGGTCGACAACGCTGTGACCTGCGATGATCTTGAGCGCCGTATTACCAGCGCCGGCGGCAAACTGCTCGAGGGCGTGCGTCTGTTCGACGTCTACCGCGATCCCATCCGCATCGGAGCGGGCAAGAAGTCCATGGCCTTTGCGCTTACGTATCGCTCCGACGACCACACGCTCACCAGCGAAGAGGTCGAGAAGGCGCACCAGAAGATCGTCACCAAGGTGTGCAAGGGCGTAAACGGCGAGGTCCGCGGCTAGGGCTTGCGCCGGGAGCGTAGGGCCTGATGGCGGTTGCTGCGGAGCCCTGCGCGACCGCGGTGTTCGGAATAAGGCACCGTTGACCCTGCATATATGACACGCGCATTACATAACGGCGTGCTGCTTTTGTGGCGGCGCGCCGTTTTGCTATTATAGCCTGCGGCGTGTTACGAATATGACATTACGTAACACTGGCAAGGTGATTCAAGCGGCGTTGCAATTCCGTGCGCCGATACCGGGAGGCGTATATGCACATTCCAGACAACTACCTGTCCCCGCAGACCGATGCCGTTATGGCGGTGGCGATGGTGCCCGTATGGGTTCACTGCATCAAGAAAGTGCGCGCCACGCTCGATCGCGAGCATATGGCCTTTCTGGGTATTTGCGCTGCGTTCTCCTTTTTGCTCATGATGTTTAACGTTCCGCTGCCCGGCGGCACCACAGGCCACGCCGTCGGCGGCGCACTCATCGCGCTGCTGCTGGGCCCCGAGGCCGCGGCTATCGCTGTCTCGGTCGCGCTGGCGCTGCAGGCGCTGCTGTTTGGCGACGGCGGCGTTCTGTCGTTTGGCGCCAACTGCTTTAACATGGCCTTTGTGCTGCCGTTTGTCGCTGCTATCGTGTTCCGTGCACTCAACAGCCGTCTGCACGACAAGAGCTGGGGCACCTCGGTTTCTGCCATCGTGAGCGGTTGGGTCGGCCTGTGCTTGGCGGCCCTGTGCGCGGCAATCGAGTTTGGTATTCAGCCGATGCTCTTTACCAACGCTTCGGGCGCGCCGCTGTACTGCCCCTTCCCGCTGTCCGTGGCTATTCCGGCCATGTTGATCCCGCATATGCTGGTTGCCGGCGTGATCGAGGGCGTGGCGACGGCCGCCATCTACGGCTTTATCAAGAAGACGGCGCCGAGCATTATCGTCGGCCCCGAAGCCGCCGATGGCCAGCTTGCCGCCGAGGGCGCTGCCGCCAAGAAGACCTCGCTGGTCCCCACGCTCATTCTGGTCGCCGTGCTTGTCGTGGCTACGCCGCTCGGCTTGCTTGCCACCGGTGACGCCTGGGGTGAGTGGGACGCCGAGGGCGCCGCGGTCGCCGTTCAGGAGGCTGGTGACGACAGTCTGCAGGCTTCGGTCGGTCTCGACACTCCGACCTTTGCCGATACCCTGCCCACGGGCGATTATCTGCAGGCCTATTCCGAGGAGCAGGGCCTTGGCTTTGCCGGCCAGGCCGCGATGTATATTCTTTCGGGCGTGATTGGCGTGGCGGTGCTTACCATCGCATTCCGCCTGGTCTCGCTGACGGTCAAGGAAAGCGGTGCTCATGGCAATAGCCGAGCTGCCTAGTTGGCTTGCGGCCGAGGAGCGATACGAGCCCGCGGGGGCTCGGCATCGTGTGATGCAAAAGAACGTCCTGCATCTGGCGAGCCTGCTTGAGCGGGTTCGCCTGGGTGGAGGCGCGAACGAGGGCGGGTCGATGGTCGACCGCGCCCTTTCTTGCGTTTCGGCTCCGGTGCGCCTGTTAGGGATGTTCGTTTGCGTCCTGTGCGTGTGTCTGACGCAAAGCCCGCTGTACCTGATGTTGATGGCGGCAATCGCGTTGGTGCTGGTCGCGGTGCGCCCCGTACGCGGGCTCCGCGCTACCTTTGTGCCGGCGTTGGCTGCCGCGGGGTTTGCCGTGGTTCTGGCGCTGCCTGCCCTGCTGCTGGGTGCTTCTGCTACGGGCGCCATGCTCAAGATTGCACTCAAGACGTTCATTAACGTGTCGCTGGTGCTGGGTGTTTCGTGGACGCTCACCTGGAGCCGCATGTCGGCGGCGCTTAAAATGCTGCACCTGCCCGACGAGGTCATCCTTACTTTCGATATGGCACTCAAGCATATCGAGGTGCTGGGACGCACGGCGCACGATCTGTGCGAATCGGTCATGCTGCGCAGCGTCGGTTCCGCGCCTGCGGGTTTTTCGCGCACCGACTCGCTGGCGGGTATCATGGGCATGACGTTTATCAAGGCGATGGAATGCAGCCGCGCGATGGATGAGGCTATGCTTTGCCGCGGCTTTGCCGGCGTGTATCCGGCGCCTGCACGGAGCGGCTTTGGCTGGTGCGATGCCGTTTACGCGGCCGTTGTGGCGTTGCTCGCCGTGTTGTGCGCGGTGTTGTAGCGCGGACGGTCGAACCGTCGATGTGAGTAGGGAAGGGCGACGTTTTGACGATCGATATGAATAGTGCGGCGGGCACGAACGGTGCGGGCGGCGCCGAGGCCACGCCGCTCATCGAGTTTCGCGACGTGGTGTTCTCCTATGCGGGGCATACGGTGGTCGACGGCGTTTCGCTGCAGGTCGATCGTGGTGAACTCGTTGCCCTGCTCGGTCCCAACGGCTGCGGTAAGACGACGATCATGCGCCTTATTAACGGCCTTGAACTTGCCGACGCAGGAGCATACCTGTTTGACGGGGACGTAATCGATGCGGCATATCTCAAGGATTCCGCGACGGCCCAGCGGTTCCATCAGCGTGTGGGCTTTGTGTTCCAAAACGCCGATGCGCAGCTCTTTTGTGCCACGGTCGGCGAGGAAGTCGCGTTTGGCCCGGCTCAAATGGGACTGCCGGCAGACGAGCTCGAGCGCCGCGTCCGCGATGCTATGGAGCTGTTCCAGGTTGCCGATCTGGTCGATGCCTCGCCTTATCAGCTTTCGGGCGGGCAAAAGAAGCGCGTGGCGCTGGCTGCCGTCGTGTCGATGAACCCCGATATCCTGGTGCTCGACGAGCCTACCAACGGACTTGACGAGGACTCGTGCGACATCGTGGTCAACTTTCTACTGGCCTATGTTGCTGCCGGCAAGACGGTCTTGATGAGCACGCATCATCAGGATTTGGTGCGGCGCCTGGGTGCCCGCGCCATCTATATCGATCGATATCACCATGTGGTCAAGGCGCCGGTGCCGTCGTATGGAACCGAGAGCGGCGCTGCGGAATAGTTGCTGCGTAGAGCGTGCGTAGCCGCCCGCGCGGCTTTGCCGTGATGGTATAGTTATCCAGGTTTTTATGGGGGTGGCTATGCCAAGCTGGAACATTCATATCGCTCAGACGGAGCGTTTGCTGGAGCGCACCGGTGCGCTTGCCAGTAGCGTGCGCGACCGCAATGCCTTTTTGTTTGGCTGCGTGGTTCCGGATATTTTCGTGGGCTATATGGTCCCTGGCATCGCCGATCCCATCCCGTACCGCATTACGCACTTTGCCAAGCCTGAGCCCATCCCTAAGCCTCGTGAGCATGAGTTCTGGAATACCTATGTGGTACCGTTGCTTAAAAGTTCGCCCACCGGTGCGCCGGCCGCGGCGACCTCGATTATCGAGGAACGCGAGCGACTGAACCGCGTGCACTATCCCCAGCGCTACAAGGATGCCGAGCCGGTTGCCGGTCCCGGCGCCTGTGAGTTCTCGCTTGCGTCCGAAGATGTGGCGCAGTCGCTGCTCGATTTAACGCTGGGCGTCTGGTCGCATCTGGTGGCCGACACGGTATGGAACACGCGTGTGAACCAGTATCTGGAAGCACACGGCGGTAAGCCGTGCGAGGAGTTCCGCATTAAAAAGCAAGGCGACTTTGACTGGTTTGGTAAGACGCTGGGCATTGTTTCCATCCCGCGTGCGACCGATCGCCTGTATACCGCTGCGACGCGTTTTGGGCAGTATCCCATCCATAAGGAGTATGTGCTCAAGGCCATCGGCGTCATGCACGAGATTGTACGCGAAAACCCCGGCGAGCCCGATCATCCGCCGTATCGCCTGCTAACCGAGGAGTTCTTCGACGCAACGTTTACCGAGGTCGTCGAGTTAACCGAGGCAGGTTTTGCCGCCCGCGTCGCATTGCCCAGCGCGCCCGCGCTGCCTCTGATCGCTAGCTGCTAGCTGGCCTGCCTGGCAGCGAATAGGTCATCCCAATCGACAAGCAGTTCTTGCCGCAGAGCATCTTCGGCGTCGCACTCCTGTTTGATCTTTGGGGTGTAGGGAAGCCCGGCCTTTTTATGGATGAGTTCGGCAAGGTTGCCAAAGCTCCTTTTGTCCTTGATCTGGCCATAGGTAATTTGGATGACGTCGTAGCCCATGCTTGTGAGTGCGGTAGTGCGCTCGGCATCGGAGAGACTCGCAGCTTCGCTGTCATGAGCGGAGCGGCCTTGGCATTCCAGAATGACGCCCATGCTGTCGGTGACACTTTCGATGAGGATATCGGCATAACAGCAGGTTTTGTCATACAGCGAACGTGCGGCTTCGCTGAGCGGGATGCGTGCGTTATTGGTGATGCCTATACCCAGACCGCCTTCGTCGCGGGGGAGTGAGACGAGCATGGACGTCTGGACCTCGAAGGGCGAGGCGGTCTGCCCCGTCATGTGCTCGGCCGCCCAGCGCAGTTGTTTAACGCCGCGCAGGCCTGCAGCCTGCTTGGCGAACGCGGCGATATCCGCCGCGCTGAGGAGCGGCGGGCGCTTCCACAAATTGGTGTCATTGCCCTTGGTGTCGACAACACGCTCCCAACCGCAGTTGGGTGGAATGAGCTTAAGCGAAATGGCTTCATCGAGTTGTTGTTGCGTTCGCTCGCAGGGCGTAAACACTGCAAAGGAGCCGCACATCTCGTAGCAAGCCATGAGTAACTGGTTGCGTGAGACCTGCGTAGCAAGGCTGAGCAGCGTAAACTCGGGCGACGTGACATCAAATCCATGTTCAGTTTGCCTAAACGACCCGGGAGGCGGCTCTTGGGTCAGGAGGTGCGATTTAAACAGGCTTCGCGACCCGGATTGTGCTCGAGTGAATACAAGCCTGTGAAGCGGTGCATGAAGCAGGTCTTTTACAACTGCATGACTTCCGAGGCCGCAACATCTGCGATCCATATTGCCAAGGCTAATGGCGGGGTAAAGCCCTAATACCTGCGGCGGGATACGGTGATAGTAAAAAGCGGATTGACCGCATAGCGTCAGGTCCATGATATCCTCCTGGTCGAAATGTGCTTTTGGACCGTGCGATGCCAGCGTCAATTCGGAAGTATGCGGCAAAATCTGAACCCTGTGAGCAGACCTGGCTTTTGAGGCCAGTTTATCAGGCATTTTGTTGCGAAAAAACGGGGTGTGCTCGGAGGTCTCAGAATTTGCCGCATACTTCCGAAAACGCGGTCGATCTAGCTCTTGCTAAAACGATTTAGCAGCGTCGGGTAAGGTGTGGTTTCGCCATCGGGCGAACACTTTTAGCGCTTGGGACTTTATTTTTGGGCCTCGAAAGGTGGATTTCGCGCTTTTGGTAAAGAAATGGGTGCGTGTTTTGCCGTGTGCCGGCATTGACACAGAAAAAGGGCCCGGAAGGCGAAGCCTTCCGGGCCCTTTGCAATGCAAACATGCTTGCAAGTACGACTTAACGCACCTGAGCGACGTAAGCGACGTTGGTCGAGGAGACCTTGTCCTCGAGCTGGACGCTCATGCGGGGATCGCCGGCGGTAGCGACGGTCAAATCGCCAGCCTCGACGTAGCCGAGCTCCTTAGCGGTCTCGATCGCCTTGACGATCGTGCCGTTGACGGTGCCCTGGGTAATCTCGGCCTGGTGCGGGATAACGCCCCAGTACATGATCATCTGCTGGACGGCCCACTCGTGGCGGGAGAACGCGCAGATCGGCATGTTGGGACGGAAGTGCGAGATCAGGCGAGCGGTACGACCGGTGGTCGTCGGCACGGTGATGCACTTAGCGCCAACGGTGGTAGCCATGTTCACAGCGGACATACCCACAACGTTGTTGACGACGCGGGTGCCGTGAGCATCGGCCGGAACCTCGAGCGGAGCGTGAGCCGGGAGGTACTTCTCGGTCTCGAGAGCAATGCTGGCCTGCATCTTGACGGCCTCAACCGGGTACTTACCGGCAGCGGACTCGCCGGAAAGCATAACGGCGTCGGTGCCGTCGTAGATGGCGTTAGCAACGTCGGCAACCTCGGCGCGCGTCGGGCGCGGGTTCTGCTGCATGGAGTCGAGCATCTGCGTAGCGGTGATAACGGGCTTGTAGGCCGCGTTGCACTTGGCGATGATCTCCTTCTGGATGTGGGGAACGAGCTCGGGCTTGATCTCGATGCCCAGGTCGCCACGGGCGACCATGATGCCGTCGGAAGCCTCGAGGATCTCGTCGAAGTTCTCGACGCCCAGGGCGCACTCGATCTTCGGGAAGATCGTCACGTGCTCGCCGCCGTTCTCGCGGCAAAGCTCGCGGATGCCGCGGACGGACTCGCCGTCACGGATGAAGGAAGCGGCGATGTAGTCGATGTTCTCGGTCAGGCCAAAGAGGATGTCCTGACGATCGCGCTCGGTGATGGCGGGCAGCGAGATGTTGACGTTGGGCATGTTGACGCCCTTGCGCTCGCCGATCAGGCCGTCGTTCTTGACGACGCAGGTCATGTCCTGGCCGTCGACGGACTCGACCTCGAGGGCAACCAGGCCGTCATCGATCAGGATGAGGGAGCCCTTCTCGACCTCGGAGGGCAGAGCCAGGTAGTCGAGGGAGATGTGCTCAGCGGTGCCGTGGAAATCCTCGGACGTGGGCTGAGCGGTGACGACGATCTTGTCGCCGGTCTTGACGGCAACCTTCTTGCCATCGACCAGAAGGCCGGTGCGGACCTCGGGGCCCTTGGTGTCGAGCAAGATGCCGACGGGCAGACCGAGCTCCTTGGAAATACGACGGACGCGCTCGATACGACCGTGGTGCTCGTCGTAGGAGCCGTGCGAGAAGTTAAAACGGGCGACGTTCATGCCCGCCTTGATCATCTCGCGGATGGTCTCGTCGCTATCGCAGGCGGGACCCATGGTGCATACAATCTTGGTGCGCTTGTACATTCAGACCTCCATCTGACATCGTCTTGCGCTGATAGATAAACCATAAGAAATAAAACTGACTTGATTATAACGAAATGACGACCGAATACCCCCAAAAATCGACCGTATGCCGAATTAGAAGTTCATTTTTTGCGGAAAAACGGTATATGCAAAAATTTTACCAACCGTTCTAACCGCTGCTATCTGGGCGATATTTCAGTTTGATGATGCGCCGAAGAAAAAACGTTTTATCAATGTTGAGCATCATACGGTCTGCATCGTTGCGAATGGACCCTATTTCCAAATGGATTGTTTTGGCTAGATGCGTTGCTTTGGGGTACCATAGCCCCACTATCAACTGCCGCTCAGCACGGCAGCCTTGATGAGCCCTTGCCCTTCTCCTGGGAATTATGATCGGGCATCAATCTGCTGAGTGGCCCGAATCCCAGGAGGGGACTCTATATGCAAAAGGAATACCTGTCCGCCGCGGCGGAGGTGCTCAGCGACCAAGGTGTCGATGAGAACCTCGGCCTGAGCACCGGCGAGGCTTCGTCGCGCCTCGCCAAGACAGGCCCTAACAAGCTCGAGGAAGCCGAGAAGACGCCGCTGTGGAAGCGTTTCTTTGAGCAGATGGCCGACCCCATGGTCATCATGCTGATCGTTGCCGCCGTCATCAGTGCGCTCACGGGCATGGTCAAGGGCGAGCCCGACTTTGCCGATGTCATCATTATCATGTTCGTCGTTATCGTCAACTCGGTGCTGGGCGTGGTTCAGGAAGCCAAGAGCGAAGAGGCCCTCGAGGCCCTACAGGAGATGAGCGCGGCGCAGTCCAAGGTGCTGCGCGACGGCAAGCTCGTGCACCTGCCGAGCGCCGAGCTCGTGCCCGGCGACGTAATCATGCTCGAGGCGGGCGACTCCGTCCCGGCCGACTGCCGCGTGCTCGAGAGCGCTACGATGAAGATCGAAGAGGCCGCACTCACCGGCGAGTCCGTTCCCGTAGAGAAGCACGCCAACGTGATCGAGCTTGTCACGGGCACCGATGACGTGCCGCTCGGCGATCGCAAGAACATGTGCTACATGGGCTCCACCGTGGTGTACGGTCGCGGCCGCGCCGTCGTGGTCGGTACCGGCATGGATACCGAGATGGGCAAGATTGCCGGCGCCCTGGCCGAGGCCAAGGAAGAGCTCACGCCGCTGCAGGTGAAGCTCGCCGAGCTCAGCCGCATCCTCACCATCATGGTGATTATCATCTGCGTCGTGATCTTTGGCGTTGATATCCTCCGCCACGGCGTGGGCAACGTCCTTACCGACCCGACTGCCTTGCTCGACACCTTTATGGTCGCCGTCTCGCTCGCCGTTGCTGCCATCCCCGAGGGCCTGGTCGCCGTCGTGACCATCGTGCTGTCGCTCGGCGTGACCAAGATGGCCAAGCGCCAGGCGATTATCCGTAAGCTCTCTGCCGTCGAGACCCTCGGCTGCACGCAGACCATCTGCTCCGACAAGACCGGTACCCTTACCCAAAACAAGATGACCGTCGTCAAGCACGAGCTCGCCGCGCCTAAGGAGAAGTTCCTGGCCGGTATGGCCCTGTGCTCCGATGCCCAGTGGGACGAGGAACTGGGCGAGGCCGTGGGCGAGCCGACTGAGTGCGCGCTCGTCAACGATGCCGGCAAGGCTGGTCTCACTGGCCTGACTGCCGAGCACCCGCGCGTGGGCGAGGCCCCGTTCGACTCGGGCCGCAAGATGATGTCCGTGGTCGTTGAGACCCTGGACGGCGAGTACGAGCAGTACACCAAGGGCGCGCCCGACGTGGTGATCGGCCTGTGCACCCACATCTACGAGGGCGATAAGGTCGTCCCCCTGACCGAGGAGCGCCGTGCCGAGCTCCTGGCCGCTAACAAGGCCATGGCCGACGAGGCCCTGCGCGTGCTGGCGCTGGCAAGCCGTACCTACACCGATGTCCCGAGCGACTGCAGTCCCGCTGCGCTCGAGCACGACCTGGTCTTCTGCGGCCTGTCCGGCATGATTGACCCTGTCCGCCCCGAGGTCGCCGACGCCATCCGCGAGGCCCACGATGCCGGTATTCGCACCGTCATGATCACGGGCGACCATATCGACACCGCCGTGGCCATTGCCAAGCAGCTGGGAATCGTCACCGATCGCAGCCATGCCATCACCGGTGCCGACCTCGATCGCATGAGCGACGAGGAGCTCGACGCGCACATCGAGGACTACGGCGTGTACGCTCGCGTCCAGCCCGAGCATAAGACCCGTATCGTCGAGGCTTGGAAGTCGCGCGACCAGATCGTGGCCATGACGGGCGACGGCGTCAACGACGCCCCGTCCATCAAGCGCGCCGACATCGGCGTGGGCATGGGCATCACCGGCACCGACGTTACCAAGAACGTTGCCGACATGGTGCTTGCCGACGACAACTTCGCCACCATCATCGGTGCTTGCGAAGAGGGCCGCCGCATCTACGACAATATCCGCAAGGTCATCCAGTTCCTGCTTTCGGCTAACCTTGCCGAGGTGTTCTCGGTGTTTATCGCCACGCTCATCGGCTTTACCATCTTCCAGCCGGTGCAGCTGCTGTGGGTGAACCTGGTCACTGACTGCTTCCCCGCGCTCGCGCTGGGCATGGAGGATGCCGAGGGTGACATCATGAAGCGCAAGCCGCGCAACGCCAAGGATGGTGTCTTTGCCGGCAATATGGGCCTGGACTGCGTGGTCCAGGGCTTGATCATCACCGTGCTGGTGCTGGCGAGCTTCTTTGTGGGCGTGTACTTTGACATGGGCTACATCCACATCGCCGATATGATCGCCGGCAATGCCGACGAGGAAGGCGTGATGATGGCCTTCATCACGCTCAACATGGTCGAGATCTTCCACTGCTTCAATATGCGCAGCCGTCGTGCGTCGCTGTTTAGCATGAAGAAGCAGAACAAGTGGCTGTGGGCTTCCGCCGCGCTGGCGCTGGTGCTGACGGTGATCGTAACCGTGCAGCCGACGCTTGCCGAGATGTTCTTTGGCCCCGTGACGCTTGAGCTCAAGGGCGTTGTTGCTGCCCTGGGCCTGGCCTTCCTGATCATCCCGCTGATGGAGATCTACAAGGCGATCATGCGCGCGGTCGAGAAGGAGTAAGTTAACCTGTCCGGGCCCGCCCCTGCGTGTTTTCTTCTTCGCTGGTCCTCGCGCTTCGCGCTGCGGGATCGCTCAGAAGAAACCCCTCCCGGCGGGCGGGCCTTCGGATAACCTCTCGGGACCATTAGCTGAGGGAAAGTATGTGAGTCGGTCGAGCACTTGCTCGACCGACTCTTTTTTGTGGGTAAAATACCTGCTCAGTTGTGTGGTTTTGTGCTGGGAGGCGCTTGTGGGCAAGGCTAAGGCTAAAGCGAAGAAAAAGACGACGGGAGCGCGGGCTAAGCGCGATCGTCGTCGGAAGCTCGCGACCGAGGCTCCCGCGTCTGCCGAGGAGCTGCTGGCGAGCGTGCCGGGACTCGACGCGCTGCAGGACGTTCCGGCGTTTGATGACCTGCCGGTCGATGAAGCCCAGCAGACTGCCTTTGATGATTTTTGTGCACATGCCGAGGAGCCCGAGCAGATGCAGCTTGGCGCCGTGGTGCGCTTGGATCGCGGGTTTCCGCTGGTGGCGACTGCCGACGATACCTTCCGCGCCGAGCATGCCGTGGGGTTTGCCAAGTCGCGCGGCGAGGACGAGGTCCTGCTGCCTGCCGTGGGCGACCGTGTGGCGGTGCGCCGCGCTCCCGGGCACGATATGGGCGTGATTGAGTGCGTGCTGCCGCGCCGTACGAGCTTTGAGCGTTGGCGTGGCCGTGCCCGCGGTGAGCGCCAGGTGCTCTGCTCCAACGTTGACAGCGTGCTGATCGTGCAGGCGCTCGGCGCCGGCGAGGTGCTGCTCGATCGCGTGGCGCGCTCACTGGTATTGGCGCTCGATTGCGATGCCGAGCCGGTGGTGGTGCTCACCAAGGCCGACCGCTGCGAGGCCGATGAGCTCGAGCGCGATCTGGACCGCGTGCGTCGTCTGGTGGGTCCGGACGTGCGCGTGATCGTGACGTCTTCTGCCGAGGGCCGCGGTCTGGACGAGGTCCGTGCCTGCGTGCCCGCCGGGAGCTGCGCCATGATTCTGGGCGAGTCGGGTGCCGGCAAGTCGACGCTGCTCAATGCACTGCTGGGCCACGATACGTTGGCGACCGGCGGTGTGCGCGAACGCGACGACCAGGGCCGTCACACTACCGTCGCGCGCGTGATGGTGGCGCTGCCGGGCGACGCCGGCGTGATCGCCGATGCCCCGGGCCTGCGCAGCTTACCGCTCGTGGGTCACGAGCGGGGTCTGGCGCGCGCCTTCCCCGAGATTGTCGAGGCATCGCGCGCGTGCCGGTTTGGCGATTGCACGCATACCCATGAGCCGGGTTGCGCCGTTCGCGAGGCCGAGGACGCCGGGCAGATTGACAGCCTGCGTCTGGAAACGTTCCAAAACCTGGCGTCATCCATGCGCGTGAGCGCTCAAATGCTCGATCCCGATGTCCATCTGTAATTGATTTTTCCTATGACAGCCGTCTCCCAACTGTTCGGGAGACGGCTTTTTTGCTGCGGAAAAGCCTCGAAACATGCAGTTTGCTGACGTGCTGACCAAAACCTTGCCACGAGCTTGACGGGCTGGTCAGCTTTTGGTCAGCGATTGGTTTGACATCGAAAACCAAGATTGCGATTGCGCCGCTTTGCACTCTGACCGCTCAGACAATGGTGGTACGGGCATTCGCCCGGCACTGCCATGAGAGGAGCGGCCGTGAACAAGAGCAAGCGCATCGCCATCAGTCTGGTCACGGGCGTGCTCGCTGCTCTGCTTTGCATGGTTTACGGCTCGTCGATCCGCTCGCAAGCCGAACAGGTCCAGGCTGAGACCTTGGCCAAGTACGGTGGCGATCGCGTCGAGGTATGCGTCGCGGCGCGCGATATCGATGTGGGCGAGACCCTCGATGAGACCAATGTCATAACCCAGGAATGGCTGACGAGCCTGCTGCCGCGTGACGCGGCGACCGAGCTGCGCCAGGTGCGCGGCGACGTGACGACTTCGCGTATTCCCAAAAACGCCGTGATCTGCAATGTCTACACCAAGGCCGAGAGCCGCAAGCTCGAGGTGCCTAAGGGCAAGGTCGCCGTTTCGGTGGCGGTCGATGCCGAGCACTCGGTCGGCGGTGCTACGGGCGTGGGCAGCTACGTGGATGTGTATGTGCAAAAAGACGGCGTAACCGATCGGCTGTGCGGCGCGCACGTGATCGATACCAGTGAGGATTCCGGTGCCACGCGCGAGGGCAAGATCGAATGGGTGACGCTGGCGGCTGACCCCGAAGACGTCAAGGAACTGCTGGGAGCCTCGGGCAAGGGAACGGTCAGCTTGACGATTCCCGCCACGGCGCGCGGCAAAAAGAGCGGAGGCGACGAGTGATGAAGGCGATCTGGCTTGCGTGCTGCGCGTGCGGCGATTACGGACTGTTGCAGCGGGAAGTCGAGGGCCGTGATGTGGGTGCACAGGTGCTTCGCGTGGGTGACCTGGACGGGCTGGTTTCCATGGCGCGGGCGTTTCCGTCACGCCGCGGGGCTGCCATCATCGCGGCGTCTCTGTTTGATACCGAAGATGTGCGCAAGACTGTTGCGCGCCTGACGGCCGAAGGCCGCGTGAGTCGCGTGGTCGTGTTGATAGAAGCGCTCGATCCGTCGGATATCGAGGGGCTGTTTCGCGCGGGGGCGACCGAGGTCATCGCTGCACACAGTATATGCGGCAACGGGCGCGCGGGCGAGGGAGCGGTTGATTCCGATCAGCGCATGACGATTGAGCCCGATGCTTTTGTTGATAGGGAACCCGGGGCGCCTCGCGCTACAAGAGGCCCGCGTGTTGATGATTATGGAAAAGCGGAAGCCGAGCATGGTCGGCGCCCTCGGAACCCCCTTGTATACGATGACGCTGGAGGGCCGGCGCAGCATGCTGGCGACTCCCCGGCAGTAGATATGGGATACGTGCACGGCGTGAATCTGGCGGATGAACTCGACGAAGTTGAGGGCCTTGCCGGGTGCGGCGAGTTGTCGCTGATGCAGCATGAGCAGATTGCGCAGAACGAGCCTGCCTCGCAGACCGAACAAGCAGCCATGCCGGCTTGGACGCAGCACGTGGTTGCGGCGGGGGAGACGGGGACGCTGTCACCGACGCCCGCCCCGCCGCCTCCGATGCCGCCGGCAGACGCTGCCGCTTCGCCGCATCGAGCTCCGGTCATCTGCGCCATTTCGGGTTCGGGCGGTTGCGGCAAGTCGACGATCGTTGCCACCATGGCACACACATCGTCGCTGTTGGGCTTGCGTGCCGCCGTGCTCGACCTGGACCTGATGTTTGGAAACCTTTACGACTTGTTAGGCGTCGATGCTCCGCGCGATATGGCGGCACTTATCGAGCCGTCGGCGGCGGGCACGCTCACCGAGCCGGATATCGTAGCCACATCGATGCGCGTGGCGCCGGGCGTTACGCTCTGGGGTCCCGTCGCGGCGCCCGAGCAAGCTGAGCTCATGGCGCGTCCGGTGGAGCTACTGCTTGATGTCCTGCGTCGCGAATCCGACGTGGTATTTATCGATACCTCGGTCTTTTGGGGCGACGCCGTGGCGGCTGCGGTGGCGGCGAGCGACCGTTGCCTGGTCGTTGGCGATGCGGCGGTGTCGTCCGCGACATCGGCGTCGCGCGTCATCGAACTGGCAAGTCGAGTAGGTGTGCCGCGCACGCGCATGAGCGCCGTGTTCAACCGGTTCGGTGCGCGCGGGGCAGACGAGGACGTCGCCATGCGCTTTGAGATTGCCTGTGCGTTGAGCTCCAAGATTCGTATCGCCGATGGCGGGCAGGATCTCGCCGCGCTCATGGCGTTTGGGCGCGCTGACGAGGCGGTGGGGCAGACCAGTGCTTTTGCGACTAGCATGCGCGAGGCCACGCGCGAGATGCTCGTGGAACTGGGGTGCGCCGTCGGCCCTTGGGGCGATATGGTCGCCGACCGTGCAACGCGTACCGAACGCCCGCGTATCCGCCTTCCCTGGTTGCGCGAGGGTGATCAGCGATGAGCCTGCAAACGAGGATTAAGGCTGCCGGCGCTGCAGCGGCGGCAGCGCCTGTAGATGCGGGGCGTCGCCGCGCGGTGAAACGACGCACCAAGCGCGCCGTGATGGACCGCATGGGTTACGACGAAGTGGCGCGTATCAGCGCCTATATCGACCCGGCACTTGCCCGCTCGGAATTGCGTCCTGCGGTGGAGGCGGCGCTCAATGTTGAGGAGTCGACCGATCTCGCGACGCCCGAGCGCGAGACCATCATCGACGAGATCTTGGATGACGTGGTGGGCTTGGGGCCGTTGCAGCCGCTCATCGAGGACGACACCGTTACCGAGATCATGATCAACGGCTGCCGCTCGGCTTTCTTTGAACGCGGCGGCGTCTTGTACCCCATCGAGCATGCGTTTGAGGATGATGAGCAGATCCGTGTGCTTATCGACCGCATTATCTCGCCACTTGGCCGCCGTATCGACGAGCGCAGCCCCATCGTCAACGCCCGCCTCAAAACGGGCTATCGCGTCAACGCGGTGATTCCGCCTGTGGCGATTGACGGACCGATTCTCACCATCCGAAAGTTCTCGGACCGTATCTGCTCGCTGGACGAGCTCGTGGGGTTGGGATCGCTGCCGCTTTGGTATGCGCAGCTGCTGTCGTGTGCGGTGTCGCTGCGACAGGACCTGGCGGTTGCGGGAGGCACGGGATCTGGTAAGACCACCCTGCTCAACGCGTTGTCATGTGAGATTTCCACCGGCGAGCGCATCGTGACGATCGAGGACTCTGCCGAGCTCAAGTTTGCGCATCATCCGCACGTGGTGCGCTTAGAGGCGCGCGAGGCTTCAATTGAGGGCGAGGGCGCGGTGACGATCCGCGACCTGGTAACTAATGCCCTACGCATGCGCCCCGACCGCATCGTGGTGGGCGAGGTGCGCGGTGCCGAGTGCTGCGACATGTTGCAGGCCATGAACACGGGCCACGACGGGTCGCTCACCACACTTCATGCGGGTTCAGAACAGGAGACCGTGGTGCGTCTGACGCTGCTTGCACGTTATGGCATCGATCTGCCGAGCGAGCTCATCGAGGAGCAGATTGCCATGGCGCTCGACGGCATCGTGATGTCCGAGCGCCACGCCGATGGCAGGCGTTTCGTCTCCTCGTATTCGGGGGTGCGACGCGCCGCATCGGGTGGCGTAGAGCTCGAGCGCTATGTGACGTTCGATGCCGCCGAGCGCACCTGGACGCTTGACCGCGAGCCGCCGTTTATCGCAGAAGGCCTGCGGTCGGGGACGCTCACACAAGAGGAGGTGGACGAATGGAGATCACTGTGCCCCTCGTCGTAGGGGGCTTGGCAGGGCTTTCTGTCGCGACGGCGTGCGGAGTGGAACCTCGTGTGCCGCAGGTACCGCCGGCGGAGCTGGCACGTCAGGCGCTCGAGACGGTGGCAGAGAAGCTGCCGCGTGAGCTGGTGGAAAACGATCTGCTGAAAAAGATCGCCCGTTCGTGGGCATCGCTGGCTCCGGCGCATCGCCTTGGCCTCGTGATCGAAGATGCTTCGGGACGTTTGGCGTTTCTGCTGCTATCGAGCGGTGTCTGCTGCGTTTTACTAACGATGGTGTCGTTATCGCCCCTCGGATTTGCCTCGGGACTTGTTGCTCCGTTTGCCGTTGGTGCCGCTTGGGATGGCTTTGAGAGCCGGCGCGAGCAACACGATGCAGAAGAGGCAATGCCCGAGGCGTTTACCGCACTTTCCATGTCGCTTGCCTCGGGACATTCGCTGGCCCAGGGCATGCGCTTTGTGGGCGCTCATGCGCAAGAGCCAGTGCATACCGAGTTTTTGCGGGTGGCGGCGGCGATCGATTGCGGCATCTCGGCGACCGACGCGCTCGATGACTTGCTCGTGCGTATCGACGCCCCCGGTCTTTCGCTTGTGACCTTGGCGCTTAAGGTGTCTCAGCGCACCGGCGCTCCGCTTGCCGACTTACTGTCCGAGGCGTCGAGCATGGTGGGGGAGCGCATCGAGCTCAAGCGCCGCCTGGATGTTAAGACGTCGCAGGCTCGCATGTCTGCGCATATGGTCGCGGCGATGCCGGCGGGCATGTGCGCGGTGTTGGCGCTGCTTTCGGCAGATTTTCGTCGCGGTCTTGCGACGCCCGCCGGCGCGGGCGCTGTGGTGTTGGGTCTTGCCCTCAACGCCGTTGCCCTGGTGGTTATCCGGCGCATTATGCGGGTGGAGCTATGAGCGCCCCGGTTGCAGTTGCGGCTTGCCTGTGCGCCCTGAGTGTATTTGTCGCGACGGGTTTGGATCGGGCGGATGCACGCAAGATCGCAGGGGCCTGCAAGCGCGAGGCGGTGCTGGTCGCTGCCGCGGGTCGCTCGGTGGTCGATGCTCTGACCGCGCGAGTGAAGGGCGCGGTTGGAGCGGGCGGCCCGGCGCGAGTGTCGCTCGGCGAAGTTTCCGAGATGATTGATGTTGTGCGCTTGGGTCTTTCGGCCGGTCTTTCGTTTGATGCGGCGCTTGAGATTTTCTGCGCCAACCGCCGGTCAGTGCTGGCTCTTCGCCTTGAGCGCGCCTGCATGGCGTGGCAGGTGGGCGTGGGCACGCGTGAGGACGAGTTGTTGGCCGCCGCGCGCGACCTGGACGTGCGAGCGCTCGAGACCTTTGCCATCACGGTGGGGCAGGCGCTCGCCCTGGGTGCCCCACTTGCCGAGACGCTGGCCGCTCAAAGTCGCGAGATCCGTGCGGCTCATCGCGCCGCGGTCGAGCGCGAGATCGAGCGTGCGCCCGTCAAGCTGCTGATTCCCACCGGCACGCTCATCTTGCCGGCGTTGCTTCTGTCCATATTGGGCCCGCTGCTGGGAGCAGGCGGGATGATGTAGGGAGGAATACATGAACACGATGACTGACACTGCTGGCAAGGTGCAGGGCTGGGCGTTTTGCCGGGCGGCACATGTTCGTCAGCGCGCCAAGGAACTATTGCAGGAGGAGAGTGCGCAGGGTACCACCGAGTATGCCATCTTGGTCGGCGTGCTCGTGGTGATCGCGATTATCGCCATCGTCGCATTTAAGGGCAAGGTCCAAGATCTATGGAACGCTATCAGCGAGGGCATCAACAGCCTGTAGAGGGCGAGCGCCCCGTCGGGGTGCTGCTGGTGTTTGCTTGCCTGACCGTGGCGATAGCGGCGGTGCTTTGGGGGCTTAACGCCGCGCGGCAGCAGCGTCCTGGGACCGCCTCCGATTTGGGCTCAGATTCGGCGGTGGCGTCTCAAAAAGATGAGATGCGAGATGCGGACGATTCGGATGTCGCTGTCACGGCGCAAACCTTTCTGCGGACGCTCGACAAGCGGTCTGGCACTGCGACGGATTCGCCTGGGGGCAACGCGATTGTGGTCCGGCTTGCATGGTCCGAGGACCGACCGATGACCGAAGCGGCGGCGGATATGCTGCGTTCCTATCGCGAGGTACCCACGGCGCAACTTGCTCTGAGCGGCTATCTCGACATCAAGGGAAACGTGTGGGGCGCCATCGTGCGTGACGGACGCGGCTGGGTCGATATGGTGACGGTTGCTGCGGATACTGGCGATGCTTCGTGTCGTCTGCGCGCCGTGCGCCTGGTCCCGCAAACAATAAGCTCAAAGGAGGGGTCGTGAAATGCATGGCGTTCTGCGTGAGGAGGTTGCCCAAGCGACTGTGGAATACGCCATCGTCACGGTGGCGCTGTTATCGATCGTGTTGGCGATTGCGGGGCTTTGGCGTGCTGGCACCGATGGGCGCTTGGCGGCGCTGGTCGAGCGGGCGGCGTCTCACGGCGTCACCTCGACATCGGTTGTCGACGCTGCTGCGGGTGCTGAGGACATCGCGCTGTATTGATATCGCGCGCGAGGACCGGGCGCAGTCTACGGTCGAGGCCGCTTTTTTGCTGCCGACGTTTCTGACGCTCATCCTTCTCGCACTGCAACCGGTGTGTCTGCTCTATACGCGCGCGGTCATGGAGTCTGCCGCCGCCGAGACCGCGCGGCTCATGACCACGACGACGGCGGAGGACGACGATCTTAAGGAGTTCACCCGCCGCCGACTTGCCGCAGTGCCCAACGTTTCGATCTTTCATGCCGGCGGGCCGTTGTCGTGGGATATCGAGCTTGGCCGGGTCGGTGCGGGTGGCGCCTCGTCCGTGTCCGTTTCCGGCGAGGTCAAGCCGTTGCCTGTGATCGGTGCGTTTGTGCAGGCTATGGGTGGTACCGCCGAGGGCGGCTACGTTGAGCTCAAGGTCGATGTCTCGTATCAATCGCGTCCCGAATGGCTGGAGGGAGATTATGATTCGTGGATTGCTGCATGGGATTAAGCGTTTCTGGTCTAGACGCGTTTTGACGCACCGTCCGAGCTGCCATCGCAAGCGAGGCGGCTTTATGGGTCGAGCCGGTGTCGATCTGTTTATCGAAGACGGCGCCTATACCACGCTTTCTTCTGCCGTGGTCATCCTAGTGGTGCTCACATTGTTGTTTTCGTCGACCGCGGCGATATGGAGCATGTCGCGTGCCGGGGACGCCCAGGTGGCGGCCGATAGCGGCGCGCTGGCGGGTGCCAACGTAGTGTCGTCCTATCACACGGCTGCCACGGTGGTTGATGCGAGTATCTTGAGTCTGGGGCTGGCGGGGTTTGCCACGATCGGGACGGGCCTGGTCGCCATCCTCATCCCGGGTGCCGAGCCGGTTGCCGGCAATATGGTCGACACCGGGATCGAGATCATTAAAACGCGCAACAAGTTTGCCAAAAGCGCATCGGAAGGCTTACAGAAAATCGAGACGGCTCTGCCGTATCTGATCGCCGCGCGTGCCACGCAGGCGGTGTCGGCGCAGGATACCGATAGTGTGACCTATACCGGTACGGCGCTTGCCGTGCCCAGGACATCCGAGTCGGACTTTGCTGCGCTCAAAGGGTCAGAGATCTCGACCGATACCATTAAAGACACATCAGATGATTTAGAGCGTGCGGCCGAGGAGCTGCGGAAGGCCTCGGAGGAGACGGCGAAGGCAAAGGAGCGCGCTTGGCTGGCGGATTGTGGTGGGTCTGACAAGGGCTCGGTCGGCAGCTGTTCTTGTATGTGGGAGCGCGCAAAAAGCCTAACGGATCTTTCCGGTGTTCAAAATCCGCATTACTCATCGAGCGTTACGTGGGAGCCTCAAGTTGCCCTTGATCGCGCGAAGGACTACTACCATTGGCGTCTGACAAATGAGAAGCCCCACGGCTCGAGTGTCGAGATGAAGGCAGAGTCTGCGGCGCGTAAGGCGTTTTATACCTATGCGAACGCGGAGGTCGATCGGGCATATATAACCGAGAACGGAGACAGGGTTTCCTCCTATATTCCGCTGCTGCCGCGCAACTCTGATGAGGTTCGGGCGACGGAACTCTATACCGATGCGGTGTGGCCGACTAGCGTGAACGATGACAAGGCGTATCTGCATTACGGGACGACCTGCCCTAACTATAAGAAAGGGACGCCGAGCGGATTTGCTTCGGTTGCCGATTACGATGGACAGGATAAATGCAGCAAATGCCATTTTGGCGTTTTGTCGCTTGGTGCTGTTGCGGCGCCTTCAACCTCTATCGAAAACGGCTTTGAGTATCACTTTGACAAGTTTAAAGACGCCCTGGAGGACTACGTCGACTGTCGCAACAAGGAGCTCGAGCTCGAGCGTCAGACCGAGGACGAAGCCGACCGTGCGGGCAATGCGTTCGATACCGCCATCAAAGAACTTTCCGGTGAGCGTCCGCGTATCGCCCCACCTGGCCGCAACGGCGTAGTCGCCTTTGCAGTTTCGGGTGATATTACCAGCCCCGATCAACTTAACTCTTCGTTTAACACGGCGGTTGAGCTTGGCAGTCGTGGTGCCATCTCTGCCGCGGTGCTGGCGCCCGATGAGGCGACGGCGCAAAACAACGTGCTTTCGCGATTTTTCTCGACATTGAAGGAACGCTCGGGTGGCGTTGCCGGCGTACTCGATGGCGTCATGGATGTTTGGGGACGGCTGCTTGTGGGATACGGAGACATCCAAGGTTCGGCCGACGAACTTATGGACGAGATGATTAAGGGCCTAGGAGGGGGCAACGGTGCGTTGGACTCCATTGCATCGTGGCTCGGCGATACCGTTTCGGCGTCCGTGGCGGCGCTGGGTTTGGAACCGTGCGACTTGCGCCTGCGAAAGCCGGTGCTGACCGATTCCGCCAACGTCATTAAGAGTCCGGGGTCTGACATTGCCGGTCTCTCTCAAGCGCAAGACAAGCTGCGAAGTATTCCGTTGGGCGTGACCGATCCCAAGGCGCTTTGCGAGGCGTTGGAATATCAAGTCGAACGCACCATCAGCGGTACGGTGTTCACGCTTGCGGAGATTCCTCTGCCCGGCGGCGGCTCCATCCCGCTCACCGTCGATGTCGCCACGCTGGTTGGCGCTCTGGGCGGTGGGTCGTAATGAGTATCCGCATGCGTCTGCGCGAGGAGCACGCCCAAGCGACGGTGGAGATGGCAGTGGTTACGCCCGTTTTGCTGGTGCTGGCACTCATCGTGTACAACGTCATGATCTTTGCCAGTGCTGTCGCGCGCTTCGACCGCGTGGTGCCCGACATCGTGTTGGCGCACGCCGTGGCGTCGGAGGGGGAGGGCGACGAAAGCTCTGTCGATGCCTCGGCGACGGTCCAGACTCAAATTCTGAATGCCATGGAAGGCTATGACTTGCAGATCGAAGTGTCGAGCGAGCAAGGCGCGGAGGCATCGGATGGTGGTCTGCTCTCCCTATCCGGTACGTTTAGGACCTACACCTGCACCATGCACTATGAGCCGTGGCCGACTTCTCTCAGCATCGCTGGCGTTCCGCTGGGGGCGCCGACAACGTTGTCGCACGAGCGCGCGGTGACGGTCGATCCATGGCGTCCGGGGGTGGTCATGTGACCGCGGTCTCGTCCTACATCGCCTACGCGCGGGCACTCAACAGGCTGGGTTGGACGCCGGCCGAGTTTGCGGTGGCGGAGTCGTTTGTCGTGCGCCTGCGCGGCATGCTGGGACGGCGTCCGGTTGCCGCCAACGGCTTGCCGCTCGTCATGGCGTTTCCACGCTGCTCTTCGGTCCATACGTGTTTTATGGCCTATCCCATCGACATCGCCTTCATCGATCGCGACGGCAATATCCTCGCGCGCTACGAAAACGTATGTCCCTGGCGTATGTGCTCCTGCCCCGGCGCCTGGGCCGTACTAGAGCGTCCTTCAATCATTGTTTCGACCCCTGCTCTCCAACGCGTGCCGGCTTAAGAATTGGCGACAGCGGACTTTCGTCATACGAAATTGGGTAAGATGGAGGAGAAGATGCATGGATGTTGAGATCCATCCCAACGCTAAAAAGCACCTGACGGAAAAGCAGGTGCTTAGCGCTTGGCTTGCGGTTACTGAGTGCATTCGTCGCGAGCCGAAGGACGAGCCGCCGAGATGGCTTGCGATTGGATGGCTCCCAGACGGACGAAGCGTGGAGCTTGTCGCGGTCGAGCTTGTCCGTGGGGGCTTATCATTCATGCCTTGTCTCCAGTCCAGAAGAAATTTTGGCAGGAGATTGAACGGGCTCGGCAAAGGGGTCGATGATGGGCAAGACGTATACGGCCGCTAATGGTCAGGTTGTAACGGATGAAATGATTGACGCGTGGTGCGAGTCGTACGAGCGCGGAGAGTTTCCGGATGGCGAACACACCGTTGGTGGGATCGTGCATGGACGGCCCCCACTCTCAGGTGAGGGGACGGCAACGCTGTCGGTCAAGATTCCTCTGGGAATGAAGGAGGCCATTCGTCGACGGGCGGCTGCCGAGGGGATGACGCCAAGTGAGTTTGCCCGTGCGGCTCTGAGCGAAAAACTTCTTGCTGCCGGCTGATGCCTCTGACGTGCCGATTTAAAGAACCGAGGCTGTGCTCAAAAACTTTTTTGAAATTCTCGGTTGACCGGAACGCGTCCTTGGTTATACTAATCAAGCCTTGAAACAAGGCACACCTCAAATGGCTGGGTAGCTCAGTTGGTAGAGCAGAGGACTGAAAATCCTCGTGTCAGGGGTTCGATTCCCTTCCCCGCCACCTTGAATTGACTAGGACCTCTGCAAAGGGGTCCTTTTCTTATATGCAGCCCCCACATGGAATCGAACCCCGTGAGGGCGCGGAGCTGAGTAAACGCGTAAGCGTTTGCCAGCGCAGCTCGCAAGGCGCGTAAGCGCCGCAGCGGTCCGTCCGCGCAGCGCGCGGACGCGATTCCCTTCCCCGCCACCTTGAATTGACTAGGACCTCTGCAAAGGGGTCCTTTTCTTTTATGTAGGGTTCTGCGGAAACTGCGTCCCGGAATTTGGCTTCAGAGTGGGATGCGTTTTCCGCTTTGAGGCCGCTTGGGAAAGCGCGACCCGGAATCCGGCGTCAGAATGGGACGTGCTTTCCTTTTGCGGCCTTTGGCGGAAACTGCGTCCCAGATCCCGCGCTCAGAACGGGATGCATTTTCCGGTTGGGCCTGCTAACGGAAAATGCGCCCCATCATTGAGCGATAGAACGGGACACACTTTCCGGTGCCTGCCTCCGGCGCGCGTACACACCTCGTCGCACCATTCCGAGTCCGTCTGCTCCCAGACATTCCTCCCACTTTCGCGTCACTTTGCAGACCGTTCGGTCGCCTGTCCGCACACGCGGGTATACTCAAAACGATACTTATCCTACGCAATACGATGCGGGTTCGACCTGCATGATCCGAAGGGGGCAGTGATGGAGAGGATACTCGGCGTTAATCTCTCTGGCTGGTTTATTCCCGAGCCTTGGGTGACCCCGTCGCTGTACGCGGCGACCGGTGCATCCAACGCGGCCGAGCTACAGGAGGCCATGGGTACCGCCGCCTATAACGAGCGCATGCGCCGCCATTACGAGACGTTTGTGAGCGAGGACGATTTTCGTCGCATGGCGCAGATCGGTCTCAATGCCGTGCGTCTGCCGGTGCCTTGGTATGCCTTTGGCTCACAGGAGTCCGATGCCTCCTACATCTCGGTTGTCGACTACATTGACCGTGCAATTGAGTGGGCTGCCAAGTACGACATCCGCGTGCTGCTCGATCTGGCAACCGTGCCCGGTGGCCAGGGCGATTCCAACGATTCGCCCACCACGCCGGAGGCTGTCGCCGAGTGGCATTCGTCCACCAACGGCCGTCATGTCGCACTCGACGTGCTCGAGCGCTTGGCCGATCGCTATGGCGAGGCCGAGAGCCTGCTGGGCATTGAGCTGCTGGACACGCCGCAGATGAGCGTTCGCAAGAGCCTCTTCACCATGACGGATGGCATTCCGGCCCACTACCTGCGCAATTTCTATCGCGATGCCTACGAGCTCGTTCGTTCGTATATGCCCGAGGATAAGATCGTCGTCTTCTCGTCGTCGGGGCATCCCAGCGAGTGGAAGCATTTTATGCGCGGCGCCAAGTACAAGAACGTCTACATGGACCTTCACCTGTACCATTACCGTGACGAATATGCGCTCGACATCACGAGCCCCCGCGGGCTGACGATGGCGATTTCGCGCAACAAGCGCGAGCTCAAAGAGGCGATTTCGACTGGGTTCCCCGTGCTGGTGGGCGAATGGTCGGGTGCGGCGATCTTTGCCAACTCGTCGGTTACGCCCGAGGGCCGCAATGCCTACGAGCGCGTGTTTATCGCCAACCAGCTGGCTTCGTTTGCGCCGGCTGCCGGTTGGTTCTTCCAAACGTGGAAGACCGAGAAGCGCATTGCAGCATGGGACGCCCGCGCGGCGCTTGGTACGCTCGAGCGCGGCATGATTGAATAGGTTGATATGACGCAAAACAGCGCCCATACGGGCAAACTCTATGTGGTCGGCACGCCCATCGGCAACCTAGGCGACCTGTCCCCGCGCGTTGGCGAGGCTTTTGCCGCCGCCGATGCCATTTGCTGCGAAGACACGCGTGTGACGTCAAAGCTGCTGATGCACCTGGGCATTTCCAAGCCGCTTGTCCGTTGCGACGAGAATGTGATCGCTAGCCGCGCTGCCGGCCTGGTCGACCGTCTGCTGGCGGGGGAGACCCTCGCCTTTGCCTCGGACGCCGGCATGCCGAGCGTGTCCGATCCCGGCCAGGCGCTGGTCGAGGCGGCGCGTGAGGCCGATGTGCCCGTCGAAGTTATTCCCGGGCCCTCTGCTTGCGTCACGGCGCTTGTTTCGTCCGGCATTCCCTGCGAGCATTTTTTCTTCGAGGGCTTTTTTGGCCGAAAGCACGGCGACCGTGTGCGCCGTTTGCAGCGCCTTGCCGTGGTGCCTGGCGCACTCATCTTCTACGAGTCTCCACATCGTATCGTGGCGACGCTCGAGGCCGTGGCGGAGGTCTTTCCCCAGCGTGAGGTCGCCGTCTGCCGCGAACTCACCAAGCTGCACGAGGAGGTCTTGCGCGGGCCCGCTGACCAGCTTGCCGAGGAGCTGCGTGCTCGCGGCGAGGTAAAGGGCGAGATTGCGCTGGTCATCGCGCCGCCGAGCGAGGACGAGGAGGCCGGCATCGCGCCGGTTGGCGCTGCGGTAGCGGATCCCGACGAGGCCCTGCGCGAGGATATCCGCACCGCGCTCGAGGAGGGGGAGCCCGCCTCTGCGGTGGCCAAGCGCCTGTCTCAGAAGTATTCGCGCCGCAAGCGCGATGTCTATGCCATGGTGCTCGATATGCAATAGATGGAGGATATCCAGCCCTTGCGCTAGAATCATCCCCTGTATGCAACGTTTTTCTGGAGGACAAACCCCATGGATCAAAGCAAGCCTTCGTTCTTTATCACGACGCCCATCTACTACGTCAACGCCGATCCGCACCTGGGCACGGCTTATTCCACCATCATCGCCGACGTTCAGGCTCGCTATCGCCGCTCCGCCGGCTATAACGTCAAGTTCCTGACTGGCATGGACGAGCACGGCGAGAAGGTCGCCGAGGCCGCAGCCAAGCACAACATGACGCCGCAGGAGTGGACCGACAGCCAGGCTCCGCACTTCAAGGAGCTTTGGAGCAAGCTCGAGATTTCCAACGACGACTTCATCCGCACCACCGAGCCGCGCCAGCATCATGCCGTGCAGTATCTGTGGGAGCGCATGAAGGAGTCCGGTTACCTGTATAAGGGCAGCTACGACGGTTGGTATTGCGTGCCTGACGAGACCTACTTCACCGATACGCAGGTCCAGAAGGGCGACGAGGAGTACGGCAGCGTCGGCCAGCATCTATGCCCCGACTGCCACCGTCCGCTTGAGCGCGTGCAGGAGGAGTCCTACTTCTTTAAGCTTTCCGCCTTCCAGGACAAGCTTCTCAAGCTTTACGACGAGCACCCCGACTTTGTCGAGCCTGCGTTCCGCATGAACGAGGTGCGTAGCTTTGTCGAGGGCGGCCTTAACGACCTTTCCGTGAGCCGTACGAGCTTTGACTGGGGCATTCAGGTCCCGTTTGACGAGGGTCACGTGACCTACGTGTGGTTCGATGCGCTGCTCAACTATATGACTGCCGTCGGCTACGGTGTCGACACCGACGAGGCCCGTGCCGAGCTGGCCTATCGCTGGCCCGCGCAGTTCCATATTGTGGGTAAGGACATCATTCGCTTCCACTGCGTCATTTGGCCCGCCATGCTCATGGCCATCGGCGAGGCCCTGCCCGAGCACGTCTTTGCCCACGGCTTCCTGACCGTGCGCAATGCCGAGACCGGCAAGGCCGAGAAGATGTCCAAGAGCCGCGGTAACGCCATCGCTCCGCAGGACGTTATCGACATGCTGGGCGTCGAGGGCTATCGCTACTACTTTATGACCGATGTCGTTCCCGGTACCGACGGCGCCATCAGCTTCGATCGCATGGAGCAGGTCTACAACGCCGACCTGGCCAACAGCTGGGGCAACCTTATCTCGCGTTCGCTCAACATGAGCGGCAAGTACTTTGACGGTTGCGCGCCCGCCAAGCCCGCATCGTTCGATGCGTTCGACAACCCGCTGGCAAAGATCGCCGATGGCCTGGTCGACCGCTACATGGTCAAGATGGACGTGCTCGATTACGGCGGAGCCAAGGATGAGGTCATGGAGCTCATCCACGCCGCCAACCACTACATCGAGGACTCCGAGCCCTGGGCACTTGCCAAGGACGAGGCCAAGGCTGACGAGCTGGCGTTTGTGATCTACAACCTGCTCGAGGCCATCCGCATTGCCGCTCACCTGCTGATGCCGCTCATGCCTCAGACCTCTGCCGAGGCCCTGCGCCGCCTGTCCTGCGAGAACGAGGCCGCGACCGACGACCTCAAGGGCATTTGCGCTTGGGGCCTGCTTGCTGGTGGTCAGCCCGTCGAGAAGGGCGATCCGCTGTTCCCGCGTCTGGCGTAGAGACCGCGCGAGCGCCATATCGGCAATTTGCTGTTTAGCTGTAAGGGCATGGCCGCCACGGTCCATGCCCTTTTGTTTCAAGACGCCGCCATCATGCTAAGGAGGCAACCATGACAACTTCGCCTTTGGCAAACCCCACGGCCACCAGGGAGCTGCTGGAGGAGTTTGGCCTTGCGACCAAGCATCGCCTGGGCCAGAACTTTCTAATCGACAATCATGTGATCGAGCGTATCTGCGAGCTTGCCGAGCTTGCAGGTGACGAGCGCGTACTCGAGGTGGGTCCGGGTTGTGGAACGTTGACACTTGCGTTACTGCAGGAAGCGGCGTGCGTTACGTCCATTGAGGCCGATCCCGAGCTCGAACCGGTGCTCGACGCCCACGCCGCCGACTATGCCAACTTCCGCTTTATCATGGGCGATGCGCTCAAGGTGGGCCCGGAGCAGATTGAGCAGGCTGCGGGCGGTGAGCCGACGGTATTTGTCGCGAACTTGCCCTATAACGTGGCGGCGACGATCATTTTGCAATTTTTCCAGACGATGCCGGCGCTCAAACGCGCCGTCGTCATGGTGCAAAAGGAGGTTGCCGATCGCATTGCCGCAGTGCCGGGCAACAAGGCCTATGGCGGCTATACGGCAAAGCTTGGCCTGTATGCGCAGGTAACGGGTCGCTTTGAGGTGCCGCCGCGTTGCTTTATGCCGGCGCCACACGTGGACTCGGCCGTCGTGCGTATCGACCGTGTTGACGGTGTGGTGCCCGAAGGACTCGATCGCGAATTTGTGGCCCGCGTGATTGACGCTGCATTTGCTCAGCGTCGCAAGACCATCCGCAATTCCATGAGCGCCAACGGCTTTGCCAAGGACGTGCTCGATGCCGCCTTTGAGGCTTGCGGTATCGCACCCACCACGCGCGCCGAGACGCTCGGCGTCGCCGACTTTGTGTGCCTGGCTCGGGAGCTTTCCCATGACGCTTAATGCCGAACGCGTGACGTTTACCAAGAAAAAGAAGACGGTTGCTTGTCCCGTGCCCTTGGCACCGCTTGCCGACACACATGCGCATCTGCTTTCGTTCTGGGGCAAGGATGTGCCCGAGACACTCGTGCGTGCCAAGGCGGCAGGCATCGACCTGTTGGTGACGGTCTTCGACCCCATCGCCGACAAGCGCAGCGTGACGGACTATAGCGACTGGCTCGTGCGCGAAATTCTGCCGATGCAGGATATCCCGCAGATCAAGTATCTTGCCGGCGTGCATCCGTATGGCGCGCCGGACTATACCGACGACATTCACGCGCAGGTTGTTGCTGCGCTTGATGACCCTTTGTGTGCCGGTATTGGCGAAATCGGTCTGGACTACCACATGGATTACGACGACGACATCACGCCGGCGCCCCACAGCGTGCAGATTGACTGCATGGCGCGCCAGCTCGAGCTTGCCGTGTGTCGTAACGTGCCGGTGGAACTGCATCTGCGTCACGAGGACATGGACCAGGAGCGTACCTCGCACGTGGACGCCTACAACGTGCTTCGTGAGGTGGGCGTGCCCCAGGCCGGTTGTGTGCTGCACTGTTTTGGCGAGGACCGCGCCACGATGGAGCGCTTTGTGGAGCTGGGCTGCTATATCGCCTATGGTGGTGCGGCCACCTTTAAGCGCAACGACGACGTGCGCGAGGCATTTGCGGCAACCCCACTCGATCGAATTTTGTTCGAGACGGATTGCCCGTATATGGCTCCGGAGCCCATCCGCGGTCTTGAATGCGAGCCCGCAATGATCTCCATTACGGCAAACGCGCTGGTTAACGACCGTGTCGATCGCACTGGTGAGGACGCCGAAACAATCGCGCATGCCGCTTGGGAAAATGCCTGCAAACTTTTTCAAAAATAGTTCTTGCGTTCGCGGTGGCGCTCCGTTATTCTAATTCCTGCACGCGGGCGTGGCGGAATTGGCAGACGCGTACGGTTCAGGTCCGTATGGGGGCAACCCCATGAAGGTTCAAGTCCTTTCGCCCGCACCATTGATTGAAAGAGCTCCCAGCAATGGGGGCTTTTTTGTTATGGGCCCACCGCGGGGACTTGAACCTGCGAAGGAGCGAGCGTAAAGAAAACGCGGAGCGTTTTTAGCGAGCTGGCGAGTCCGCCGGCAGGCGGGCGAAGCCGGTGCGGATCCGCGAAGCGGATACGCGGACGTCCTTTCGCCCGCACCATGGATTGAAAGAGCTCCCAGCAATGGGAGCTTTTTTGTTATGCACGATCTCCTTGGACGGGTATCCTAATGCCAACGTGTGCCTATCAGAGGAGAGACCATGCTGTTTTCCGGTATCATCGCCGCCCTTACCAGCCTTTTGATTCCCATCATCATCCTGTTGTTGCTGCTCCCAAACGCCTGCTACGTCGTTGAGCAGCAGCACGCTGTGATCATCGAGCGCTTGGGTAAGTTCAATCGTATCGTCAACGCGGGCTTCCACGTGAAGGTGCCCGTGATTGACCGCAAGGCCGCCACGGTGAGTCTGCGCACCATGAAAAATGGTTTTGGCATCGACGTTAAGACCCAGGACAACGTGACCATTGGCCTTGAGGTCTCCGCTCAGTACCACGTGAGCTACGACATGGGCGCCGGCCCGGCAGATTCGGGCATCTACAAGAGCTACTACATGCTGCAGGAGCCCGTCGACCAGATGCGCGACTTCATCACCGACGCCCTGCGCTCCTCCATCCCCGTCTACACACTCGATGAGGTCTTTGCCAAGAAGGATGACATCGCCAAGGATGTCAACGCTACCGTTTCCGAGCAGATGGCCGCCTACGGCTTCACCCTCGTGTCGACGCTCATCACCAAAATCGCACTGCCGACCGAGGTCGAGAACTCCATGAACGACATCAATGCCGCCCAGCGCAAGCGCGCTGCCGCGCAGGAGCTCGCCGAGGCCGACCGCATCAAGCGCGTCACCGAGGCGACCGCCGAGGCCGAGGCTATGGAAAAGGCGGGCGAGGGCATCGCCAACCAGCGCAAGGCCATCGCGCTGGGTATCAAAGATTCGCTCGAGATCATCCAGGAGACGGGTGTCGGCAATGACGAGGCCAACCAACTGTTCATGTTTACGCAGTGGTCCGAGATGATGACGGAGTTCGCTCGCACGGGTAAAACCTCGACGGTCGTGCTGCCGAGCGACTTTTCGCAGTCGGCCTCGATGTTCGAGCAGATGCTGGCCGCCGGCAAAGTTCAAAACGATTCGAAGGAGTAGACGCGCGTGAAATACACCGTCGTTTGCGTCGGTAAGCTCAAGGAGCGCTTTTGGAAGGACGCGTGCGCTGAGTACACCAAGCGCCTAGGTGCCTATGCCAAGGTGGATATCCGCGAGGTGGCCGATATCGACCCGGCTAAGGCGGGCGGCGTGGATGCCGCGCGCGACAAGGAGGGGGCGGCGATTCTTGCCGCCTTGCCATCTCGAGCGCATGTGATCCTGCTGGCTATCGAGGGCAAGGAGCGCTCGAGCGAGGGGTTTTCGGCGAGGCTCGACGATCTTATGCTGCGAGGCAGCAGCGACATTGCCTTTGTAATCGGCGGTTCGGACGGCGTGAGCGATGACGTGCGCGCACGAGCCGACGAGATGCTCAGCTTTGGACGCATTACCTTGCCGCATAACCTGGCGCGTGTGGTGCTGCTGGAGCAGATTTACCGTGCCTGCAAGATCAGTCGTGGCGAGCCGTATCACAAATAGGTCGGCAATACGAAACAATGGCGTGGGACAATACCTTTCGTTTTGAGGAATGTGTCTGAAAGGACTATGCGATATGAAGATTGGATTTGTCGGTTTTGGCAATATGGCGAGCGCTATGGCTGATGGCTGGATCGCTGCTGGTGTAGCTGCGAGCGACATGTGCGCCTGCGCGGGTCGCTACGACGCACTGGTTGAGCGCTGCGAGGCGCGCGGCATGGTCGCCTGCCACGATGCCGCCGAGGTTGTCGCCGCATCCGATATCGTGGTCGCTGCGGTCAAACCGTACATGATCGAGAAGGTATTCGCCCCGCTCAAGGATGCTCTTGCCAAAAAGGTCGTTCTGTCGGTTGCCTGGACCTGGGACAGTGCCAAGTGGGAGCAGGTCCTGCCGGGCGTCGCGCATATCTCGACGGTGCCCAACACGCCGGTTTCGGTGGGCGAGGGCGTCATCGCCTGCGAGAAGGCTTCGACGCTTAACGACGAGCAGCGTGCTGTGGTGCTCGACCTGCTCGGTAAGCTTGGCGCTGTCGTCGAGCTCGACACAAGCCTGCTGTTTGTGGGCGGCACGGTGGGTGGTTGCGCTCCGGCGTTTGTCGCCATGGCAATCGAGGCCCTGGGCGATGCGGCGGTCAAGCACGGTATCCCGCGTGCGGATGCTTATCGCATTGTGAGCCAGATGGTGCTGGGTACGGCAAAGCTGCAGCTTGCAACTGGCCAGCATCCTGCGGCGATGAAGGATGCCGTATGCTCGCCCGGTGGTGCCACCATCAAGGGCGTCGTTGCGCTCGAGGACGCCGGCATGCGCAGCGCCCTGGTCAAGGCAATCGACGCAACCCTCCAGTAAAACCGACCAAAAAAGGGACAGGTTTATGTTGGCAGGTTTTTCCTGCGGTTTTGTCCTTTTAGCGAAAAGTGCCCCGCAACTGGCTCAATTCCAGTTGCGGGGCACTTGCGTTTGCCCAGATAAAACCGACCAAAATAAACCTGTCCCTTTTTGGCAGGTTAGTCCCAGAAGCTGTCTTCTTCGTCCTCGGACTTGGGGCCGCGGTCGACATACATCTTATGGGTGCGCTTCTCCATTACAAAGGCAATAATCGCAAACAGCAGGATGCCGCCGGCGAAAAGGATGGCAAAACCGGTGCGGGTGCCAAACAAAAAGGAAAAAACTGCGTCCATTGGGTGCCTTCTTGCGTAGTTGAGTTGGGTCGTAAACGCTCATAAGTATATACTTGCCCATACATGTACAAGGTTGCAACCTAAATGGAATGTATATCGCCGGAGGATCTAATGCTTGATATCAAGTTTGTTCGCGAGAACCCCGATGCCATCGATGTCGCCATGGCTAACCGCCAGACGTCTTGGGATCGCGAGAAGTTCTTTGAGCTCGACGACGAGCGTCGTGCCGTCATCACCGAGGTCGAGGAACTTCAAGCCACGCGCAATGCCGAGTCCAAGAAGATCGGCGCCCTGATGAAGGAGGGCAAGAAGGACGAGGCCGAGGCCGCCAAAGAGGCCGTGCGCGCCGTCAACGAGAAGATTGACGGTCTGGCCGAGCGCCGCACCGCCCTCGAGCAGGAGCAGTACGACTTCATGGCTCACCTGCCCAACATTCCTTGCGAGGCCACGCCGTACGGCAAGGACGAGGACGAGAACATCGAGCGCCGTCGTTGGGGCACCCCGCGCGAGTTCGACTTCGACTTTAAGCCGCACTGGGATCTGGGCATCGACCTCGACATCCTTGACTTCGAGCGCGGCAACAAGCTCTCCGGCAGCCGCTTCACCGTTCTCGGTGGCGCCGGCGCCCGTCTTGAGCGCGCCCTCATCAACTTCTTCCTCGATACGCACACCAGCCGTGGTTTTAAGGAGTGGTGGCCGCCCATCGTCGTCAAGCGTCAGACCATGTTCGGCACGGGCCAGCTGCCCAAGTTCGAGGACGACGCCTATCACGTCTCGGGCGACAACTTCCTGATCCCCACCGCCGAGGTCGTGCTCACCAACCTGCACGCCGGTGAGGTCCTCGACGCCGATACCCTGCCGCGCCGCTACACCGCCTTCACCCCCTGCTTCCGCGAGGAGGCCGGCTCCGCTGGTCGCGATACCCGCGGCATCATTCGCCAGCACGAGTTCGACAAGGTCGAGATGGTCAAGTTTGCCAAGCCTGAGGAGTCCGACAAGGAGCTCGAGAGCATGACCGCCGAGGCCGAGTTCCTGCTGCAGCAGCTGGGTCTTCCGTATCGCGTGATTAGCCTGTGCACCGGCGACCTGGGCTTCTCTGCCCGTCAGACCTACGACGTCGAGGTCTGGCTGCCGAGCTACAACGCCTACAAGGAGATCAGCTCCTGCTCCAACTGCGGTGACTTCCAGGCCCGTCGCGCCAACATCAAGTATCGCGACCCCGAGAACTTCAAGGGTTCGCGCTATCTGCACACCCTCAACGGTTCCGGTCTGCCGGCTGGCCGTACCATGGCAGCCATTCTGGAGAACTACCAGAACGCTGACGGCACCATCACGATCCCCGAGGTTCTGCGTCCCTACATGGGCGGCCTCGAGAAGATCGAGCCGGTCGCGTAGATTGGCTGCATAAGCGATTTGCTAGGGCACTCCTTTTTGGGGTGCCCTTTTTGTGTGCGGCCATACCATGCTGTGCGGACAGCTCAATAGAAAACACACGAACAACTGTTCTGTATACAGCCATCTACCTGCTATGCTTTTGCTAAATAAGAGCGAGAGAAAGGGGACGCGATGGAGCTGTTTGATGAGCGGGTGGTTTTGTTTGAGAGCGACGAGGGCGGGGAGTACCTGCTTGTGACGTGTGAGCCGTCTGGCATGGGTGGCCTGGTGGTTCGACAGACGAGCGAGGGTCCGTTGACCCAATGGTGCTACGAGGAGTCGCCGCATGTGGTTGAGACGTTTGTGGCGCACGAGGGGCTTGTGGCCCTGGAGCATTTCTATGGGGTCCGGACATCTAACCAGGTTGCTCGCATGTTGAGTATCTCGTTTGCCGATTATGATTGTGCCCAGCGGGTGAGATCGCTCCTGAGGGAACTTGATGCTAAGTTTGACGTGATCGAAAAGCCAATCGATCGTACGGGGAACGACGGTATATGCGGAGCAGCATGACAAAACTGCGTTCCAAAAAAAGTTTGAGATTGTGCTTGACTCCAATAAGCTAAAGTGGTTTTATATGTTTTGCGCTGCGGCGTTACCTCAGCTGGATAGAGGGTCTGACTACGAATCAGAACGTCATAGGTTCGAATCCTATACGCCGCACCAATTGAACTTGAAGCCTCCGGCAACGGGGGCTTTTCTTTTTTGGAGACCAGACAGGGATTCGAACCTCGGTCGAGGCGCGAGCGTGAAGCGGACGCGGAGCGTCCGTAGCGAGCGGGCGAGCACGCCGGCAGGCGGGCGAAGCCGGCGCGGATCCGCGGAGCGGATGCGCGGAATCCTATACGCCGCACCAATTGAAATTGAAAGCCTCCGGCAACGGGGGCTTTTCTTTTATGGCAACACCGCATGGATTCGAACCTCGGTCGAGGCACGAACAACTTAATTATCACTCCGTGGTTGATTTTCAATCTCAACGCAACAGCCTGAACGGGCCCCGCGTTTCCGCAGC
>CAJMLP010000012.1:0-54095 GCA_905214215.1 uncultured bacterium | reverse complement strand
AAGGGCGGAGGCGGGGCATTCCCCGCCTCTTACACCACATCTCTGCGCGCTACCGCTCCGGGCTTCATAGGGGCACGAATAGCCCACTCCGACCTGCAAAATCTGTACTCGCGATGCGAATGACGCCCCTAACCTTAAACTTTAGCTTGAACTTAGCTATAATGCGCTACGTTCCTACCAGGCTGTGGTTGCGGACGGACGAAATGCCCGTCCTAGTCCAAGACAGACGCGGTCAAAGGGATCCACGTAAGCGACCGCGTGCGCGCGGCGCGATCATGGCGCGTCCTAGATGTAAGCCGCACCGTCCGTTCTACTTTCTTTGGGGCAATACCGCCTCGCGGGCGAGCGGGCCAGTCGTGAAGGTGGCTGCGGCCTCCCGAGCAAACACCCCGGTGCGCAAGTGTGGGGTCAAATACCAGGTCAGCTGGTGGGAACAATCTGATATTCCGCGCAACGCACGGATCGTATACGACACAGAAGGCAGGGTAGTGGACATGGTGAGGGGCAGCTTGATGCACGCGGCTCGGTTAGGTGCTGGGACCGCAGCGGTCATTGCCGTTTTGGGCCTGAGCGGATGCGCGTTCAACCCGCTGTCTACGTTCACGACTCCCACGATCGACCAGATCGAGTACGAGACCGTCACGCCGGCGGTGTCGGACGATGCCCTGGTCACTCCCGGAACCCTGACGGTTGCCCTCGATACTTCCGATGCGCCGCAGGCAATGCAGGGCGCCGACGGCGAGCTCACGGGGTATGCGGTTGACGCCGCCCGTGCCCTCGCAAGCCGCATGGGCCTTAAGGTCGCCTTTGTCGATGCGTCTTCGGCAGGTTCCGCGCTCGGCGACAAAAAGGCCGATATCTTTATCGGCGAGATCAACTCCACGGACGGGGACGTTAGCTCGCTCGGCACCTGCCTGTACGATGCCGCTTCCGTGTTCGGTAAAACCAGCGATGGTGGGTCGCTAAGCGTTTCCACCGATACCCTTAACACGTCTACTCTGGGTGTCCAGATGTCCTCGGCCTCGCAGGAGGCGCTTGCTAAGCAGAGCATCACCGCCAACCAAAAGACCTACTCCAACATCAACGAGTGCTTTGAGGCGCTCGAGTCCGGCGAGGTCGACTATGTGATCTGCGACTCCACAGCCGGCGGCTATCTTGCACGCCTGATGAGCGAGGTCTCCTATGTCGGTGCGCTCGAGGCGCCCTCGACGCTTGGTGTTGCGGGCCTCTCGTCCAATGACGAACTGTGCCGTGCCGTGAGCGATGCCCTCGACGGTATTACGGCCGACGGCACGCTCGAGGCGGTCCACTGCGTCTGGTACGGCACGATGCCCTACGACCTCACCACTAAGACGGTTTCGGGCGCTAACGTGCAGCCGGGCGACTCTGAGTCCAGTGAGACCACGTCTTCCGGCAGCGAGTCCTCCGATTCCAACAATGAGACCGCATCCTCCGAGGACAAATCGTCCAGCCAGGAAGGCACCATCACCGACGACGACATTAACAAGCTTAATAGCTAGTTATTGCTAGGGGTGGTGTCTTCTATACGTTGGAAAGGACACCTCTTCACGGTTTCAACACGCACCGCCGGACTTCCCCAATAGGGGAGCCCGGCTTTTTCATCTCTATAAAACCAGCAGTTCAAAGCCAATTTTCGGGACCAAATACAAAGTCGCCGGCTCCCTCCTATAGCGCACTTTGCCACAGAAAAGTGCGAGACTTCGGTATGCGGTATCAAGCAATCGTTATTCGGGTCTTTGGGAATCCGCGTGATTAAATGCACGGCAATGGGTACATAGCCAGTACAGTAAGTCCCCGAGGCAGATTGGAGCCACGTATGGATATCAAGGTTTCTGGACGCAAGACGACGGTAACCGATGCTCTGCGTGCGCATGTGGATGAGAAGATCGGCGAGGCGCTCAAGGTTTTCGATATCGAGCCCATGACGGTCGACGTTGTACTTCGCTATGAGAAGAACCCCTCGAACCCCAACCCGGCAATCGTCGAGGTCACGGTTCGTGCCCGCGGCTCTGTGATTCGCGTTGCCGAGCACGGCGCAGATATGTATGCCGCCATCGACCTCTCCGCCGATAAGGTTACCCGCCAGCTGCGCAAGTTCAAGACTAAGGTCGTGGACAACCGCCAGGGTGGTGCCAGCGCCGCGGATGTCGCACCGGTCGAGCGCGTCGAGGATCTGGCCGACCTGCTGCTGCCCGAGGAGGAAGACGACCTGCTCGTCCGCGAGAAGGTTATCGACGTCACTCCGATGACTGAGGAGCAGGCGCTGGTGCAGACCGATCTGCTCGGTCACGACTTCTACGTGTTCGAGAACGCGACGACCGGCCTTATCAATGTGGTGTATCACCGTAAGAATGGTGGATATGGCATCATCAAGCCCCGCATCGAAACACTTGACGAGTAAAATACGTTAACTTGCATGAGTTAACGGCTGGCGGCCATCCCATGCGGGTGGCCGCCTTTTTACGTAAGGAGTCGCTTTGATGGACAAGGCCGCATCCGCCGGTCATTCGGACCGTTGCCGCATCGTCGTCGATACCTGCTGCGACTTTAGCCCCGAGGTCGCCGCGAACCTCGATGTCGATATCCTGGGTTTCCCCTTCATTATCGATGGCGAAGAGCGCACGGACGACATCTGGTCGAGCATCACACCCAAGGAGTTCTACGACCGTATGCGCGCCGGTGCCCGCGTGTCCACCTCGGCTGTGTCGCTCGGTCGCTATATCGAGTTCTTTACCGAGTGCGCCAAAGAGGGTACGCCTACGGTCTACCTGTGCTTTACCTCGGCGCTGTCGTCGAGCTACAACTCCGCGTGCCAGGCGGCGGACGCCGTGCGCGCCGAGTATCCCAACTTTGAGCTGTACGTGGTCGACAACGCTCTGCCCTGTGCGACCGGCGAGCTCTTGGCGCTTGAGGCCGTGCGCCAGCGTTCGGCGGGACTGACCGCCAAGCAGCTGGTCGACTGGGCAAACGAGGCCAAGACCTATGTCCACGGTTACTTTACGCTCGAGAGCTTTGACGCGCTGGCTGCCGGCGGCCGCATTCCGCCCGCGGCGGCACAGCTCACGGCAAAGCTCGACGTCAAACCCGAGCTGTCCTACGACCTGGCCGGCTCGCTGTCGCTGATCGGCGTCAACCGCGGTCGCAAGAAGGCGCTCAAGTCCATCCTCAAGTCGTTCCGCGAGAACTATGTGCCCGATCGCACCATGCCCATCGCCATTATGACGGCCGATGCCGAGAAGGACGGCGACTGGCTCGAAGCCGCCATCCGCAAGGAGGAGGGTTGCGCCGACGTCACGATCATTCGCAGCTCCGTCGGTCCTACCATCGGCTCGCACGTGGGCCCCGGCATGGTGGCCTGCGCGTTTTGGGGTAAGAACCGCGCCGACAAGGCGTCGCTTTCCGACCGCATCGCCCGCCGCGTGCGCGGCCAGTAGGCAAGCGCTGCGTCCGTAATCGCCCTCGACTCACAGCCCAACGCTGGCACCGAGTATTCAACCTGGTAATAACACCCAACCCAAAAGGAAAGGTTTCATGGCAAACAAGCTCTCCGTCGCATTCATCGGCACCGGAATCATGGGTGCCCCCATTGCCGGCCACATCCTGGATGCCGGCTATCCCGTCACGGTCAACAACCGCACTAAGTCCAAGGCCGCCGCGCTTATCGAGCGCGGTGCCGTTTGGGCCGATACGCCGGCAGATGCCGTGGCGAACGCCGACGTCGTCTTTACCATGGTGGGTTATCCCTCCGAGGTCGAGGAGCTCTACCTGGCGGGCGACGGCCTGCTCGCGTGCACTAAGCCCGGCGCGGTCCTGATCGACCTCACCACAAGCTCGCCCGAGCTGGCGCGCGACATTGCCGAGGCCGCCCAGGTTTCCGGCCGCATGGCGTTTGACTGCCCCGTCACCGGCGGCGAGTCTGGTGCTATCGCCGGCACGCTCACGGCTATCGTGGGCGCCACCGAGAACGATATCGCCCCAGTCCGCGACATCCTTGCCACCTTTGCGGCCAACATCTGCTGCTTCGACGGCGCTGGCAAGGGCCAGGCTGCCAAGCTCGCCAACCAGGTGTCGCTGGGCGCCTGCATGGTCGGCATGGCAGACGCCATGGCATTTGCCGAGCTGAGCGGCCTTGACCTGGAGAAGACCCGCCAGATGATCTTGGGCGGTACCGGCAAGTCCGGCGCCATGGAGAGCCTGGCTCCCAAGGCGCTCGACGGCGACTACAAGCCCGGTTTTATGGTCGAGCACTTCATTAAGGACCTGCGCCTGGCCCTTGCTTACGCCGACGACCGCGAGCTCGCGCTGCCCGGCGCCGACGTGGCCTTTACGCTCTACGACATGCTCGACGCTATCGGTGGCGCCAAGCTGGGCACCCAGGCCATCACGGTCCTCTACAAGGAGGAGGCCGACGCCATCGCCGCCGGTCTGGACTGGTCGCAGTATCGCCCCGAGGAGCACGGTGCCCACGAGGACGGCTGCGGTTGCGGCGAGCACGGCGACGAGCATGAGTGCGGTTGCGGCCACCATCACGGCGAGGACCACGAGTGCTGCGGCGGCCACGGCCATGACGACGGCCACGAGTGCTGCTGTGGCCACCATCACGGGGAGTAGCGCCCATGAGCTGGACGTTCGTGGTGCTTGCGCTGGCGCTCTTTCTCTTTGCGATCTACATCGGCTTTCTGTGCGGCCAGTGGGCGTGCGAAAAGCGCGTCATCACCAAGCGCGACTACTGGATTGCCAACTTTGCGGGAGCGGCGGCAGTCGTCCTGCTGACCTGGGTGTTCTCGCTGTTCCCGCTGGTGCAGTTTGCGCCGATCGGCTGGCTCGGCGGCTTTATCGCCGGTCTTAAGATGAGCTTTGGCGAGTCCGTTGGCCCGTGGCGCAAGCACGACGAGGTCTTTAATGTCAACAAGGCCCATCGCGCCGCCGCCGATGCGGGCGACGCCGAGGAGCGCCGCCGCGCGCGTCACAATGGTGCGGCAGACCGACAGCTCATCTCGGTCACCGATGACAGCAAGGGTGTTGGCAAGCACGCTAAGAAATAGTAAGAAGAGGTAACTATGGCAGAAAACAAAGACGAACAGCTCACCGACGAGGAGCTGGCACAGCTTCAGCTGGCAGAGGAGAACGAGAACGCCGTCGACCGCCTGGTCCAGGAGCTCGGCTGCCCCACACGCCGCATCCGCCAGTTTGCCGCCCGCGTGCTGCATCTGCTGGCCGAGCGCGACCCGCAACGCGTCGTGCCCTGCGTGCCCGCGCTGATCGAGGCACTCGACCGCCCCGAGGCTCAGACCCGCTGGGAGGCTCTCGATGCCCTGGCGGCGCTCGCCACCACCTGCCCCGAGCAGATGGGCGATGCCTTTGAGGGCGCCGAGACCGCGCTGTTCGACGAGATTTCCTCCACGCTGCGCTATGCCGCCTTCCGCCTGCTGTGCGTGTGGGGCGCCACGAGCGTTGAGCGTTCGCGCGAGGCTTGGCCCATCCTGGACGAGGCCATTCAGTGCTACCACGGCGACCTTGAGTATCGCGACATGCTCGGTTGCCTGTACGAGTTTGGCCAGGGCGAGATCGACGCCGAGGTCGCAGAGAAGCTTGCGCTGCGTCTTAAGTTCGATGCCGAGAACGGCAAGGGCAGCTATCTCAAGGCTCGCTCGAGCGAGATTTGCGAAATGCTTGTTAAACGTTTTGGCCTGGATCTCTCCAAAAAGAAGAAGCGTGCTAGCGTTAAAAAATCTGACGACGCCGAAGACGAGGAGTAACAGATTATGGCGCACGATGTAGTCCTGATTCCCGGTGACGGTATCGGTCCCGAGATTACGCAGGCCATGCGCCGCGTGGTCGAGGCCACCGGTGTCCAGATCAACTGGAACGTCCAGGAGGCCGGCGCCGGCGTCATGGACGAGTTTGGCACGCCGCTGCCCCAGCACGTGCTCGATGCGGTTGCCGAGACTAAGGTTGCCATCAAGGGCCCCATCACCACACCGGTCGGTACGGGCTTCCGCAGCGTCAACGTGGCCCTGCGCAAGCACTTCGACCTGTACGCTTGCGTGCGCCCTTGCCTGTCGCAGCCGGGCGACGGCTCGCGCTTCCGTGACGTCGATCTGGTCATCGTGCGCGAGAACACCGAGGACCTCTACGCCGGTATCGAGTTCGATGAGGGCGCTGCCGAGGTCGAGGAACTCTCGCAGCTCGTCGAGCGCTCGGGCCAAAAGACCTTCGCCGCTGATTCCGCCATCTCGATCAAGCCCATCTCCATCGCCAAGAGCCGCCGCATTGTGGAGTACGCCTTTGAGTACGCCCGCCGCTGCGGCCGCAAAAAGGTGACGGCTGTGCACAAGGCCAACATCATGAAGGCGACCGACGGCCTGTTCCTGCGCGTTGCGCGCGAGGTGGCCGCCAACTATCCCGATATCGAGTTCAACGACAAGATTGTCGACGCCACCTGCATGGGCCTGGTCCAGAACCCCAACGACTTCGATGTCCTGGTGCTACCCAACCTGTACGGCGACATTGTGAGCGACCTGTGCGCCGGCCTGGTGGGCGGCTTAGGGATGGCCCCCGGCTCCAACATCGGTGCCGACTGCGCCATCTTCGAGGCGACGCACGGCTCCGCGCCCGATATCGCTGGCCAGGATATCGCTAACCCCACGGCCGAGATTCTGTCTGCGGCTATGATGCTCGATCACCTGGGCGAGAACGACGCGGCCAATCGTATTCGCGCCGCCGTTTCTGCCACGCTCGACGAGGGTGAGCAGGTCACCGGCGACGTTCGTCGTGCCCAGACCGGCTCCGTTGAGGGCGCTGTGGGCACGCAGGCCTTTGCCGATGCCGTTATCGCGCACCTGGCCTAAGGCATGCAGGCTGCAAACGCCTAAATAGTACTTAAGTGTTTGCGTGTAACCTAAGAATCAATACGCCCGGCGCCTCGTCGGGCGTATTCTATTGAAGACTATGTTTCCTAACAAGGAGTAACTGATATGGGTCTGATTCAAAAGAAGGACGAGAAGGACGAGATCGACGGCATCCAGATCATCGAGCGCGGCGAAGGCCCCGACGGTGACGAGGACGAGAAGATCGACCTGGTCGCCGGTACGTCTGCCGAGCACATTGCTGCCGGCACGACCGCCGAGGAAGAGGACGCTCGCCTGGAGGCAAAGATCGCCGCGGACGCCGCTGACGAGAATCTGATGCCCGAGGAGCAGGACGAGGACGATTCCGACGCGGACGACCACGCATCCAAGCACAAGAAGACGATGATTGCCGCCTTCGTGGTTGCCGTCGTTATCGCTGCCGTGGTCGGCTTCTTTATTGGCAATGGCGGCTTTGGCGGCAAGGGCATCGGCTCGGCGACCCTCACCGAGGATCAGCTCGATTCGACCGTGGCAAGCTATAGCTACAACGGCAAGAAGAGCGACATCACCGCGCGCGAGGCCATCGAGAGCCAGTACAGCCTTGATACCGTCAAGGATAGCGATGGCAACTACACCGCTCCTTCTGCCGATGTCATCCTGTCCTACGTGCGCAACAAGATCCTGCTCGATGCTGCCGAGGACGAGGGCATTACCGTCTCTTCCAAGGAGATGAAGAAGTACGCCGAGGAGTCCATCGGCACCTCCGACTACAAAACCATGGCCACGCAGTATGGCGTGTCCAAGGACCAGGCCAAGCAGATCGTCCGTCAGTCCGCGACGCTGCAGAAGCTCTACAAGAAGAAGGTGGGCGATAGCTCCGCAAGCATGCCGACCGCCCCGACCGAGCCTTCTGACGGCAACGAGGAGACCGCGAGTAAGGACTTCGCCGACTACATCATCAACCTTGCCGGCGACGAGTGGGATAGCGAGAAGGGCACCTGGAAGGACGCCGATGGCACCTACGCTAAGGCCTTTGCCGACGATGCCTTTACTGCCGATAGCGCTACCTATAAGCAGGCCATGACCGCCTATTACACCGCCTACCAGCAGTACTCCTCGCAGGCTTCGAGCGCCAGCTCCAAGTGGACCGAGTATGCTAACGGCCTCTACGCCAAGGCCAACATCAGCATCTACGGCCTGTTTGCGTAAAGATTGCCTGAGCTTTCGAGCGCGAAGTCGAAATATCTGATTGAGCCCGCTAGAACGAACACCGTTCTAGCGGGCTTTTTGCATTGTGGAGCTGTCATTTGAGATTGGAAGGTTAGATTGCACGATCGCGCAAGTGCTTCATCGGGTCTCCCTAATTCATATGGAAAAAGAGCTGCAAACGATTGGAAATAACCGGTGAACGGTCGAAAACTACCGTTCACCGATAATTTCTAAACTGGTTCTAACTGGTATTAAGTCAAAAAGACCAATTCACAAATCTTCACAATGACCTGCAATTTTTCTTTACGCTATTTTTAGCCGCCCCGCGTTGTATTGACACGAAAAGAGTTCCGATCTTTTGCCAAAGCATTTCGAAATGGTTTCAAAACTGCAGGTAGAAGTGTTAACGAGCGGTAAACGGTCGATTTTTTACCGTGAACGGTGCAAAAACGTTTTACTGTATGAATCAACGAAAGCAACCTCTTCTGTGGTGATATAGTGACAACAACACGTCACGTGGTTACTACCAGTTGAGAGACCACTGGTTCTCAAAGAACGCTTTCCAAGAAGCTTTAAGGGCGATTGCCCGTTGGCTTCCGAACATCATCGGACTCAGATCGTACACACCTTCGGAAGGGAAATTTGAATGGTTGGCTTTATTCTTACCGGTCATGGACAGTTCGCACCCGGCCTCGCAAGCGCTATCGCTATGGTCGCTGGCGACCAGCCCGCTTTTACCGTCGTTCCTTTTGAGGGCGACCAGGCTGCTTCCTACGGTGAGGATCTCCGCGCCGCTATTACCGCCATGCGCGAGGAGTGCGATGGCGTGCTCGTCTTTACCGACCTGCTTGGTGGTACCCCGTTCAACCAGGCAATGATGATTGCCCAGGATGTCGACAACGTCGAGATTCTGACTGGAACTAACCTTCCCATGGTTATTGAGCTTCTGTTCCTCCGCGGCAACGCCACGCTCGCCGAGCTTGGCGAGCAGGCCGTGACCGTTGGCCAGACGGGCATCACCGCCCAGACGGTCGCTTCCGTCGCTGGTGCCGAGGAAGAGGATATCTTCGGCGACGAGGACGGCATCTAATGGCCGATTTCGGAGCCAGTGTTCTGAGTTCCTCGGTCGCTCTTTTGGGCCTGCTTGTCATCATGGGCTTGATTTACACCATCTGGTCGCAAATCAACATGAAGAAGAAGCAGAAGTACTTCAAGGAGCTGCACACGGAGCTCAAGCCGGGTCAGGAGGTTCTTTTCGCCGGCGGTATCTACGGAACCGTCAAAGGCATCGAAGGCGAAAAGGTCCAGATCAAAGTCCGATCCGGTGCCGTCGTAGATGTTTCGCGTTACGCGATTCAGGAGATTATGTAACTGTCGTCAGCAATCAACGAAAGGAAGCTGATCAACATGGCAGAACCCAACATTCTTCTTACCCGCATCGATAACCGACTGGTTCATGGTCAGGTCGCGACCCAGTGGAACTCCACCCTGGGCTCCAACCTCATCCTCGTCGCCAACGACGATGTGTCGACCAACACCATGCGTCAGAACCTCATGAAGATGGCCGCTCCCGCCGGCGTCGCTACGCGTTTCTTCTCCCTGCAGAAGACCATCGACGTCATTGGCAAGGCGAGCCCGCGCCAGAAGATCTTCATCGTGGCCGAAACACCGGAAGACGTGCTTACGCTCGTCAAGGGCGGTGTGCCTATAAAGAAGGTAAACATCGGCAACATGCACATGTCGGAAGGAAAGCGCCAAGTCGCCACCTCCGTCGCAGTTAACGACGAGGATGTCGCTGCGTTTAAAGAGCTGCAGGAATTGGGGGTGGAGTTGGAGATCAGGCGCGTTCCGAGCACGCCTGTTGAGGACACGAGCAAGCTCTTCTCGTAATCCTCATGATCCACGTTGTCAGGAATGAAACCCTGACATTCTGTACGTGAAATCCAAAGTGCGTACATACATTTTGAAAGGAGGAGCAAGATGGAATACTCGATCATCCAGGTCGCTCTGGTCTTCATCGTCACGTTCGTCGCGGCAATCGACCAGTTCAACTTCCTCGAGTCTCTCTATCAGCCCATCGTCACCGGCGCCGTCATCGGTCTTATCCTTGGCGACCTCAACACCGGTCTTCTCGTGGGTGGTACTTATCAGCTCATGACGATCGGCAACATGCCGATCGGAGGCGCTCAGCCGCCTAACGCCGTCATCGGCGGCATCATGGCAGCCATTCTCGCTATCGCTACGGGCCTCGAGCCCAACGCGGCAGTCGGCCTTGCCATTCCGTTCGCTCTGCTTGGTCAGCTCGGCGTTACCCTGGTCTTCACGCTTATGTCGCCGCTCATGTCCTCTGCGGACAACATGGCTCACAACGCTGACACCAAGGGTATCGAGCGTCTGAACTATTTCGCCATGGCTCTGCTCGGCCTGATCTTCGCCGTCGTCGTCACCCTGTTCTTCATCGCTGGCGCCACCATCGGTCAGACCATCGCTTCCGCCATCCCGACTTGGCTGCAGACCGGTCTCTCCGCTGCAGGCGGCATGATGCGCTTCGTCGGCTTCGCCGTCCTGCTCAAGGTTATGATGAACCGCGATATGTGGGGCTTCTTCCTCATGGGCTTTGGCCTCGCGCTCATCACCGTTGCCAACGATTCTCTGGCAACCCCTGCTCTGCTCATCCTCGCTCTCATCGGCTTCGGCATCGCTTTCTGGGACTTCCAGCAGCAGACCGAGCTGAAGGGTGCAGCTGTTTCTGACGGAGGTGACTTCGAAGATGGCATCTAATGAGTATGTGATCCCGGAGCACTACGAGGATCTCACTCCTGCTCCGCAGCTCGACCAGAAGACCCTCAACAAGATGGCTTGGCGCTCCTGCTTCCTGCAGGCCTCGTTCAACTACGAGCGTATGCAGGCCGCTGGCTGGCTCTACTCCATCATCCCCGGTCTGGAGAAGATCCACACCAACAAGAACGACCTCGCGGCTTCCATGAGCCACAACCTGGAGTTCTTCAACACCCACCCGTTCCTCGTCACCTTTGTTATGGGTATCGTGCTTTCGCTCGAGCAGAACAAGGTTGACATCCCCACGATCCGCGCCGTCCGCGTCGCCGCAATGGGCCCGCTCGGTGGTATCGGTGACGCCCTGTTCTGGCTGACGCTCGTGCCTATCACGGCCGGCATCACCTCCAACATGGCCATCAACGGCAACGCCGCTGCGCCGATCATCTTCCTGGTGATCTTCAACGCCGTCCAGTTCGCTCTGCGCTTCTGGCTCATGAACTGGTCCTACAAGCTTGGCACCAGCGCTATTGACGCTCTGACCGCCAACATGCAGGCCTTCACGCGTGCCGCTTCCATCATGGGCGTCTTCGTCGTCGGTTGCCTGGTCGTCACCATGGGTGGCACCCAGATCAACCTCCAGATCCCCAATGGCACCACCCGTGGCCTCTCCGCCAATACCGTGATCGTCTCCGAGAAGGAGGCCAAGAACTTCACCGGTATGGAGGGCATCGATACCGAGACCGCTGAGGCCGGTACCATCGCCATGACCGATAAGGACGGCAACGCCCTTACCGCCTCCGATGCCGACGGCAACGCTGTCGAGTGCGGCGTCACCGATCTGGGCAACGGCATGGAGTCCGTTACCTACGGTACCGTCACCGAGGATCCGGTCAACTTCTCTGTTGCCGACACCCTCAACACCATCGTCCCGAAGCTTGTCCCGCTTATGCTTACGCTGCTGCTTTACTACATGTTCGCTAAGCACAGCTGGACCCCGACCAAGGGCATTCTGCTGCTCTTCGTCCTGGGCATCCTGGGCGCTGGCCCGCTTGGTCTCTGGCCGAGCATCTGGTAAGGCTCTAGCTTGAGGGGTGTGTCCCTACGCGGCTCACACCCCGACCCCTTAAGCCATGTGTATGTTAAAAGCCGCGTGCTCGAAAGAGCGCGCGGCTTTTGTTTTCTTGATGATTCGGGTGTTGCAGAACGATAATGCTTAACACCCTAGGTAGTTAGCCGAATTCGAGCAAAAGGGAGGATAGGATGGCGATCGGAGCGCGTAGGCAGCCGCTGTACGATCAGCTGGTCGATATTCTGACCGAAAAGATTGACCATGAATATCGCGCCGGTGACATGATTCCTTCCGAGCGCGAACTTTCGGAGCGCTATGGTCTCTCGCGCACTACGGTACGCTTGGCTCTGCAGGAACTGGAGCGTTTAGGACTGGTGGTTCGGCAGCACGGTCGCGGTACCTTTGTGACCGACCGTTCGGCAAAAGCAACCAATCTTATGCAGTCCTACAGCTTTACCGAGCAGATGCGCGCGATGGGTCGAGAACCCGAGACCACGATTCTCGAGTTTTGCGAGATGGAGGCCGATAAGAATCTGGCCGAGCATATGGGATTGCGTATCGGTGATCGCATTTTTAAGCTTAAGCGCCTTCGTTCTGCCGACAACATGCCCATGATGGTCGAACGCAGCTATCTACCGGTTCGTCAATTTCTGTCCCTAAAGCGACCGCTGCTGGAGCGCAAGCCGCTTTACGATGTGATTGAGCAGGACTTTCAGCAAAAGATACGCGTGGCTGAAGAGGAGTTCTATGCGAGCATAGCCCGTCCCACCGACGCCCACCTTTTGGGAATTGTCGAGGGCTCGCCTGTGCTCGATTTGGTCAGGACTACGTATAACGAGTCAAACGAGGTTGTGGAGTATACACTCTCGGTTGCTCGTGCCGATCAGTTTAAATACAAGGTTTACCACCAGCGTAGCAACTAGTGTCCGCATCGTTTCCATATGGTGATTCTTTGCATTTAACTGGTTACTACCAGATAACCAACCGAAGTGTATAATTGCACGTCAGAGGATTACTTCTAGTGAGAGGTATTAGAAATGTTCGAGAAGAGTGTCGAGGAGCTCACCGAGCTCGGCGCCCAGATCACCACGGCCGAGATTGCTCAGCAGCCCGAGCTTTGGCGTGATACGCTCAACATCTATCGCGAGAACAAGGAGGCCATCGAGGCCTTCCTGGCCGAGGCTCGTGCTATGGGCGAGGGCCGTCTGTCCGTTGTCTTCACCGGTGCCGGTACGTCCGACTACGTTGGCGATACCTGCGCCCCGTACCTGCGTCACGCTGGCAACACTGATCTCTACGACTTTAAGCCCATCGCCACGACAGACATCGTGAGCGCTCCGCGCGATTTCCTGCGCGCCGAGGATCCCACGCTCGTGGTTTCCTTTGCCCGCTCTGGCAACAGCCCCGAGAGCCTTGCCGCCGTTGCCGTTGCCAAGGAGCTCGTCCACAACGTCAAGTTCCTCAACATCACCTGCGCGCCCGAGGGCAAGCTCGCCGTCGAGTCCGCCGATGATCCCAATGCGCTGACGCTGCTCATCCCGCGCGCCAACGACAAGGGCTTCGCCATGACCGGTTCCTACACCTGCATGACCCTGCTCTCTACCCTCATCTTTGACGAGGCTTCCGACGAGCAGAAGGCCGAGTGGGTCGAGACCATCGCCAAGATGGGCGAGGAGGTCATCGCTCGCGAGTCCGAGGTTGCCGATTACCTGGCTGGCGACTTCAACCGCGTGACCTACTTGGGTTCCGGCTCCTTCGGTGGCCTTGCCCAGGAGAGCCAGCTCAAGATCCTCGAGCTTGCTCATGGCCTGGTTGCCACTTCCTACGACACCTCCATGGGTTATCGTCACGGACCCAAGTCCTTCGTCGACGACAAGACCCTCGTGTTCGTGTTCGTCAACAACGATGCCTACACCCGTCAGTACGATATCGACATCCTCAACGAGATCGGTGGCGACGAGATCGCTCAGCACACCGTTGCCGTTCAGCAGGATGGCGCTATCGTCTACGAGGGCGAGTCCTTCACCTTTAAGGGCTATGAGGCACTCCCCGAGGGCTACCTTGCCCTGCCGTTCGTGATGTTTGCCCAGGCCATCAGCCTGCTCAACTCCGTGCGCGTGGGCAACACGCCCGATACGCCGAGCCCCACCGGCACGGTCAACCGCGTGGTTAAGGGCGTGACGATTCACCCCTTCACCGCTTAATCGCGTCCCCCTGTAAGGGCGCCCGTCCGCTCATAACGGCGGGCGGGCGCTTTTTGTTTTACGTGAACTGGGTATAAGCATCACCACAGTCAACTGCTTTAGAAGCAAGGAGTGCATATGAGCACGTACGCAATTAAGGCTGACAAGTTCTTCTTGCCGGCAGGTCCGCAGCTGGGCGGCTATCTTATGGTCGAGGATGGCGTCTTTGGCGCCTGGCAGGCCGACGAGCCCTCTTGCGAGATCAAGGACTACACGGGATCGTGGATCGCACCGGGTATGGTCGATACCCACATCCATGGCTTCTACAACCACTCAACTACCGATAACGACCCCGAGGGTATCGATATCAGCTCGACTGAGCTCGCCCGTCGCGGTACCACCAGCTGGCTACCCACGACGTTCACCGATGGCGTCGAGCAGATCAAGGACGCCTGCGCCGCCATCGCTCAGGCGGACGAGGGTCGCGGCCCCGACTTCTGCGGTGCTCGCATTCAGGGCATCTACCTGGAGGGCCCCTTCTTTACCATGAAGCACGTGGGCGCGCAGAACCCCGCTTATCTTATCGATCCCTCCGAGGAGGTCTTTGATCAGTGGCAGGAGGCTGCGGGCGGTCGCATCGTTAAGAGCGCCATGGCGGCCGAGCGCGACGGTGCCGCTGCTTATGCGGCTGCTCTGAACGCCAAGGGTGTGGTGACCAGCATCGGTCACTCCGACGCCACCTACGATGAGTGCATCGCCGCCATCAACGCCGGTGCCAGCTGCTTTACGCATACCTATAACGGCCAGCGCGGGCTGCATCACCGTGAGCCCGGTGTCGTGGGTGCTGCTATGTCCACGTCCGAGACCTACGCCGAGATCATCTGTGACGGCAAGCACGTAAACCCTGCCGCCATCAAGGCGCTGCTGCAGGCCAAGGGCTGGCAGCACACGGTACTCATCACCGACTGCCTGGGCTGCGGCGGCATGCCCGAGGGCAGCTACACCAGCGGCGGCATGGACGTCATCATGAAGGACAACCTGTGCTGGCTCGCCGATGGCAAGAGCATTGCCGGTTCGGTGCTCACGCTTGCCCAGGGCGTCAAGAACATCGTCGACTGGGGCATCGCCAGCGCCGATATCGCCATTCGCATGGCAACCGAGGTGCCGGCACGCTCCGCGCACATCGAGGATAAGTGCGGCAGCATCATGCCGGGTCGCGACGCCGACTTTGTCGTGTTCGACCATGAGCTCACCCTCGTCGAGACGTATGTTGGCGGCCAGAGCGTCGGCAACGCCTTTACCGAGTAACGAAAGAAAAAGACGGCGGGCCCGAATCTGCTCGGACCCGCCGTACGGGTTAAACGCTCAAAAGCACCTTTACAGTTACAGCTTGCTAGCGATTTTCTTTGCCGTGCGCTTAACGCCGGCCACCAGGCCTCCTGCAGGATGCTCCTTCTCGTATGCTAGGCGCTTCTCGCGCTTGGCGTACTCTTCGACGATGATGTCTCCATACTCGTCTTCGATCTTGTCGAAGAAGTCGACGGCACCCTTAATTTCCTCAGCGGTCGGGTGCCCCTTTTGGACACCGCCGGTGAGTTTGAACGGCCCCCACGTATCAAAGCCGGGGCAGCCGTAGACACCCATAAAGATGGCCTGCCTCATGCGGCAGATGCCATCGATATCCTTGCCGTACCACTTGTTTTTGCCACCGTAGGTCATAAGGCCAAACACCTTGTCCTGCGGCTGCAACACGTTAGTGAGCACGCGTGCCATGTCCTTGTCGATCTCGGAGTAATAGATGCCCGTGGCGACACCAATCAGATGGTATTCGTGCAGGTTGGGATACTCGTTTTTGCCGAGCGTTTTCACATCGAGGGTATCGATTTCGGGGTGCGCCTCGACGATGGCGTCCACGAGCTTTTTCGTATTGCCGTGGTGGCGTGAGGCATAAAGAATGATGGTTCGCATAAGAAGGCCTTTCAGCTGTAATTGCATCAATGTCTGTATGGTACCCCGTTACATGGCCGGGATACCGGACGCATCGATGAGCGTGCGGGTTTGTTCTATGGTTAGGATTGAAACGGGCGCTTGCGTGAAATAAAGCAGTTGTTCGAAAGGATGGGTAATGGAATACGCTCTCTCCAACGATTCGATTTCTATTAAGGTTTCCACGGCTGGTGGCTCGTTTACCTCGATTGAGGCCGGAGGTCGCGAGTACTTGTGGCAGGGTGATCCCACCGTGTGGTCCGGCCAGGCGCCGATTTGCTTCCCGATTTGCGGAGGCTTGCGCGACAACAGCGCCATGACGTTTGCCGGGCATCATGTAAAGCTCGCTCGCCACGGCTTTGCGCGCAAGCAGGAATGGAAGCTGCTGAGCCAAGGCGAGAACGAGTTGGCTATGTGCCTGGCTTCGGAGGATAACGCCGCGCTGCTGAGCGATTATCCGTATCCGTTTAGGCTCGTCGCCCGCTATACGCTCGAGGACGCCGCCGTGCGTGTCTCCTATGAGGTTACCAACGAGGGCACCGAGGACATGCCGTTCTTTATCGGTGGGCATCCCGGCTTTAGGTGCCCGCTCGATGAGGGCGAGGCCTATACGGACTACGAGTTGCGCTTTGAGAAAGAAGAGGCTGCAGAGCTTTGCACCGCTGTCCCTTCGACTGGCTTGATTGACGTGGACAAGCGCTCCAAGAACCCCATGGTGGGAAAGACGCTGCCCCTGTCGCACGAGCTCTTCGATTTTGCGGAGACCATCTTTGACGTGCTCGAGAGCCGCCAGGTCACGCTTTCCAAAAAGGGCGAGGACAAGGGCGTCCGCCTGAGCTTTGAGGGCTTCCCATATCTCATTGTGTGGAGCAAGCCCGAGGGTGATTTTGTGGCAGTTGAGCCTTGGGGCGGCCTTTCGACCTGCTCCGATGAGGACGACGTGCTTGAGCATAAGCGTGGCTGCCTTGTCGCCAAGCCCAAGGAGACCGTCGTTCGCTCGTTCACGATTGAGATTCTGTAATTCCGTTTTGTCGACTCGTATCGCGAGGCACAAGGAGCCTGCGAGATAAGGAGCTAAAAATGATCCTCACCGTTACGATGAACCCGTCCGTCGATACACGCTATCAGCTCGATGAGCTCATTATCGACGACGTTAACCGTGTGACGCCCGAAAAGACCGCCGGCGGCAAGGGTCTCAACGTGGCCCGTGTACTGGGTCAGCTGGGCGACGACGTTGTGGCAACCGGTCTACTCGGCGGCCACATGGGCGCCTACATGGCCGAGCTCATGGATGCCAACGGCATTAAGAATGATTTTGTACCCATCAAGGGCGAGACTCGCATTTGCCTTAACATCCTCCACGCCGGCAACCAGACCGAGCTACTCGAGAGCGGCCCGACGATTGCCCCCGAGGAGCTCGATGCCTTTACCGCCAAGTTCGCCGAGCTTGCGAGCAAGGCCGCTGTCGTTACCATCTCGGGTTCGCTGCCCCGTGGTGTCGAGGCAGGCTACTACGCCAAGATCACGGGTATTGCCGAGAACGCCGGCGCCAAGGTGCTGCTCGATACCTCGGGTGCTTCGCTCGAGGCCGCCCTTAAGTCCGAAATTAAGCCCGAGCTGGTCAAGCCTAACCTGACCGAGATTAACGGCCTTCTGGGCACGAGCTTTACCACCGACGATGTGGACGAGCTCCGCGCCGCGCTCGCCTCTGATGCCCGCTTCTCCGATATCCCCTGGGTCGTCGTGTCCATGGGCGCTGCCGGCTCCGTGGGCTTCCATAATGGCCGTGCATTCCGCGCCAAGACCCCCGATATCCCCGCCGTTAACGCTACGGGCTCTGGCGATTCGACCATTGCCGGCTTCGCGCATGCGATTGCTGCTGGCGCGGATGACGAGACGGTGCTGCGTACCGCCAACACCTGCGGCAAGCTCAATGCCATGGATCCCATGACTGGCCACTTGGTTATGGATCGTTGGGACGAGGTTTACAACGGCGTTGTCGTGACCGAGCTGTAGGAGCTTGTGCGCCGCCCCCGGCATCGGTTGCTTGCTTGTGGTTAGAGTTGACGGCAAGTGCGGTAGCATTATGCCGGGGCGCGACGCCGATGCTGTCGTGTTCAATCCCGACCTTACCCTGGTCGAGACGTATGTGGGTGGCAACAGCGTCGGTAATGCATTTACCGAGTAGCTGCCAAATAAACGATCCGAGAGGGGATTTAGATGATTTACGGTGCATTGGGCGATATCGAGGAATACCGCGGAATGCTCAAGGGCCTCGACGTGCTGATCGACTGGCTCGAGGAGAACGACCCGGCACAGCTCGAGGTCGGCAGCCATCCGATTTTGGGTGAGAAGGTCTTTGCGAACGTCATGTCTCCCACGACGCGTCCCGAGGCTGAGGCTCACTATGAGACGCATCAGCGCTATCACGACCTGCAGATCGACGTCGAGGGTCGCGAGGCCTTCAAGGTCGCTACGGGCAGCCTGACGCTGGTCCAGGAGTTTGACGAGAAGGACGACTATGATCTGGTCGATTCCGACGCCTCGATCGCCGGCGATCTTGCCGACGACAAATTCGCGCTGTTCGTTGCCGGCGAGCCCCACATGCCCACGCTCGAGTTCCCGGGCGATGGCGCACAGCCGGTCAAGAAGATCTGCTTTAAGTTGCTTGCCGACGCCTACTGGGAGGAGTAGCGAGCTGCTCGGCTGAGCTGTTCGTCTGATGGCGTGATTCCCCTAGGGAAATCACGCTAGGACCCCGCCAAACGGGTTTTCCCTAGGGAAATCACGTTTGGCGGGGTTTTCTGTTTTGAATAGGGAAGCCTCATTTATTTGCGAAGAACATCGGCTAGCCGCAGGATTGAAATCATCGACCGATAAGTGAGTTCCACTTTTTCGCCCGCAAGCAGTCGTTTCGAGCCAATCTCATCTAGCCCCACAAGCCGAGAAAACAGCGGGCCGCTCATCGTGCCCTCGTCAATTGATTCCCTTATGGTCTTCAAAACGTCCGTATCATGAAGCGATGCCGAGCTGTAGGGGGCAACACGAGCGGAACTCTCAATTAACGACGAGACAAAAGGATGGAGATGCTTTGGACATAGTCCATCAAACACCACATCCCCATTGTCGTTCGAGCCGACCAGGCGCCAAGTATAATGATCGACCCAGTCATCCCCGTCGTATATGGCGTTCATGAGCAACTTCCCGTCTAGAGAGAGAAACCTATTTGGACATCGGGGCGCAAGACCGCAATCCATATCGGGCCTGCAGCAGCTCCAACCCAACGCACCACATAGGTTCCCTTTCGTACATGTGTATCAATCTGCCCCGAAATGCCGGTGAATGCAATTCCAGACCCGTTTGTCGGATAGCAATCGACGTATTTTTGTTTTCCGCTCACAACCTTGTATAGATATATCGTTCCAGCAAAAGAGAAGGGATCGTTCGCAATTTTGTCCGGAAGAACTTGCCACCTCAAAATCCCGCTACCAATGTGGTCAAGCTTGACCGTTCCGCCGTCCCCCTCAAAAGTGGCAAGGGGATTTACCCAAGACTGAGAGTCGGCATCGCCCTCCTTAGCAGTTATCAGCAGACTGCCCGTATAAGACTGCTGAGGCTCACCTTCAGGACAGACAGCCTTGGCCCAAGAAGGGCCACTCAGGCAGAACAGTCCGAGCAGCATCAATACCAACAAAAGAAAACCCTTAGTTCTTTTCATCTATATCCCCAACGTCTCTCGACATTTGTATATCGTGACTATTTTAGATCTATATGGCCAATTCGAGCCCTCACCATGGCAATTGTTGCAGCTGGGTTTCTTTTCATTAAGATTTCACTTTGGTAAATCCCCGCCCCTAAGCATTAAACCCGAAGTCCACCGAGTGGGCCGCTGTTGACGTGGCGATGCTTGGATTGGCGCGCACGCACTCAAAATCGGCAACAAAAAAGCCGCCCGAAGGCGGCTATCTTGAGCAATGGAGCCAGCGACCGGGCTCGAACCGGTGACCCCCGCTTTACGAGAGCGGTGCTCTACCAACTGAGCTACGCTGGCGGCCATGTGATGACGCAACTGAGGCGCCAACGGCTGTCTATGATACGGGACATCGCACATCCGCGCAAGTGTTCTGACGGCTTTTCTCACTTTAAATGCACTAATATTAGAGGCGTGATGTCTGCAGTGCCCATTTGGTACTTGACCTGCTGTTGAGTTGGTGGCCGACGTCCCGCTCGTATGGGTCTCAAACAGAATGGGGCAGCGATGGCTCAACCCAAGATTCTTCTCACACGCATCGATGACCGTTTCATTTACGGGCAAGACGTTAAGCTGTGGAACGAAGCCGTGGGTTCCAACCTTGTCCTAATCGTCAACGATGAGATCGCGGCGGATTCGCGCCAATGGGCCCCTATGAGGGTGGCGGCGCCCGATGGCGTGTGGACGCGGTTTTTCTCGGTGCAAAGGACCATCGACATCATTCATACCGCAACGCCGCGCCAATGGATTCTCATCATGGTGGCGTCGCCCACGGATGCACTCGCGCTGGTTAAGGGCGGTGTGCCGATCACCAAGATTAGCATTGGCCATATGCAAGCAGGGGAGGGCAAGCGCTCTGTAACGCCCGCAGTCGCCATAGGCGATGCAGACGTCGCTGCTCTCAGAGAGCTACAAAAGCTCGGCGTAGAACTAGAAATCCGCTATCTCCCCAGCTCCGACCCCGATCCCATCGAGAACCTGCTCGCGTGATTACCTGGGGGCGGAGGAAAACGGATCGTATTTTCCCGTGGAGGAGCGGCGAGATGCCCTCGGCCAGGAATTGGGGCCATCTACTACTTTTGGTCGCTTACCTCGAAGCACGATGAAAATCGCAATATTAAAACTGCAGGTAGCGAACGTGCGATTTTTGAAAATAGGGACGTATGGTCAGGGGTGCGGGAGTAAAAGTAGTAGATGGGCGCAATCTGTAGCGCGCCGATTTCAGGCATGTTGGCACATGTGTCGGAGCTATGAAAAGAGTGTCCCTTTCGACTAGTCTTTTAGAACGTCAATGACTGCACCACAGCTTAAGCCGTTCGCAAAAATGGCTCCTAAATCTGTTTCGTTAATTGAATTGCGTAAATATGGTTAATCAGAGAACCGAAATTTGGTTAAATGTAAACTGTAAATTAGGTTAAACGCGCTGGTAGCAATGGTGATAAATATGCCAAAAAAGTACTACACCAGAATTGTCGAAAATGAGCTCGACCAGCTGCTGGGTATATTCGGTGCCGTTCTCATCGAAGGACCGAAATGGTGTGGAAAGACGACCACGGCCGAGACCCGTGCGGCGTCCAGGCTCCTTCTCATGGACCCGTCCCGCAACTTCGAGAATCGCTTACGCGCCGAGACGGATCCGGCTCTTGCCGTTTCCGGCGAGGTGCCGCGGCTGATTGACGAGTGGCAGGAGGTTCCGAAACTTTGGGACGCGGCACGGTTTGAGTGCGACAACCGCGGCGGCGAGCCTGGTCAGTTCATATTTACGGGGTCGGCGACACCGCGAGACGACGAACGTCCGATGCACAGTGGCGCTGGAAGATTCGCCAAACTGCGCATGGACACCATGACGCTTTTCGAACTTGGGAAATCCAGCGGCGCGGTTAAGCTGTCGGGCATTATTTCTGGCGAAAAGTTCAATGGAGCTTTCGGGTCGCTGGATTCCGCCTCGATTGCCGAGTGCGTTGTCCGTGGCGGATGGCCCGCGGCGGTCGGTCGCGATGCGCTGGCTGCGTCGGCGATGGCGAAACGTTACATCGGCATAGTCGCCGAAGAAGATTTGTCTCGTGTCGACGGCTCTCGACGCGACCCTGAGAAGGTCAAAGCCGTCATCGAATCGCTTGCGCGCAATGAATCCACTTTGGCGTCACTCAAGACGCTCGTAGCCGATCTTGGCGGAGAGGTGTCGAGACAGACGGCGGCATCATATATATCTCTTCTTGCTCGGGTTAGTTTCGTTCGCGATATTCCCGCGTGGAACCCTGCAATGAGATCTCCGGTGCATTTAAGAGACTCAAAGAAGCATCACCTCGCCGACCCGTCGCTGGCGGCCGCCGCACTCGGGGCGACCCCGGAGACACTACTGCTAGATTTCAAGACGCTCGGACTGCTTTTTGAATCGCTGGTGCTTCATGATTTGTGGGTTTATGCGCGAGCAAACGGAATGGGCCTCTATCACTATCATGATTCTCGCGATCTAGAAGTCGATGCGGTCATTGCGGCTCCCGGCGGAACGTGGATTCCGGTCGAAGTTAAACTCAGCTCTGCTCAAATCGAAGAGGCGTCTGACAGCCTTGTTGCTGTCGAGAAACGCATGGTTGCCGCCGGAAACAACCCGCCGGTTTCGAAAGTCGTGATCATCGGGTTTGGTTCGCAAGCCTATGTTACCGAGCGTGGCGTCCAAGTTGTTCCGCTGGATGTTCTCGCGCCGTAACGCGACGGTCGAAGCGGGACGGACGCCACCATTGCGCGCGAGGACACGGCATCATCGATGATGCGGCGGCCACATTCGGCAAAGAGTGTCCCCAACGACTAGTCGTTTAGGAACGTCCCCAATGACTAGGTAGAAAAACGCCCGCTGGCGGTGGTGCCGGCGGGCGTTGCTGTGCGATATGTCGCGTTGCGGGCTTAGTGCCTCATAAAGTGGTATTCGATCACATTGCTGTAGGGATGGCCCGGGCCCACAATGCCCTGCGGGAACAGAGGCTGGTGCGGCGTGTCGGGGTACATCTCGGCCTCGAGGGCAAAGCCGGCGCCCCAGCCATAGTTGGCATCGTCCTTGGCGTGCTCGTCGCCCAGCCAGTTGCCGGTGTAGAGCTGCACGCCCGGGGCAGTGGTGTAGTAGTCCATCTCACGACCAGTCCACATCTCCTCGACGTGCATCGCGCGGCGCAGGTTGCGGCCGTACTGATAACCATCGATGCACAGGCAGTGATCGTAGCCACGGGCCTGCTTGATCTGTGGGTCGTCGGCCTCCATGCCGGGTGCGACGGGGCGAAGCTCGCGAAAGTCAAACGGTGTTCCCTCGACCGGAGCAATCTCGCCGGTGGGGATGTTCTGCTCGTTAATGGGCAGGTAGTGGGCAGCGTTAGCAACAAAGAAGTGCTCGCAGTCCATGCCGGCGTTATGGCCTGCAAGGTTAAAGTACGTGTGGTTGGTCATGGACACGTAGGTGGCGCGATCGCTCTCGCAGCCATACTCGATGCGGAAGACGCCGGTGCGCGTAACGGTAAACACGGCCGTAAAGGTTCGGTTGCCGGGCAGGCCCAGCTCGCCATCCTTAAGCGAGGTGGTCATGCGCACGGCGTTATGGACCTCGTCGAGCTCAACATCCCACACACGTTTGTGCAGACCGTGCTCAAGGTCGCTGTGCAGGTTGTTGGCGCCCTCGTTGGCGGGCATATGCCAGTCTGTGCCGTCGATGGCGATCGTGGCGCCAGCGGTGCGGTTTGCCACAGGGCCGATGGTCGCGCCAAAGCAGGCGGGGTTGTCAAAGTAATTCTCGAGCTTATCGAACCCCAGCACCACATCGCGCACGTTGCCGGGAATGTCGGGCACATCGATACCAAGCACCGTGGCGCCATAGTCCATAATGCGAACGCAGATCTCAGGCCCGTTGAGGGTGTAGCGATGAACGGGGGTACCGCACGGCGCGGTGCCGAAAAGCTCGGAAGTGATCATTTGGTTCCTAACATCGAGGTATTCCGACAAACTGTAGCGCGAACAGGCGAGATTATCACTACACCCCACTAAAGCTGGGGGTATTTTTCTCAAAAAAGTGATGATTGATTTACTGTGGACAAACAAAAAGAAACCCGCCGGGATGCGACGGGTTTCTTCCACAGGGGATATGTGGCAATGAGTTAGGCGTTTGCCTTTGCGGACTCGGCTTCCTTGGCAGCCTTGAGGTCCTCCTCGGTAAACTTGCCGGTGGTGAGCGGCGAGAGGGTGCACTTGTCCTGCTTCGCGTACTCGATGTTACGAGCGATCATCTGCTTGCGATACCAAGCGAAGAGCGCGACGTACACGACGATGGCAACGACAGTGGCGATGATCATGGTTACATCGCCCGTGGTCGCCTTGCCCACGAAGAAGGCCAGGAACTTCTCGACAGGTCCTTCCATGGTGGTCTGAGAAATCAGGCCGGTAACGCCATCGGGGAAAGCGCCGACAGTCTTAGCGGTAAAGGTAACGAAATCGGCGACGAGGGTGCCAGCGCCCAGGAAGACGGGCAGCAGGACAGCGCCAATGACGACCATGCGAATCACGCGGCCGCGGGTGACAACGAGCAGTGCCGGCGTCAGACCCATGGCGATGATGCCACCGAGCGGCAGCAGGCCGTTCCAAGTGCCAGTCGGGGAGAAGGGGAAGGGAACGTTGGCGAGCAGCAGTGCCTCACCCAGCATGACGGGGGCAAGGATGTTGGCAGCAGCCCAGATCTCGGCGCGGCCGGCGATGAAGGGCCAGTCGAGGCCGACGTTGAGGGTACGGCCCTGGAGCCACTTGCTGTTGTTGGCAAAGTCGGAGATGCCCTGAGACAGCGGCTCGACGGCTGCGATGAACCAAGAACCGATCATGGAGAACAGCTCAAGGCAGGTTGCGGCGGTAAAGGCGAGCGTGCAGATCTGCTGCGGGGTCTGGTGCGAAAGAAGGCCGACGAAGACGCCCAGGTAGATACCAATAGCAAACTTGGAGCCCCAGAAGCCGATCATGTTGTTGAGCTTGGCAGCGTCGAAGTCGTACTTATCGAGGAAGGGGAGCACCTTGTCGATGATCTTGTTGAGCAGCATGGCCAGCGGGTTCATCATGTAGTTCATGTGAGTCGTGGTCATGGGGTTCTCCTCGGGAGCACCCAAAAGATCGTTGAACGTGGGCTTCATAAGGTCGGAGTTCATGATCTTCATAACGCCGACGAAGACGACGAGCAGCGTGGCGACGACGATGTTGGCGCCAAAGTAGATGCAGGCAAGGCCGACAAAGGCGAGGTGCCAAACGTCAAAGATGTCGACGTCGATGGTGTTGGTCTTGGCGAGCACGATCATCACGATGTTGACGATGACGAGGACCATCAAGAAGTACAGCGTGTAGGGAGAACCCCAGGTGATGGTGGCCAGCGGTGCCCAGCCCACGTCGGTAACGGTGAGCTGAAGGCCGGTGGACTCAACGAACGTCGTCATGGCGCTCGAGAAAGCCGTCGTCAGAATGTTGATGATGGCGCCGATGCCGGTAATGGCGATGCCGAGCTTAAGACCGCCCTCGAGGGCCTTGGTAAACTTAACTTTGAAGAGAAGGGCAATAACCGTCAAAACGATGGTCATCATAGGGGCTGCGCCAAGGTCGATCAGCGGCTGAAAGACGGCATTAGCAAACCCGATTACTGCGTCCATGTCTCCCTCTTTCCTAAAAGAGTGTTTCCTTTTCCGTATGTTGCCTTAAAAAAGGAAGATGCCGTTCCCGGTCGTCATCTTCCTTAAAGCCAAAGATTGTGCAGAGCGAAGCTGCAAATGATTAGTTGAGACCCTTTTCCTTGATAATGGCCTCAATCTTGTCGTAAACCGGCTTAGCCATAGCAGGCATGCGATAGAGGATCGGGCCGGCGTCGACGATCGGAGTCTTAACCTCAAAGCCAAAATCGGTCTTGGCAATCTGGGCGAAGATGTCGTACTGAGAGAGCATCTCCTCGTTAACGTCCTTGATCATCACGGCGTCGCAGTACAGGTTGTAGCCGCGATTCTTGAACTCGGACTCGATGGCGTCCTTGATCTGATGGCTGGAGTTAACACCGGCGCCACAAGCTGCGAGAACCTTAATCATGATGAATTCCTTTCTCTATGCGGGTTATTCCGCGGATTCCTAAGGGTGGTTGGCTAGTCGGCAGGAAAGTTGTCGACCAAGAACTGGTAGATGGCCTTGGCGTCGGTCATGGAGAACAGCTCCTTGACGCGATCGGTGCCAAGAGCGTTAACGAAGTCCATGATCTTGGCGAGGATGCCCACCTGGGCCTCCTTGTCGTCGTTGAGAATCATGAACAGGAACGAGACGGGGAAGGTCTGCGAGGGGTCGATCATGGAGTGCCACTCGACGGGGGTCGTCAGCTTGACGGGGACGATGCGACGGGTGTGAACGAACTCGACCTCGGTGTGAGGAACGGCAAAGCTGGGCAACTCGGGGTCGACGACAGACATATCCATGCCGGTGGGGTAGCCCTTTTCGCGCTCGATGATGTTCTCGAGAAACGCGGGCGCCACATAGTTTTTGAGTGACAGCTTATTGGCGATCTCGGTAAAGACCTCTTCTTGCGTGGTGCGGTCGCAAACAAACACGGTGTCTTCGAAGAACAGATTGCTCTCTGCGGACATGTCTGCAACTCCTTCCGTTCCATGTAGATCGAACATGTTCGAATCTGTTTGTTTAAGTTCTCTGTTATTTAAGTCTAAGAGAATTAGTGTGTCAATCTGTTTTCTATTGTTCGGCAAAGTTCAATTTGCTTTATTGAGGCAACATTGGATTGAAATGATTTTAAAATCGCAGCTTTTTGCCTATGTATAGCTGAAGTTGATGTGTCGGATACATTCGATATTCAACGTTTGGCGTTTACTATCCTACCGTTCACCGGGAAAAACCGACCGTTTAGGGTGAGTGAGCATAAATGTTCGATTACTATAAATGCGAACAAAACCACTCAAAGGAGTAAAAATGATCAAGGCGGAGCGTCAGGATAAGGTTCGTCAGCTGCTCGAGGAGCAGGGCACGGTCTCGGTCAAAGAGATTTCGGATGCGTTGGGCGTTTCGGACATGACGATTCGCCGCGACCTCGAAGAACTTGCGAGCCTAGGCGAGATCGAGCGCGTGCACGGCGGAGCCCGCAGTGCACAGGGCCGTCCGCACGCTATGTTGCGCCATGAGTATTCGCACAGCGAAAAGCGCACTAAGCATGCCGAGGAAAAGCTGCAGATTGCGCGCCGTGCTGTGGAGCTTATCGAGGAGGGCTCGACCATCTTCTTGGGTACGGGCACCACGGTTGAGCAGATGGCCTCGATGCTGCCGACGTTTCGTCTGCGCATTGTGACCAATTCGCTTTCGGTGTTCAACCTGCTCGAGGCGCGCGAAGACTGCGAGCTGTGCCTCGTGGGCGGTATGTATCGCCGCCGCACCGCCGCTTTTGTGGGACCAACGGCCGAGGATACCCTGCGCGCGCTGGGCATCGATGCGGCGTTTATCGGCGCCAACGGCATCTTGGACGGTGACGTGTCTACGTCCAACATGGACGAGGGCCGTATCCAGCAGCTCGCTTTTAGCAAGGCAGACTCGCGCTATCTGATCGCCGACTCCAGCAAGATCGGCAAACGCGACTTCTACACCTTCTGCCGCCTGGACAATTTGGACGCCGTGGTGTGCGAGCCGGGTATTACCGCCGAGGACCGCACTGCCATCGAGGAACACACGCGAGTCATTTGTTAACTGGCGCTGCAGGCGAGGTAGTCATTGGGGACAGTCTTGGTGCGCTCCGTTGTCCTCCCGTTCGGTTTTTTACTGGGTGGGTATACTTCCATCCGCAATACAGACCGGACTGAGGAGGTATCCAAATGCCGGATAACGGGTCAATACAAAAAAGAGATGCGCACGAGATGGCTCATGGGCGTCCTGTCCAGATAACCGAGCACACGACGGTAACCGAGCTGCAGCCCAGCCTGTCCGATGTCGTGTGCGCAAACAAAAAGCTACAGATTGGCTTTATCGTTGCGCTCGTGGTACTGGCACTCCTGTCGGGCTTTGTAGCTCGTCCGCATTTTGCCGATACCAAAACTTGGGACTCCACCATCGAGGTTATCGACCAAAAGAAAGGTAACGTACTGGCGCTCACGGCCTCGTGCGTGGCGCTGTCTGCGGGCATTACCGCGCTGCCGGGTGATACGGGTACGCCGGTCGCTGAGCAGCTCGCACAGCTTTCGGGCAACTTGGGCATCGTGCTTGCCGTGCTCTACCTCGAGAAATATCTGCTGACTATTTTGTGGTCGGTTGGCTTGGGCATCTTAATCCCGTTTGCGTTGGCGCTCTTTGCGGTGTCGCTTGGCATTCACGGGCGCTGGAGCACGAGCGCCGTCCTGCGCCGCGTGGCGACTCGCGTGCTGGTGGTCGCCATGATCGGAATGGCCTTGGTGCCTGCAAGCGTATGGGTGTCGCAAAAGGTCGACGAAACGTATCGAGTGAGCATCGAGCAAGCCGAGCAAAAGGCGGCCGACGCTGCGGGTGCGGCAGATAGCGACAGCTCCAAAGCAAGTAAGAAAAAGACCGAGTCCACAGAGTCCAAGAATGTGCTTGAGCAGCTTGCCGACGGCGCCTCGGGTCTCGTCACATCGGTGACCAGCGGTGCCAAGCAGATGACCGATGAAATTGTGCAGCAGGTGACCGATCTGATCGAAGGTGTCATCGTGATGATCGTGACCTCGTGCGTGATTCCACTGTTGGTGCTCGCGGCGTTTTTGTGGCTGGGGCACGTGCTACTGGGGATTGATATTTCCGGCCCGGCGAACTATTTGACGGGCCGTTTTCTGAGCGCTCCGTCCAAACATGCCAAGAAGAGCGGGCAGTCTGAGTAGGCGGCAAAGCGATCTTTGGAAGATCAACCGTAAGAAGGGCGGCCGAGACACGTTCTCGGCCGCCCTTTTGTTTGCTGAACACATGGTCGCTACGTCTGCGCCGGGCTCAAACGGTCGGCAATCAACCGTGAACGGTATTTGTTCAAAAAAGAACAAAGATAAACAGATAATGGTTGCATTCGCTGTTCGAATGTGTTCAAATAAACATGAACAGTGAAGAACCGCACATTCAGATGCCCGGACCTGAACGCGATTCAACACTTCCAAACAGAAACTACGCACCTGCGTATCTCTCAAGGAGGATGTCATGAGGGTTGTAATCGCTTCCGATGCCGACGGTATGTCGATGAAGGAGTCCATCAAGGAGATGCTCATCGCCGACGGTCACGAGGTCGTCGACTATTCCGAGACCCCTGCCGCGGACTTTGTCGATTCCGCGACCGCCGTTGCCAAGGACCTGCTGGAGCACAAGGATTCCCAGGGCTTCGCATTCGATAAGTACGGCGTCGGCTCCTATATGGCCGCCGTCAAGATCAAGGGCATGGTCGTCGCCAACATTTCCGACGAGCGTTCCGCTTACATGACCCGCGAGCACAACGGTTCGCGCATGGTCACCATGGGCCCGGGCGTTGTGGGCACCGAGGTCGCCAAGAAGATCGCCCGCGAGTTCCTGCGCGCCCAGTACGCCGGCGGCCGTCACCAGATCCGTGTCGACATGCTCAACAAGATGGCCTAACGAGAGCCACCGAGAACTCGAACTTCTACCTCAACTTGTGAATTCAGACGAAAGGACGTTCTGATGAAGAAGACCATCGCAATCGGTTGCGACCATATCGTTACGGACGAGAAGATCTATCTGGCCGACCGCCTGGAGCAGGCTGGCTACAAGGTGCTCGACTGCGGCACCTACAGCCACACCCGTACGCACTATCCCATCTACGGTAAGGCCGTGGGCGAGGCTGTTGCCAGCGGTAAGGCCGACTTTGGCGTGGCCCTGTGCGGCACCGGCATCGGCATCACCAACGCCGTCAACAAGGTTCCCGGCGCCCGCTGCGCCCTGGTCCGCGACATGACCTCTGCCCTGTATGCCCGTCGCGAGCTCAACGCCAACATCGTGGGCTTTGGCGGCAAGATCACCGGCGAGTTCCTGATGGCCGACATCATGCTTGCCTTCCTGGAGGAGCCCTACGAGAAGACCCCCGAGCATGATGCCCTGATCGCCAAGATCGATGCTTGCAATAAGGCCGACGCCGAGGCTCAGGCTGACCCGCACTTCTTTGACGAGTTCCTCGAGAAGTGGGACCGCGGCGAATACCATGACTAGCGGGTATCCGGCGTAATTTACTAGTCCGTTGACGGCTCGCGTTTCTGTGAGGGGGCGCGGGCCGGTTTTCTATCAGCCCTATTGACTTGGCGGGCTGGCGTACGAAAGGGAAGGCTCCTATGGAGTTTGTTCTTGATAACGGTTCTATTCGTGTGGCACTGAGCACGGCTGGCGGATCGTTCACTTCGATTAAAGCCAACGGTCGCGAGTACCTGTGGCAGGGCGATCCTTCGGTCTGGTCGGGCCAGGCACCCATTTGCTTTCCGATTTGCGGCGGCCTTCGTGACGGCCGCGCGATGACCATGGGCGGCCGCGAGGTCAAGCTTGCCCGCCACGGCTTTGCCCGCAAGCAGGAGTGGAAGCTCGAGGAGCAGAGCGACAACATGGCTGCGTTTGGCCTAAGCTCTGCCGACCATGCCGAGTTGCTCGAGCAGTACCCGTATCCGTTTAAGATCGTTGCTCGCTACAAGGTCGATTCGGAAAAGGTGGCCGTGTCGTACGAGGTGACCAATGAGGGCACCGAGGACATGCCGTTTTTTGTGGGTGGCCACCCCGGCTTTAAGTGCCCGCTCGACGAGGGCGAGTCCTATGACGACTATGAGCTTCGTTTTGATCAGCGTGAGGCCGCCGAGCTCTGTACTGCCGTTCCCTCGACGGGCCTGATTGATGTTGAGCATCGCAGTAAGAACCCCATGATCGACCAGAACCTGCCGCTTACCCACGAACTCTTCGACTTCGCGGAGACCATCTTTGACGTGCTCGAGAGCCGCGTGGTTACGCTGACCAAGAAAACCGAGGACAAGGGCGTGCGCCTGACGTTCCCCGATATGCCATACCTGATTGTGTGGAGCAAGCCGGAGGGCGACTTTGTGGCCGTGGAACCGTGGGGCGGCCTGTCTACCTGCTCCGATGAGGACGATATTCTGGAGCACAAGCGTGGCTGCCTGGTTGCCAAGCCGGGGGAGACCGTCATTCGCGGTTTTGAGATCGAGATCCTTTAACGAGCTATCGTATGTTTGGGGTGGGTCATGCCGCCCCGGAACAGGAGTTCAATATGATTCTGACCGTTACCATGAACCCGTCGATTGATACGCGCTATCAGCTCGACAAGCTGGTCATTGACGACGTTAACCGTGTGACGCCCGAAAAGACCGCTGGCGGCAAGGGCCTCAACGTGAGCCGCGTGCTGCTGCAACTGGGAGACGACGTGCTCGCGACTGGTCTGCTTGGCGGCCACATGGGTGCCTATATGGCCGAGCTTATGGATGCCGACGGCGTCAAGAACGACTTTGTGCCCATCGCCGGTGAGACGCGCATTTGCCTGAATATTCTGCACGAGGGTAATCAGACCGAGCTGCTGGAGAGCGGCCCGCAAATCGCCCCGGCCGAGCTCGAGGCCTTTACGGCCAAGTTCGCCGAGCTTGCAGCGAAGGCGGACGTCGTGACGCTTTCGGGCTCGCTGCCGCGTGGCGTCGATGCCGGCTACTATGCCGAGCTCGTCAAGATTGCCGAGGAGGCGGGCGCCAAGGTGCTGCTCGACACCTCGGGTGAATCGCTGGAGGCAGCGCTGGAGTCCGATGCCAAGCCCGAGCTCGTAAAGCCCAACCTGACCGAGATTAACGGCCTACTGGGTACGTCCTTTACGACCGATGATGTCGATGCCCTGCGCGAGACGCTTGCCGCCGATGACCGTTTTGCCGGTATCCCCTGGGTTGTCGTTTCGATGGGCGCTGCCGGTTCGGTGGGCTTCCATGAGGGTCGCGCATTCCGCGCCAAGACGCCCGCGATTGCGGCTGTGAACGCGACGGGTTCCGGTGACTCGACCATCGCCGGCTTTGCGCATGCCATTGCTGCTGGTGCCGACGACGTCACGGTGCTCAAGACCGCCAATACCTGCGGTAAGCTCAACGCCATGGATCCCAAGACCGGCCACCTGGTCATGGATCGCTGGGACGAGATCTACAACAACGTTGTCGTGACTGAGCTTTAAGGTTACGCGGGTTTACCAACCCGCGTAACGGCTCGACGCTGCGCGGGCCGCATTTGGACAATCTGACGTTCAACTTCAAGGGCGCGACCAGAAGGTCAGCGCCCTTTCGTTTCGCGTCACCTTGTCTCAAATGCGGCCCGCTCGCTGTCGTTGCCAAAACATCGGCGTCGCCGTGGTTGTCACTTGGGGTAGTCATTGGGGACGTTCTTTAATGACTGGTCGTTTAAGAACGTCCCCAATGGCTACACTCAAAAACGGCGCCCGTCGGCGATGTTGCCGGCGGGCGCCGTTGTCGTGTGGGCGGTTATGTCGTGTGGACTGCCGTTGAGCGTCCGGGTCTGTGCTCTACAGTGAGTCGATAAAGCGCTGCTGGGCGGCGCGGCCGGCTTCGTCCCACTTAAAGACGCCGGCGTTGTCGAGCACGTGGCCGAACACCACGCCGACCTCCTCGTGCAGGATATCGATGGCGTTGTCCGCCGTAAGCTCATCGGCGCGGCGAGCAAAAACGTCCTCGGCCCATGCGGCGTGGCTGCGGCAAAGGTCGTCGCCCTCGAGCGCGCTGGCAAGGTCGTAGCTGGCGTCGACCTTGGCCGCCAGCAGGTGCTCGCGGACAGCGCCGAGCTCGGGAACCAGGCGCGGCGGCAAAATGGCCAGGCCCATGACCTCGATCAGGCCGATGTTCTCCTTCTTAATGTGGTGATACTCGGCATGCGGGTGGAACACGCCCAGCGGATGCTCGTCGGTCGTGATGTTGCAGCGAAGCGCCAGGTAGGCCTCGTAGATCTCGCCGCCGGCATTGCCGCGGGAGTCGACGCGGCGGATGACCGGCGTCACGGTGTTGTGCGCCACGCCGTCGGCCGTGTGCGCGATGACGCCCACAGACTCGTCGGTCCACTCGCGCCAGGCGAGGATAATCTTCTCGGTGGCATCGAGCAGCTGAGCGCGGTCGTGCGAGCGCAGTCGCAGCACCGAAAGCGGCCACTGCAGCACGGCACCCGTAACGCCGTCAAAGCCGGGCACGCGAAACTGCGAGACCTCGGCGGCATGCATCATGGGGAACTCGTGCGCGCCGCCCTGGAAGTGGTCGTGCGAAAGAATCGAGCCGCCCACGATGGGCAGGTCGGCGTTGGAGCCAATAAAGTAGTGCGGGAACAGGTCCACAAAATCGAGCAGGCAGGTCAGTCCCTTACGGTCGACGTGCATCGGGCGATGCTCGGAGCTCATGGCAATGCAGTGCTCGTTAAAGTAGGCGTACGGGCTGTACTGGAAGCCCCAGCGCTCGCCATTAAGCTGAATGGGAATAACGCGTAGGTTCTGACGGGCGGGGTGAGCGCCACCGTCGGCTGCGGCGGAGCGTCCGGGATAGCCCTCGTTTTCGATGCAGAGCTGGCAGGCGGGGTACTTTTCGCCCGTGTTCTTGGCTGCACCTGCCGCAGCGATATCGCGCGGGTCCTTCTCGGGCTTGGACAGGTTGATGGTGATCTCGAAGTCGCCCCAGTTGGTGGGGGTGCTCCATTTGATATTGCGCGCGATGGCGGCACGGCGCACGTAGCCGGCGTCGCAGCACAGGCCGTAGAACCAGTCGGTTGCGGCGCGGGGCTCGTTGACGCCCATACGCCCATTGAATTCCTCGTTTACAACCGAAGGCCTCGGCATGAGCGCGCCCATGATGCGCATGGCGATGCGGTCGCGGCCCGATGCCGTGTCCTCGGCAGCACCGTTGGCAACGGCAGCCTCGGAAAGCGCGGCAAGCGTGCCCTCCAGGTCAAAGTCGGGCAGAGTGTCGGGGTGCAAGAGCGAGAGTTTCTCAACCTGGAGCGCCCAGGCCATATCGAGCGCCGGCCCCGTAGCGCCGATGCACTCCAGAATGGTGTTGTATGCCCAGATGCGATCGTCCTGGCCGATCATCGATCGATGAATGGCGTACTCGATCAGGTTCTGCGCGGCTTCGCGCACGTCAGTCATTACAGCCATGCCGCGTAAGCCCCCTTGTCAGAGATGGCGTAGTGGCGGGCAGAGCCCTCGCCCAGCCAGCCGTTCATCTTGGCAATGAAGGTGTCGACCAGATCGAGCGGCACGAAGGCCTGGATGGTGCCACCAAAGCCGCCACCGTGGATACGGACGGCGCCGCGGCCGTCGAGCACGTGCTCGGCCAGCGCCAGGGCATACATGGAAGGCTGCTCGGCACCCAGTTTGGCAACAACATTCTGCAGGTACATGGCGGAGCTGGCGCCGGACTCGCGCGTCAGGACCAGGAACTGCTTAATGTCGCCGGCGTTCAGAGCTGCCCAGCGCTTGTCGACCAGGCCGTTCTCGTACCAGTAGTGAACGGCGCGCAGGCAGGCGCGGTCGCCCAGCTTGGCGCGCAGCTCGGGGAGCTTGGCGTCAAAGTCGGCAATGTTTACCTCGCACAGGCGTGCCTTGCCAAACTCGGCGGCGACGTCCTGCATCTCGCGCGGAACGGCGGCGTAGTCGTCGGTAGCCGCCACATGGTCGGCGCCAACCTTAACGAGCACGAGCGCATAACCGTGATCCTCGAAGTTGAGCTCGAGCTTCTGGGTTTTAGGCTGAGCCTGGTCCTCAAAGTCCATGTAGGCGAGGCCGCCCAGGCACACGGCGGCTTGGTCCATCAGACCGCAGGGCTTGCCGTAGTAGTTGTTCTCGGTGCGCTGGCTCATCTGGGCGAGCGCGACGGGCTCAATGGCGGGCGCGCCCCAGAGCGTCTCCATGGCGCGGCCGTACGCGGCCTCGACGGCGGCAGAGCTGGAAAGGCCGCCGCCCGAGGGGACGGAGCAGGTGAAGGCGAAGTCGAAGCCCTGGGGCTCAACGCCCAGAGCAGCGATTTCGTGGGCCATGCCGCGGACGAGGCTCGCGGACGTGCCCTTCTCGGACTCCTGAACGTCTAGCGTGTCGAGCGCGATCTCAAACGTGGGATAGCCCTCGTCGGCAACGCGGACCTTGTTGGAATCGGTTGCCACGGCAATGCCGTCAACGGCGACATCGAGCGAGCCGGCGATAACGTGGCCGCCCTCGTGGTCGGTGTGGTTGCCGCTGATCTCGGAGCGGCCGGGCGCGTGCACATAGAGCACCTGGCGATCGCCGATGGGGCCAAACTCCTCCTCAAACAGCTTGGTGAGCGTGGCGAGTGTCTTTTCGTCGGGGGTGGTCATGAGGGTCCTTTCCTTGGCGCATACTGACGAGTTTTCCGTCGTAGTGAGTACGTTAACAATCTGAAGCGGCATAAACTCAGCATCTACGATGCCGCACGTTACGGGCTATGTTAACGTACTCATAACACAACACTTATCACTTTTTGAGAATCTGGTAATCGGTAGAAATTCAGCCGTGAACGGTACTGCCGTATGGACTTATAAAGCAGAAGAGATGCAGATAGAAAAAGTAGAGTACGTTAACATGCGTCCGACGATAGCGGGCCTCGGCGCGGGATGTATTTCTGCCCGGGCCGGCATTCACGCTATTCAGATCTCTCAAGGGTGAAGGTGATCCTGTGGCAAGGCGCCCGTCCAACGATACCAGTTCGCGTCCGGTCTCCATGGCCGACGTCGCCCGCGCTGCTGGCGTTTCGCAGCAGACGGTTTCGCGCGTCGCCAACGGCTTGCCCAACGTTAACGAACAGACGCGCCGGCGCGTGCAGGCCGCTATGCAAGAGCTTGGCTTTCGTCCGAGTTATGCCGGTCGCTCGCTGCGTGACGGCCGTTACCATTCGGTCGGGCTGTGCGTCAACGATGTCACCAAGTTTGGGAACCTCTCAATGATCGACGGCATCGCCAGCGCAGCTCGCGAGCATAATTGCGCCATCACGCTGGTCGAGATGTCCAAGACCGAGGAGTTTTCGCTTGCCGAGGCCACGCGTCGTATGGCCGCGCTGCCCGTGGACGGTATCATCATCGGCATGAGTCGCATGGCGCCCGATTTTGAGACGTTCGATCCGTTGCCGGGCATTGGAACGGTCATCGTTACCATGTACGCGCATCCGCGCGTGACCACGGTCGATTCCGACCATTACGGCTGCTCGCTATTGCTTATGGATCACCTGTTTGAGCTGGGGCACGAGCAGATTCGCTATATTGGCGGCCCGTCGTTCTCGGTCGACGAGCAATTTCGTCGCGCCGGTTGGCAAGATACACTCGAGCGTAAACACATCGAGACGGTAGAGCCACTCGAGGGCGACTGGTCTGCCAACAGCGGCTACGAGGCCGCTCGGTACTTGGCTGAGCACGACCGCACCATGACGGCGATTTACGCGGCAAACGACCAGATGGCAAACGGCGCCATTGCCGCGCTGCGCGATAGCGGCTTGCGCGTGCCCGAGGACGTGAGCGTGGTGGGCGTCGACGATTCGCTCGACGACTTTGTCGCACATAACGAGCTCACGACCGTTCGATTCGATCTGCATCAGCGCGGGCGCGAGGTGTTCGAGCGCGCAGTTCCCAAGGCGGGGGCATCGGACAAAACCGTCGCCATTCGTATTCCCGGTCAGCTCATCGTTCGACACACCACGGCAGCGCCGCGCGCATAGTTTTCGCAGGTCAACGGCTCGGCGTTGCATATCAATAACAATCGGTAAGGATGCCGGCAGATAGCCGTGACTATGAAGGCGAGTGCTATGATAGACGGGTTCATTTGTCTATCTAGGAGGCTTTGCCTGATGGAGATCACCAAGGATATCCGCTACATTGGCGTTGACGATCATGACATCGACCTGTTCGAGGGCCAGTACGACGTGTCCGAGAACGGTATGGCATACAACAGCTACGTTATCTTGGGCGAGAAGATCGCTGTCGCCGATTCGGTCGATGGCGGATTTGTCGACGAGTGGCTCGGCAACCTCGAGACCGTACTCGACGGCCGCACGCCCGACTACCTGGTCATCCATCACATGGAGCCCGATCACTCCGCCGGCATCGCCGCCTTTATGGAGCGCTATCCCCAGGCGCAGATTGTGGCAAGCATGGGCGCCTTCCGCATGATGGTCAACTACTTTGGCACCGACTTCCCCGAGCGCAAGATGGTTGTCAAAGAGGGTGACGTGCTTGATCTGGGCGGCCACAGCCTGACCTTTGTCGGCGCCCCCAACGTTCACTGGCCCGAGGTACTCTTCTCCTACGAGGCTACCGACAAGGTGCTCTTTAGTGCCGACGGCTTTGGCAAGTTTGGCGCCAACGACATCGAGGATCCGGAAGGGTGGGCCTGCGAGGCGCGCCGTTACTACTTTGGCATCGTGGGCAAGTTCGGCAAGTTTGTGCAGGCCGTGCTCAAGAAGGCCGCCGATTTGGACATCCAGATCATCTGCCCGCTTCATGGCCCCGTGCTGACCGAGAACCTGGGCTACTACCTCGACACCTACAACACCTGGTCGAGCTATCAGCCCGAGGACGAGGGCATCACCATTGCCTACGCGAGCGTCTACGGCCATCTGAAGGCTGCCGTTGAGGAGCTTGCATCTGCGCTCGAGGCTCGCGGCCAGAAGGTTTCCGTCTTTGACTTGGCTCGCGACGACATGGCCGAGGCCGTTGAGGACGCGTTCCGCTATGACCGTCTGGTGCTCGCTTCCATTACCTACCAGGGCGAGATCTTCCCATTCATGAGCACCTTTATCCATACGCTTGCCGAGCATGCCTACCAGAACCGTACGGTGGCGCTCGTCGAGGGCGGCTCCTGGGCGCCCGCAGCTGCCAAGATTATGACCAAGGAGCTCGAGGGTATGAAGGACATCACCCTGACGCAGAACAAGGTGACCGTCCTGGGTTCGCTCAACGACGCCTCGCGCGCTCAGATCGAGGCCCTCGCTGACGAGCTCTCCAAGTAGCGATACGTTCACGTTTAACGCTCAAACCACCACAAAGGGGACGGTGAACCTTTGTGGTGGTTTTTGTTTAAGCGCCGGCGATGAGGAGATTTGGGCGGGCGTTGTCGACGATTTCGGCGATTGAGGTGGCGACGGCGCGATCGGGGTCACGGTCCATCACGATGGCGTTGACGTCGGTCAGCTCGGCAAAGCGGTACATGCCACGTCCGTTGACCTTACTGGCGTCCATGAGGGCGACACTTTGACGAGCAGCACCGACCATAGCCGCTTTGGTCTCGGCCATCTGCGGAAAGTCGGTCGTAAAGCCGCAGCCGGGAACGAAAGCGCCAGGGCACATGACGGCCAGATCGGCATGGACCATTTGGAGCGCCTGCATGGTAAGTGGGCCGTACAGATAGCGATGGCCTTTGCGCAGTGCCCCGCCCAGCATGACGACATCGACCGAGGGCATGCTCTCGTCGATGTAATCGGCAATGGTAATGTCGGCCGTGATGACGGTGATGCCATCGCGCTGGTCGAGCAGGCGGACAAACTCGAGCGCTGTGGTGCCCGAGTCTACGAGCAGGGTGTCACCGTTGCCGACGAGTTCAATGGCGCTTTGCGCGATGGCCTGCTTGGCGGCGACATTGACGTTGATGCGGCGATCCTGGGTGGATACGGTCAGTCGCTTCTGGAGCGACACAGCGCCACCATGCGTGCGGCGCAGCTTGCCGGACTCGGCGAGCGCGTCTAGGTCGGCACGGGCGGTAACGGAGGACACGCCAAAGGTCTGGGCGATTTCTGCCACTTGCACCGAGGCGTTATGTTCGAGCATCTCCATGATGGCGGCACGCCGCTCATCGGCGAAAGCTCGGGTTGTTGCATAGGCCATATCCGCTCCATCATCGTCTGATATTTGCAGGAATTGTGTTGAGTCTATTTTCGTTCATTTTCTTTTTAAGTAAGAAAACGCCTTTCGATTACTTACTTTTTCTATAAAAGAAAGACGTTTAACGCCCAAAATTCAATATCGAACACGCCCACTCAGCTCCAATTCCTTCCGTTTACTTTTCAAAAGCGACTGTATTGACCTGCATGGGCTCAATATCTCGCACATGCATACCCGCTGAATTTCATACAATGAGCGCAGCAAAACGCAAGGTAAAACGCCTTGCGGACACGTACGCCCGATGTCCAGATGCGGGCGAGGGAGAGGAGCAAACGCTCATGGCACTTGTTACCACCGAAAAGATGCTCAAGGACGCTCAGGCCGGCCACTACGCCGTCGGCGCGTTCAACGTCGAGAACCTCGAGTTTGTTATGGCCGTTCTGGCCGCTGCCGAGGAGACCAAGTCCCCCGTCATCATGCAGACCACCCCGGGCACCATCAAGACCGCTGGTCTGGACTACTTCTACGGCATGGTCAAGGCTGCCGCCGAGCGCGCTTCCGTGCCCGTTGCCCTGCACCTCGATCACGGCGATGGCTATGACCGATGCATGCAGGCTTTCCGCACGGGCTACACCTCCGTCATGATCGACGGTTCGCACGAGTCCTTCGAGGACAACATCGCTCTGACCAAGTCCGTCGCCGATGCTGGCCGTGCCATGGGCGTGCCCGTCGAGGCCGAGCTCGGCAAGGTTGGCGGCAAGGAGGACGACGGCCCTGCGGTTGAGGGCGAGAGCCCCTACACCGATCCTGCCGAGGCCAAGGAGTTCGTCGAGCGCACGGGCTGCACCTCGCTGGCCATTGGCGTTGGTACCAGCCACGGCGTGTACACGAGCGATCCGCACATCGAGCAGTCGGTGGTCAAGGCCATCCGCGACGCCGTCGACGTGCCGCTGGTTCTGCACGGCACTTCCGGTGTGCCCGATGAGCAGGTTGCCGAGGCTGTGAAGAACGGCATCTGCAAGGTTAACTACGCAACCGAGCTGCGTCAGGCCTACACCAAGGGCTTCATGGCCTACATGGCCGAGAACCCTGCCTGCTTCGATCCTAAGAAGCCGGCCAAGGAGGGCATGCGTGAGATCACCGAGCTGGTTAAGATCCGCATGACCAACCTCAACTCTGTGGGCAAAGCAGAGTAACAGCAAGGGTACTCCGACTCGCTACATATCCCGGGGAGGGATGAGGGCTTAGTCCCCCAATCGTCCTCGGGCATGCAAAAAGCCTCGCTGCGCACTTCGCGCGGCGAGGCTTTTTGCCCCCTGCGGAAAGATTGGGGGACTAAGCCCTCGTCCCTCCCAGGTTGACCTACTCGAGGTCGTCGCCCTTGTGGCGTTAGGGCGGAAAATAATAAGAAGCCTTCGCGCTGCGGAATGATTTTGGAAACTAAGTACGGGGACCCGCCCAAGCCGTCCTGCTCAATCGCCCTTGTGGCGTTGGGGCTGAAAGGGTGGGGCGCGGGGGTTACTTGGTTGTTAGGGTTAGCAGGTCGTTGGGGGTTTTGAGGTTGTAGGTGGCGTTTGGGATGTCTTGGTGTGATCCCCATGCCGCTCTGGCAAAACTGACCCCTGCCGAAGTTGCGCATTGTTCGTCGTAGACGGTGTCGCCAACGTAGACGACGTTGCCAGGATTCGCGCCCGTACGCCGGAGATATTCGAGCATGGGTGCGGGTGCGGGTTTATGTTCGGTTGTGTCTTCGACAAGGATGATGTGCTCAAAATACTTATCGAAACCAAGGGGTGCAATTTCTTTTGTGTATTCGTCGCGCGCACGTGAGGAGACGATGCCAAGTTTGCAGCCGCTATCGGCGAGTGTTGCGATGACTTCAAGCAAACCTGGAAACACGCTGATGGTGCTTTTAAAGCTGGCGGCAACTTGGCACCAGCGATCCAACGTTGCCTGCGAGTAGATTCCAAGTTTCTCAAGGGCATCCTTGCCGGGTATGCCGAGGGCAAATTCAAGCTCGTGTCGGGGGAGCGTTTTGCCGGTCTCTTCTTGGACAATCTGGACAAGCGATGATAGAACGCTTTCTTCTGTATCTGCCAATGTCCCATCAACGTCAAATACGATATGGTCAAAGTGCTTCATATGATTGCTCCTCTCTGTTGTTTGCCTGCAAGTTTGATGCGGTGACAGAAGAAAGGCTAGCGGGATTCCTGCCTGGTGCTATCGAGATTCTGCCTCGCTGCTCGATAGCTCGAAGGAGTGCATCCCATTTGTTCTTTAAATACCTGGCCAAGATGGCTTGCTGTCGCAAAGCCGCATTGGCGCGCGACTGTCTGGACCGTTCGCGTGGTGTGTGTCAAAAGTTCGCAAGCACGGTTTACGCGGTATGCGCGCAGATATGCCGCCGGGGTCGTTCCTGCGCAAGCTTCGATAATGCGGTAACACTCTCTTTCGCTTACGCCGGCTGCAGATGCCATCTGGGGCACATCTATAGCGGCTGCATAGTTCGCGCGGATATAGTCCAGGATTGCCTTGAACTGTACGTCGCGGTTGGTCATCCAAGAGGCGTTGTCGGAGGAAAAGAGCGGTTCGGCCTTGGCGTAAATCTGAATCCAGAGCTCTGACAAGCTATTCCGAAGCGCCATTTCGTTCTGCGGCCGTTGAAGGTCGTGGTTAAAGGAACTCTTTAGCAAATCGATAAAGGGCATATCGTCGGGGTTGGTGGGCGACCATTTGAGCACATCGACGCCTCGACATTGCAGTAAAGGATTGATATAGCGCTTTTGAAGGCGTCCCGCGGGATCGCCGAGCATCGACGGCTGAAAGATATGCAACATTTGAATGGCTGGTGCCGAATTGGGTGATTGCAGCGTGCTGTGCAAAACGCCGCCGTTGATAAAGCCGGCGGACCCTTCCTCAAAGCGTACGTGCTCATGAGCCGCGCGCGTTCGATAGTCAATCGCTCCCTGCTCCATGTAGAAAAGCTCAACTTCGGAATGCCAGTGCCAGGGGACGGAATTGCCCGGATAGCGAGCGAATTCTGCGCGTTCGGCAATATAGGGCCAGTCATCGGCGGTCTCGGGAAACGCTTCCTCGCGTCCTCCGCGGTGCAATTCTATGTGATCCATGTTTCGCATGGCATCAGTATAAAGCGCGATGGGCTTAGATTGCTCTTGCCTGTTCGGGGAACGCCTTGTTTAGGGATGCTTGGAGCTTTTCGAACGATGCTCGTAAGTTGAGGCTCTGATCGGTTGAGCGTTTGGTTTTTGTGGTGGGGGAGTCGAGGAGGCCGTTTCTCTGTGTCGGGGGGAAGGAGAAAAGGTTTGCATGTTTTAGGGATGGCTGCTGTGCTGCGTCATTGGAAGAATGCATGCTTATGCGGCCTCCTCGATGTCCACCAAAAGATTGCGCCCGGGGTGTGCTGCTAGGTCCCGTGCGTTGGCAGTATTATGCCGCGGCTGTTGCAAAGAAGCGCTAAAGAAAGGCTTAATGAGATTTGACGTTGCGATGAAACCGCAGTTAAAAGCTATCGAGTAACACTCTTGAAAGGTTTTGGGCTTAAGGGCTTTCTAAGGTTTATGGCGCGGATGTGGCTCGCCTGTGTGGGGCGTGTGGATGGCTCGTTCCTAGCGCTGCGGCTCTGCGGCGCGCACCTGTTCGATGACCTTTTCCATCGTGGCGTCGATGCGGTCTTTTTTGAGCTCGCATTCCCAGATGGTTATGGGTGTCCAGCCCATTTGAGTGAGTGCTGCCACGGCAGCGCGGTCGCGCTCGACGTTGCGACGGAACTTTGCCTCCCAAAACTCAACGTTGCGCTTGGGCTGGCTAGGGTTGCACTTGGGACAACGGTGCCAAAAGCAGCCGTTGACGAAGATGGCGATCTTGCGGCCGGGGAAGGCGATGTCGGGCTTGCCGGGAACCTTCCATTCCAAGCGATAACCCGTAAGGCCTGCTGCGCGCAGGCGCTGGCGTACGAGCAGCTCGGGCTTGGTGTTGGCGCGCTTGTTGCCCTTCATGGACTTTTTGATAGCGGCACGACGGCGTACGAGCTCACGCTCGTCGGCAGAAAGGTCCGAGGTGTCGATGCCGTCCAGCAGGCCGGGCTTGGGGTGCTTTTTGCTGCGGCGCTTAGGTTTGCGCCTGGGTTTGGTAGCAGGCTCTTCGGCCATGGTGGCATCGGTGTCGTTAGCGGTGCCGTTAGCCTCAAGCCGGTCTTCCTTCAGCTCAATCAGCGCATCGATAAGTCCTTTGTCGGCGGGCATCCACTCAACGGTGGCAAGCGAGGTGCGTGGAATCCAGCGGATATCAAGCTGGCGGTCGTGTTTCTGGGGCTCATCGGATTCATCGGCGAGCGAGCAGTAGTAACACTCCATGGAGAGATGAAAATCGGGGTAGTCATACTCAACGGTGTAGAAATCACGCAGGTTGGTGACTTTTACCTGTAGCTCTTCCATAAGCTCGCGGCGCACGGCGTCTTCGGGCGTCTCGCCGCGCAGAAGTTTGCCGCCCGGGAACTCCCAGAGTCCCTGCATGTCGCCGTAGCCGCGCTGCACGGCAAGCAGCTCGTCAGATCCTTCCTTGCGAATGATCCCAGCGGCAACATGAACAGTCTTCAACAGGAGTCCTCTCTCAACAACGACAATCGACGGGGTAGCTAATTTGGGACGGGGCTATTTTGACTACCTTTCAAGCGAATGATCTACCCGATGATTTTTCTGGGACGGGGATTAAATAATCATTCGGTACAAAATGATTATTTAATCCCCGTCCCAGAAAAATCATCGCCAAGGTAGTCAAAATAGCCCCGTCCCAAATTAGCTACCCGTACCTTACACAACGGTAAGGCAAGCGTAAGCCATATCGATGGTAGCCGACTCGGCTTCTTGCGACTATAGATGCCGTAGACTAATTGCAAGAAAGGACTCGGTATGCAAACCACGCACATGGCGACCCCGGTACTGGAGGTCGCGCATCTCGAAAAGGTATACGGCGCGTTGGGCAACGTGACCCGCGCGCTCAACGACGTCAGCTTCACCGTCAACCGCGGTGAATTTGTTGGCATCATGGGCGCCTCGGGCTCGGGCAAGTCGACGCTGCTCAACTGCGTGTCGACCATCGATAGCGCCACGAGTGGCACCATCCGCATCAACGGCCAGGACGTGACGCGCATGAAGCAGGCCAAGCTTTCGCAGTTCCGCCGCGAGGAGCTCGGCTTTATCTTCCAGGACTCCAACCTGCTCGATACGCTCACGGCACGCGAGAACATCGCCCTGCCGCTCACCATCGCCCGCACAAACTCGGCAGAGATCTCGACCCGCGTGCAGGATGTAGCAGCGCGTCTGTCTATCAGTCAGGTGCTCGGCAAGTATCCCTACCAGATGTCCGGCGGTCAGCAACAGCGCGTTGCCGCGGCTCGCGCACTCGTCACCGACCCCACCATGATCATGGCCGACGAGCCCACCGGCGCCCTCGATTCCAAGAGCGCTCGCCTGCTGCTCGAGAGCCTGGAGGCCCTTAACCGCCGCCTACGCGCCACCGTGCTCATGGTCACGCACGACAGCTTTGCCGCCAGCTACACGAGCCGTGTGCTGTTTATTCGTGACGGCAAGATCTTTACCGAGCTGCGCCGCGGCGATACCGACCGCCGAGAGTTCTTCGACCGCATTATGGAGGTCGTTGCCATGATGGGCGGTGAGGGCTCCGATGCTCTGTAAACTCGCTTGGGGTAACGTCCGCCGCGCCGGCCGCGATTACCTTGTCTACTTGCTGACGCTCACCCTGGGTGTCACGGTCTTCTATGCCTTCAATACCATCTCGATGCAGGTCGACATCGCCGGAATTGATGAAGAGGGCTTGGCGCAGGTTATGGGCAGTATGCTCGGCGACCTGACGTACTTTTTGGCCGGTGTCATGGCCTTTTTGATGGTGTATGCCAACAACTTCATCATGAAGCGCCGCAAAAAGGAGTTCGGCCTGTACCAGGTGCTCGGCATGCGCCGCGGGCGCGTCGCCACGATCATGGCGCTCGAGACCGTATTTGTTTCGGTCGGCGCTTTTGTCGCCGGCATTGTGCTGGGCGTGGGGCTCTCCCAGCTCATGACATTCTTTACGGCCTCGCTCTTTAAGACGCAGATCGCTAATTTCCACTTCTTTTTCTCGGTGCATGCGTTCAACCTGACCCTTGCCTGCGTGCTCGTGATGTTTGTGCTCACGCTGCTGCTGAACCTTCGCGCCGTGCGCCGCACCAGGCTCATCGAGCTTATGGGTGCCGAGCGTCGCAACGAGAGCATCAAGACGCGCAACCCCTGGATCGCGATTGCCATCTTTGTCGTGGGCGTGGTGCTGGTGGGCGTGGCCTATTACCGTCTGCTGCGCGACGGGTTCCCGCTCACCGCGACGGAGGGTAAGCTGCAGGAGGCCATGAACCAGTTCGGTATCACCACGGCCATGGTTACGGTGGGTACCTTTGCCCTATTTTGGGGACTTTCGGGCATGCTCATCAAGCTGCTGCAGAGCCTGCGCAGCGTGTATTGGCGCGGCCTCAACATGTTTACCGTGCGCCAGCTTGCGGCCAAGGTCAACACGGTGTGCTTTTCGATGGGCGTTATCGCGATGATCCTGTTTCTGGCCATTACCTCGGTGACCTGCGGCATGTCGATCGCCAACGTGATGAACGAGAACCTGGAGCGCTATACGCCGGCGGATATGTCGCAGACGTATATCTATTACGCGTCCGATAGGCTCGACTACTACAAGAAGTATGTCAATCCTTCCGAGGCCGATCGCATGGTGCTGGCAGACGCAACGGTCGATTTGTACTCTGCATGGCACGGTGACCGTATCGATCCCGATAACGTTGCGGAAAGTATCAAGGGCAAGTCGGCAGATAATGGCAACGAGGCCGGAAAGAAGGTCAATATCGCCGATGTTGCCGGTGAGCATGTGCAGATCGACTCGTATCTGAGCTACCCGCTTGGCGGCTCCAATCCTTCGGTAGCTGCAGGCGAGATGTGCAAGGCCATGGGCGAAAAGCTCCCCAAGGTGCTCGAGGGTAGCAATGCCGATGATATGGGCCTGTTTGTGACGCCGGCGAGCCAGTACAACAAGCTGCGCCAGATGATGGGCGAGGAGCCGGTGAGCATTGGCCGCGACCAGTACGTGCTTACGTGTGATATGGGCGGTGAGCTTGGCGACCTGTACACCAAATACATGGCCGACGGCCATACGCTCACCTTGGGTGGGCATGAGCTCAAGCCCGCAACCGATAAGTCGGACAAGGACACGGCGGCCATCGCCAACTCGGCGATGGGCAGTAATCCGGGTACCGTCGTCGTTGCCGACGAGCTGTTGTCCCAACTTAATCTGCAGCCGTATGCCAGTAGCCTGCTCGTTAACTACAAACAGGGGATGGATGTGACCAAGGCAGACGAGAGCATTAAATACACCTTGCTCGACAATCTGCTCGTTGACGGCAAGGAGCCGGGGTCGTGGGGAATCTTCATGACACGCTCCGAGATCTATACGCAGGCGGCGCAGATGAACGGCATGATTAGCTATCTAGCCATCTATATTGGCTTTGTACTGGTCGTTGCATGTGCGGCAATTCTGTCGATCCAGCAGCTCTCCAATGTGGCCGACGGAAGCCGCAGCTATCGCGTGCTGGCGCAGATCGGCTGTGACGACCGCCAGATTCGCCATTCGGTGATGGCGCAGCAAGCGGTGTTCTTCCTGTTCCCGCTGACAGTGGGTCTGGCGCACTCCTTTGTGGCGCTCAAGGTGATCATCGAGCTGGTGAGCACGTTTGGCAACATGAGCATCGGCGGCACGGTGGGCCTCACATGTGCGATTTTCCTGGCAGCCTATGGCGGCTACTTCCTGGTAACGTACCTCATGAGCGCCGGCATGGTACAAGCTGCCATCGCCACCCGCTACAGCGAGTAACAAGCGGGCAAAACCGTCGCAAAATCAGAGCGAATAACCGCCGCGAAGGGAGTTCAGCTCCCTTCGCGGCGTTTTTTGTCTGACTGATGAGTCTCAAGGCCAAGTGAGTAGACTTTTTTGGATCTGTCGAGCACATTGCGGGTAGCGCCCAACAAAACCGCAGGTCAGAACTGTGGCGCATTTGGTCGTGCTTCGCCTCCTGCAAAAAGCCTACTCACTCAGTTTTTTCTGTTAGAAGATCGCCACGAGGGAAAGCAGCTCTCCTACGGCTGTTGACGTTTGCCCAGATAAAACCTGCCAAAATAAACCCGTCCCTTTTTGGTCGGTGTGGGTTTTTGGACGCTTGCCCGACGAGAGTGGATAATCTCCCACTTTGAGCGCGAACATGGGCCAAAAACGGGAGATTATCCACTCTCGTGGTGAGCGGGCTCTTGTGTCGATTCATTCCCTTTTTAGTAGGCTGTGCTTGCACTTTAGCGTGCGACAGCGGATAATGCCGAGCACTCGACAATACGCTTATTGCTCTTTCTATAGATTGAGGAGGCCCCTATGGCCATGGAATTCAAACGCAAGTTGCCGATCCCCATGGAGATCCGCGAGGAAATGCCACTTTCTGCCGAGCTTACCGCCAAAAAGCAGGCATTTGACGCCGAGGTCGCCAAAGTCTTTACCGGCGAGGACGCACGCAAGGTGCTTATCATCGGTCCGTGCTCTGCCGACCGCGAGGACTCGGTGCTTGAGTACATGAACCGACTGGCCAAGACCGCCGAGGAGGTCAAGGACAAGCTCATCATCATTCCGCGCGTCTATACCAACAAGCCGCGCACCAAGGGCACCGGCTACAAGGGTCTGCTGCACAACCCCAACCCCGAGGCTCCCGACGACCTGCTCGAGGGCGTCAAGGCCATCCGCCACATGCACCTGCGCGTCATCGAGGAGACGGGCTTCTTCACCGCTGACGAGATGCTCTACCCGTCCAACTACCAGTACCTCGTCGACTTGCTGAGCTACGTTGCCGTGGGCGCGCGCTCGGTCGAGAACCAGGAGCATCGCCTGGTGTCGAGCGGCATTTCGGTACCCGTGGGCATGAAGAACCCCACTGCCGGCTCCACCACCGTCATGCTCAACTCCATCTGCGCCGCCCAGGCGCACCAGAGTTTTATCTTCCGCAACTGGGAGGTCGAGTGCGACGGCAATCCGCTCGCGCACGCCGTCATGCGCGGCTACATTGGCCTCGACGGCCGCACCTACCCTAACTACCACTACGAGCATCTGGAGCGTCTTGCCGAGCGCTACACCGAGCACGCCGGTTATGCCAACCCAGCGGCGGTCATCGACTGCAACCATGACAACTCGGGCAAGCGTCCGCTGGAGCAGTATCGCATTTGCAAGGAGGTGCTCGACAGCTGCCGCCGCAACGAAGCCATCTCCAGGCTGGTCAAGGGCTTTATGATCGAGTCCTACCTTGAGGACGGCAACCAGCCGGTCGACGGCGGCGTCTTTGGCAAGTCGATCACCGATCCGTGCCTGGGCTGGGAAAAGACCGACTACCTCATTCACGAGATCGCGGAACGTATTTAGTTACGCGGGTTTACCAACCCGCGTAACGGCGCTCGCTGTCCGCCCTCTACCTGCGGCGTTGTCTTGCTCCAGGGGCACTCATTGGGGACGTACTTAAATGAGTAGTCGTTGGGGACGTTCTTGTTTGACTAGTCGTTTAAGAACGTCCCCAATGACTACCTTTCAAACCTGGCAGTTAGGGACGTTCCTTATCTGCCGGCACTTGGGGACACTCCTTGCATCGGCTGACGCGGTTTGCTCGCTGGCATTGCTAGATTTTTTGGCGTTCTCTAAGTCCTGTGGGCAAAAAATGGCAAATATGAGTACTGTTGCTAGCGTAGTATCATATCGATCTTACAAGATAATAGACACAACAGTAAATATGTTCATTAACGTTGGCACACAGAAGCATGCTGCCGGGCATTTTGATCAATTTGAAGGCATATCTAGGCCGCAATGAGGTCGTTTGGGGCAGTTTTGGCTGTTACTAAAAAGGTGACAGTACTCATATTTGCCATTTTTTGTCCACGGGGCCTTGAGGGAGGGCGTCAATCAGGTCCCAGGGGAAGCGGTTCGAGGGCCGCAGAACAAAAAACGGGGGCGCAGGCTGTCCTGCGCCCCCGTTCTCGGGCGTTATTCGTTCCCTGCGGCAGAATTTACGCCGCTTCGTCGAACTGCGAGTTGTACAGGTCGGCGTAGAAGCCGCCCTGGGCGAGCAACTCGTCGTGCGTACCCTTCTCGACGATGTCGCCGTCGCGAATTACCAAGATCACGTCGGCGTTGCGGATCGTGGACAGGCGATGCGCGATGACAAAGCTCGTGCGGCCCTGCATCAGCGCATCCATGGCGCGCTGGATGAGCTCCTCGGTGCGGGTATCGACGTTGGAGGTCGCCTCGTCCAAAATCAGCGCCGGGCGGTCGGCCAAAATGGCGCGGGCGATGGTCACGAGCTGGCGCTGGCCCTGCGACAGGTTAGTGCCCTCCTCGTTGATCATAAAGTCGTAGCCGCCGGCGAGCGTATGGATAAAGTGGTCGCAGCGTGCGGCGCGCGCGGCGGCCTCGACCTCGGCGTCAGTCGCATCGGGACGTCCGTAGCGGATGTTCTCGCGGATGGTGCCATTAAACAGCCAGGTATCCTGCAGCACCATGGCAAACTCGCCGCGCAGTGCCGCGCGGTCCCAGTCGCGCACGTCGACGCCCTCGACGCGCAGCGAACCGCCGTCCACGTCGTAGAAACGCTGCAGCAGCTTAATGAGCGTGGTCTTGCCGGCGCCGGTGGGGCCGACGATGGCGATGGTCTGACCGGGCTGCGCCTCGCAGCTAAAGTCGTGGATGATGGTCTTGTCGGGCGTGTAGCCAAACTTGACATGGTCGAACTCCACGTGGCCGGGGCGCTTCTCGGGAATCTGCGCGTCGGCCTTCTGCTCCTCCTCGGGCGCGGCCAAGAACTCAAAGACACGCTCGGTGGCGGCGGCCATCGACTGCATCGTGTTGCTCACGTTGCCCAGCTGCTGCACGGGCTGCGTAAAGTTGCGAACGTACTGGATAAAGCTCTGAATATCGCCAGGCGTGGCATTGCCGGTCAGCGCGAGCTGCGCGCCCACCACGACGACGCCCACGTAGCCCATGTTGCCCACCAGGCTCATAAGCGGCATCATCAGGCCCGACAGGAACTGCGAGCGCCAGCCACTAATAAAGAGGCGGTCGTTTTGACGGTCGAACTCCTCGATCGAGGCCTCGGCGCGGTCGAACACCTGAATGACGTTCTGGCCGGCAAAGTCCTCCTCGATAATGCCGTTGACGGTGCCCAGGACCTGCTGTTGCTCGCGGAAGTACGGCTGCGAGAAGTGAATCATCACGGTCAGGATAATCGCGGCTGCCGGCAGCGTGAGCACGGTGACGCCGGTGAGCGGCAGGCTGATCGACAGCATCATGACGAGCACGCCGATAATCTGCGTCACTGACGTGATGAGCTGCGTCACGCTCTGGTTGAGTGACTGACCCAGCGTATCGACGTCGTTGGTGATGCGGCTGAGCACGTCGCCCTTGCTGTGGCCGTTGAAGTAGCTCATCGGCACGACGGCGATCTTGGCGGCGATCTCCTTGCGCATGCGATAGCAGATCTTTTGCGTGACGCCGGTCATGAGCCAGCCCTGGATGAGGCTGCAGACAGAGCTTGCCAGATACAGGCAGAGCAAAAAGCCGAGCGTCTTGGCGATCCAGGCAAAGTTGACATCGCCGGTACCGTTGACCTTGGAGACCAGGCCTTCGAACAGTTTGGTCGTAACCTGGCCGAGCACCTTGGGTCCCACAATGTTAAAGATGACCGAGCACACGGCAAAGGCGACGGCGGCAAACACGGCAATCTTGTGCTGACCGATATAGCCGAGTAGCTGCCTCATGGTGCCCTTAAAGTCCTTGGCCTTTTCGCCGCGGCCCATGCCACCCATGCGGCCCATGGGACCGCGCCGGCGGGTGGGCTTGGGAATCTGAGTCTTGGTCTTGTCTGCCATTAGCGCTCGCCTCCTTCCATGACGGCTTCAATTTCTTCTTGGGTGAGCCCCAGCTCCTCGGCGGAAAGCTGCGACTGTGCGATCTCCAGGTACGCTGGGCAGCTGTGCAGCAGCTCCTCGTGCGTACCGGTGCCCACCACGTGGCCGTCGTCGAGCACGATGATCTGGTCGGCGTGCATGATGGTCGCGATGCGCTGGGCCACGACCACGAGCGCGGCGTCGGTAACGTTTTTGGCAAGCTCCTCGCGCAGGCGCGCGTCTGTTTTGTAGTCGAGGGCGCTAAACGAGTCATCGAACACCACGACCTCGGGCTTTTTGGACAGGGCGCGGGCGATGGCCAGACGCTGGCGCTGACCGCCCGAGACATTGGAGCCGCCCTGGCTGATGGGGGAGTCGTAGCCGCCCTCGCGCTCGGCGATAAAGTCCTCGGCTTGGGCGATGCGCGCGGCCCGGTGCATGTCCTCGTCGCTCACCATGTCGCCGGCAAACTTGAGGTTGCTCTCAACGGTGCCCGAGAACAGACGACCCTGCTGCGGGATGTAACCAATGCGGCGGCGCAGCTCGGAAAGGGTCATGTCGCGCACGTCGATGCCGTCGAGCGAAATGCTGCCGCCCGTGACGTCGTACAGGCGCGGAATCAGCTGCACGAGCGTGGACTTGCCCGAGCCCGTGGAGCCGATGATGCCGAGCATCTGACCGGCGTGCGTGGTGAAGTTCACGCCGCTAATGACATCGGCGCGGGCATCGGGATACTGGAAGCTCACGTCGCGGAAAGTGAGCTCACCGTGCGGCGCGCTGGCCGCGGGCAGTTTGGGCGAGGCGGGGTCGTTGATGCTCGTGGGGCAAGTGATGACCTCTTCCACGCGCTCGGCTGCGACCTCGGCACGGGGCAGGATAACCGAAACCATGGTGAGGATCATAAACGCCATGACGATCTGCATGGTATAGGAGATAAACGCCATCATGTTGCCGACCTGCATCACGCCGTCGGACACACCCTGCGCGCCAAACCAGACGATAAGCACGGTGATGCAGTTCATGACGAGCATCATGAGCGGCATCATAAAGCTCATGGCGCGGTTGGTGTAGAGCTGCGTGGTCATCAGATCGAGCGATGCCTTGTCAAAACGCTCGAGCTCATGCTCCTCGCGGTTGAACGAGCGGATGGGCATAAGACCGTCGAGCAGCTCGCGGGCGGTGAGGTTCACGCGGTCCACAAAGCTCTGCATCTTTTTGAACTTGGGCATGGTAAGGCCCATGAGCACGCCGACGACGGCCGAGACCGCGATGATGGCCACGGCGATGGTCCACTCCAGGCCGGTGTGGTTGGCCAGGACGCGCATGACCGCGACGATACCCATGACAGGCGCCATGAGGCACATGCGAATGAACAGAGTCGCTGCCATCTGGATCTGCTGAATGTCGTTGGTGCAGCGGGTGATGAGCGAGGCCTGGCTAAACTTGCCCACCTCGGCCGGCGAGAAGTGCATAACCTTGTTGAAGGTCTCGCGGCGCAGGTCGCGTGCGATGGAACAGGCGGTGCGTGAGGCCACGGCGCCGGTCAGGATGGTGGCGACGAGCGACACCAGGCACAGACCAAACATCGTGGTCGCCATGCGGCCCAAGTAGGCGTTCTGCACGTCGGCGGGGTCGATACCCTGCGCCTTGTACTCGTCCTGTACATAGCTCACGGCGCGTTGGGTCACGATGGAGCCCGACATGGAGCCCATCTTGTCCGCCATGTCGTTGGCGCCCTCGACGAGCTTGCCCTGATCGATCAGGCCGCCTTCAACGCCCAGGCGCAGGCTCTTCATGGTGATCTTGCCGCCGTCGGCATCAATCTGCTTTTGCATGTTCTGTGCCGCTGCGGCCTTCTGCTGCATCTCGGCGAGCTGCTCGGGCGTCATCGCCGCCATCTGCTCGGGGGTGGGCATGGCCTGGGCGGCGCTGTTGTCTTTTTCGCTGGACGCGCCCATCATGTCGCCCATGGAGCTGGCGTCGATGCCCTGGTTGAGCGAAAGGACGACGGTCTCGGGCAGGCTCATGATGTCGGCAATCTTGCCGCCGTCGGCGCGCTCCTCCTCGGTGCCCTTGTACGTTCGAATGCCGTTGTTGTCCGCCTTGCTAAACACGGCATCCACAGCTTTGGCGTCCTTGGCGCCCATAAAGAGCTTGAGGTCATCGAGCGATTCGGCGCGAATGGTGTCGGGCACGGGTGAGGCGATGCCGCCTTGCTGCACGCCCACATCGACGATGTCACTCATATACGTAGGCAGCGCTAGGTCGGCATTGCAACTGATTACGATAAGTACGATAGCCGTGAGCAGCGCCAGGACATGTTTTTTAAAGAGCTTGAGAATCCTCACTCGGCATCTCTCCTTTCTTGGTTGCGGTCGATAATTTCGTTGGCACGCCTTAGAAGGCGCACCATCTCTTGGGTATCCGTTTCGCCGAGCTGCTCGAGGAAGGCCGCGGTGCGGTCCTCGAATTTCCGACGTTTGATTTCGAGGTCTTGTCGGCCTTTGTCGGTCACCGTGACGTGTACGCGACGACGGTCGGTTTTTGAGTGCTCGCGCTCGACCCAGCCCTTGCCCTCGAGGGCGCGCAGGATGTTGGCGATGCGGGCGCTCGAGACCCAAGCGCGATCGGCGAGTTCGCTCGGCGTAAGCGAACCGCCGGCGAGCATGAGAGCGCGCATGACGGCCATCTCGCCGCTCATCGCCTGGTCGACAAAACGCGAAACGTGCTGGTGCATGCTGCCAAACTCGGTAAAGAGCTGACGCCCAAGCTCATGGAAATCGGTATCTTCCACCGAAAACCCCTAACACTAGAAACTATTTTTGGTGAAAGATGATACCCCTGTATGCACACCTCATACAGTAGATTTTTGGGACATGCCTAGAAATCTACCTTCGTGGGCATTTCATGCCACCGCCTCCGTCGCGGCGAAAAAGTAGATTTCTAGGCATGTCCCAAAAATCTATCGGTGGGTACTTTACCCTGCTAAAGCTGGCATAACAGCTAGAGTGAAGGATGTATAAAGGCAAGGGGAAATATCAAATAATTCGGTGAACGGTAGATGATGGCGGGCGCGTTTCCTGCGGATTTGTTGAAAACGCTCTAATGACACAAAAAAAGGAACATATAACAGCCCTGATGAAGGGGGTGGCTATGTTATCCTTCACTAACGGGTGAAATCTTGGGTTTAGGGTTGCAAGACCAAGGTGAATAAACGTTTTTCCCTGCGCTAACGCGCGACGGAAGGCGAATGAAGCCGGTCATGCAGGTCTAACATTCAAGAATTCAATAAGCAGCGGTGTGAGAGAGCGCCGCATTACACGTAAC
>CAJMLP010000011.1:0-62988 GCA_905214215.1 uncultured bacterium | reverse complement strand
TTGTAGCTGGTCTCGTGCTCCTCGTCGATGATGATGAGGCCCAGGTCGCTGAGCGGGCAAAAGAGCGCCGAGCGGGCGCCCACTACCACGCGCGCGGCACCGCTGGCGACCATATCCCACTGGTCCAGGCGCTCGCCAGCAGAAAGACGCGAATGGAACACAGCAACCGTCTCGCCAAAGCGCGAGCGGAAGCGACCGACGGTCTGGGCCGTCAGCGAGATCTCGGGCACGAGCACGCAGGCCGAACGGCCGGCCGCCAGCACGCGCTCAATCGCCGAGAGGTAGACCTCGGTTTTGCCTGAGCCGGTGACGCCGTCTACCAGCACCACGTCGCCATGAGCGTCCAGACGGGCACGCTCGATCTGAGCAAGTGCTTGCTGCTGGCCACTGGTAAGGGAGACCGGCGCTTTGCCGCTTGCCGAGGACAGCGTGGTCTGCTCGCCGCAGCCACGCCAGGCGCGGCGCTCTTCCACCACCACAACGCCGCGTTTTTCGAGCGCCTTGATGGTCGCCGACATGCTGTTATAGAGAAGGTTGAGGTCGCGCGTCGTGACCGGTCCACACTGGAGCGCCTCGATGAGTTGGCGCTGGCGGACCGCGGTCTTGGGTGGCGTGTAGTCAAAGCCTTCGGGCGTAAGCATCACCCAGCGGTTTTGGATGGGTTTGACGGCTGGACGTTCAACCGTCCACACGCCGTCGTCGCCCTTGACCACACGCGGGCTGCCGCCCGGTGGCAAAAACAGGCGCAGGCACTCGGAAAGCGTCGCGACATACTCGCGGCTCATCCAGCGCGCAATGCGGGCAGCCTCGGCGGTAAAGAGCGGTTTGCTGAGGATGGCTTCGACAGGCTTGATGCGCGAAAGGTCAAGGGCGTTGTTGCCTTGCAGGTCGCCCAGCTCGGGCGCAATATCGACGATGTAGCCTGCGGCGGCACGGTTGCCAAAGTGGACCAGGACCGTCGATCCGACCTGGGCCTCGTTGGCAAGGGACTCAGGAATGCCGTAAGCGAACGGTTCGGACAGCGCACGGGTGGGGATATCGAGAACCACGCACGAGTAGGCGGCAATGGGCTCAGGTACAGGATCGGGCTTGGCCGAGGCAGCAGCGGATGCCGGTGCCGCCGGAGACTCCTCCGGTTCCGGTGAACCAAACAGCAACAGTTGTTGAGCCATACACCACCTCTAACGAACGGACCTGAAAGGGGTGGGACAAAATAATCAGTGGTGTTTGTCCCATGGCCGATACGAGTGTCGAGCTTGTTGCGTCGCTCGAACATGGGACAAACACCACTGATTATTTTGTCCCAGCAACCCACTCATCGGTACAGAAACAAGAGCCCCGCTCGGGGTGAACGGGGCTCGGATACAAACGTTTGCGCAGCGACTACAGCGCCATCGTGCGGGCGCGGTCGATACGCGCCAGACAGTCGTCACGGCCGACGAGCGCCATGGTCTCGCCCAGCGGAGGGCTCACCATGTTGCCGCAAACGGCGACGCGCACGGCCTGGAACACCACGCGCTTCTTAAGGTCCATCTGCTCGGGCAGCGGCTCAAGCGCGGCGTCGATGGCCTCGGCAGTCCACTCGTCCACGCCCTCGAGCGCGGCCTTGGCGGCGTCCAGGATGGCACCCATGCCTTCCTTGGCCAGGCCCTTGTTGACGGATTTCTCGTCATACTCGAGCGTCTCGGCCGTAGCAAAGATGGGAGCGGCGACGGTCACGGCGTCGGCCGGCATCTTGGTGCGCGGCTTGACGATGGCGGCAAGCGCATCGATCCAATCCTCGCCGTACTCGACGTTGCCCTCGATGAGACCCGCCTCGTGCAGCTCGGGGACCATGATCTCGTCGGCAAACTGGGCATCGGACATGCCGTTGATGTACTCGGCATTGACCCAGTCGAGCTTCTTGGGGTCGAAGGTCGCCGGGTTCTTGGAGATGCGGTCGAGTGAGAACTTGCTGGCCAGGACATCGCGCGGGATGATCGTGGTCTCGCCGTCAAGCGACCAGCCGAGCAGCGCCAGATAGTTGACGAAAGCGTCGGACAGGTAGCCGGCGTCGCGGTACTCCTCCACTGAGGTGGCGCCGTGGCGCTTGGAGAGCTTCTTGCCATCGGCGCCCAGAATCATAGAGATGTGGGCGAACGTGGGCACGGGCGCGCCGAGGGCCTCGTAGACCATGACCTGGCGCGGGGTGTTGGAGAGGTGGTCGTCGCCGCGGATGACATGGGTGATCCTCATCATGGCGTCGTCGACGACGGTCGCAAAGTTGTACGTGGGCGTGCCATCGGAGCGGAAGATGACAAAGTCGTCGAGCTCCTTGGCGTCGAAGGTCACCTCGCCGTGAACGGCGTCGTGGATGACGACGTCGCCGCGGTCCTCGGGCACCTTGATGCGCAGGACGTAGGACTCGCCGGCCTCGATGCGACGGCGGGCCTCCTCGGGATCAAGGTCGCGGCAACGGCGCTGATAGCCCTGGAAGGGGTCCTTGCGCTCCTGCGCGGCCTTGCGATCGGCGTCGAGCTGCTCCTTGGTGCAGAAGCAGGGATAGGCCTTGCCCTCGTCCCAAAGCTTCTGGGCGGCCTGCTTGTACAGGTCCAGGCGCTCGGTCTGGGCGTAGGGGCCAAAATCGCCGCCCACCTCGGGACCCTCGTCCCAGTCCAGGCCCAGCCAACGCATGGCGCGCAGGATAATCTGCGTGTTCTCGTCGGTAGAGCGGGTGGGGTCGGTGTCGTCGATGCGCAGGATGAACGTGCCGCCGTTTGCACGGGCGAAAGCCCAGTTATAGATAGCGGTGCGGGCGCCGCCGATGTGCAGCTTGCCCGTCGGTGAGGGTGCAAAGCGGACGCGAACGTCTGATGCCATGGATATCTCCTCGATTGCAGGATGGATGTCTAACCGCACCAGTATAAAGCAACAATGCAGCCTCCGCACAAAGGGCACCGACCCACTCATTGGGGACAGACTTAAATGACCAGTCGCTGGGGACGTTCTTAGTTTAAGGCTGGCCATTTAAGTCTGTCCCCAATGAGTAGGTGCGGAAAGGGTGTGAATGTTTGATTTACGCGCTATGATGTGCCCTTGCATAGAGAGCCCGGCGGAATGGTAACGGTCGCTGGGACACGTTTTTGAAAGGACAATCATGTCAGAAGAACTTCGTTCCATCCCACCCCAACACGGGTCCTTTGTTTTTACGTCGGAGTCGGTGACCGAAGGTCATCCCGATAAGATCGCTGATCAGATCAGTGACGCCGTCCTCGACGCAATCCTCGCCAAAGAAATAGAGCTGCAGGAGCAGGGCTATATTGCGCCCAACGGTGTGCCCGCCAACGTGGAGAACGTCCGCTGCGCCTGCGAGACCCTCGTGACCACCGGCACGGTCATCGTCGCCGGCGAGATTCGCACCCAGGCCTACGTCGACGTACAGGAAATCGCCCGCGGCGTCATCCGCCGCATTGGCTACAACCGCGCCAAGTTCGGTTTTGACTGCGACACCTGCGGCGTTATGAGCCTCATCCACGAGCAGTCGCCCGATATCGCCCAGGGCGTTGACGAGTCCTTCGAGACCCAGACCGGCGCTACCACCGACCCGATCGACCTGATCGGCGCCGGCGACCAGGGCATGATGTTCGGTTATGCCTCCAACGAGACCAAGACCCTCATGCCCATGCCGCACTACCTGGCAAGCCGCCTGGCCGAGCGCCTGGCTGCCGTGCGCCATGACGGAACCCTGCCCTACCTGCGCCCCGACGGCAAGACCCAGGTCACAGTGCGCTACGAGGAAGGCAAGCCCGTGGAGGTCACGACCATCGTCATCTCCACGCAGCACGCCGCCGAGATTGAGGACATGGGCAAGATCAAGGCCGACCTCATCGAACACGTCATCACCCCGGTCATGGCCGCCGAGAACATGCCGTGGGACAACGCGGACATCTACGTGAACCCCACCGGTCGCTTTGTCGTGGGCGGCCCCATGGGCGACACGGGCCTCACCGGCCGCAAGATCATCGTCGACACCTACGGCGGCTACGGCCGTCACGGCGGCGGCGCCTTTAGCGGCAAGGACTGCACCAAGGTTGACCGCTCCGCCGCGTATGCCGCGCGCTGGGTCGCCAAGAACGTGGTCGCCGCCGGCCTGGCCGACCGCTGCGAAGTCGAGCTTGCCTACGCTATCGGCGTGTCCAATCCGTTGTCGATCATGGTCGACACCTTCGGTACCGCGCAAGTTGCCGAGGACAAGATCGTCGAGGCCGTAGAGAAGACCTTCGACCTGCGCCCGGGCGCAATCATCCGCGACCTAGACCTACGTCGCCCCATCTACGAAAAGACGGCAGCCTACGGTCACTTTGGCCGCGAAGACGCCGACTTCACCTGGGAGAAAACCGATCGAGTCGAAGAACTCAAAGCAGCCTGCGGCCTATAAATAGGTTCACAGAGCCCAGAAAGCAAAGCATTAGAACCAAAAGAAGTACCGGCCCCAACCGGTACTTCTTTTTATTTACACGGTGGTGTGAATATTTCGATGCGCAATGAACAGCACGTCCCCAGCTGATAAATTTTGACATCCAGCCACTCCAACCATGTATCCTAAGTTCCGAGGGCTTTGGTATTTGGTCGATCGCGAGTTCCGCACGAGCCGGAGGCCACTTAATGTGGCCTCCGTGCGAGCCAGGACTGTAGAGCAGGCGACCAAATACCAAAGCCCTCGGAACGACGGGATAGAACAGGAGCGCATATGGCAGGCAAGCCGCAAACACTAGCTACGACCTCGGCATTCGAGATCTTGGGCCCCGTCATGGTTGGCCCCAGCTCATCGCACACCGCCGGCGCCCTGCGCTGCGCACAAGTTGCCGCCAGCCTGCTGGAAGGCCGCATCACCAAAGTCACCTTTGGCCTGTGGAATTCCTTCGCCCACACCTACCGCGGCCACGGTACCGACCGTGCGCTCGTCGCGGGCATCCTGGGCCTCGACACCGACGACGAGAACATCAAGCAGGCCTTTGACCTCGCAAGCGAGCAGGGCCTCGAATATCACTTTGACATCAAGGGCGACGACGCCTCCATCCACCCCAACACCGTCGACATTGACATGGTCGACGACACGGGTGCGACGGCACAGGTCCGCGGTGAGAGCCTGGGCGGCGGCAAGATGCGCATCAGCCGCATTAACGGCGTCGGCGTTGACATCTCGGGCATGTACTCAACGCTCTTCGTGGCGCACAAGGACGTCCCCGGCGTGCTCGCCGCGCTCACCAACCTGCTCGCCTACGCACACGTGAACATCGCCTTCTGCCGCACCTACCGCACCGAAGTGGGCGGCCAGGCCTACTCCGTCTTTGAGACCGACGGCGCGCCCGACGACACTGTTGTCCCGATGCTGCGTAAGCTCGACAATGTCGATTACGCGACCTTTATCGAGCTCCCCGGTTCTGCTTCGTCGCTCTCCCCCGGCGTCTCGGCCAAGGAAATCTTCGACGACGGCGAGCAGCTGCTCGATGCGTGCGAGGAACTGGGGCTCAGCATCGGCGCCGTCATGGCCGTTCGCGAGGCGCGCCTGACCGGCGAGGCCCACGCCGTCGCCGCCATGCGCCGCGTGCTCGACGTCATGCGCGAGGAGACCACGGCCCCCATTTCCAATCCGCAACGCTCGCTCGGCGGCCTCATCGGCGGCGAGGCAAAGCTCGTCGATGCCACCGGCCGAAACGATCTGAGCACAAGCCTGATGGGCGCCGTCCAGACCGACGCCGTGGCCCACGCCATGGCCGTGCTCGAGCGCTCAGCCACGATGGGTGTGATCGTCGCTGCCCCCACGGCAGGCTCCGCAGGCGTCGTACCCGGCTGCGTGCTGGCGCTCGCCGACCACCTGCAGCTCGACGACGAACAGGTCATGGACGCGCTCTACTGCGCCGCCGCCATCGGCCTCAACCTCACCACGAGCGCCTGCGTCGCCGGCGCCGAAGGCGGCTGCCAGGCCGAGGTGGGAAGCGCCGCCGCCATGGCAGCCGCCGCGCTGGTGCAGATGCTCGGCGGCACGCCCGAGCAGGCGCTCGACGCCAGTTCCATCGCGCTGAGTAACCTGCTGGGCCTCGTTTGTGACCCCGTCGGTGGCCTCGTGGAGGTGCCGTGCCAAAACCGCAATGCCATCGGCGTGGCCGCGGCATTTAGCTCGGCGCAGCTTGCACTTGCCGGTATCAAGAGCCTGGTGCCGTTTGACCAGATGGCGCACGTCATGCTCTCCGTGGGCCACGCGTTGCCGGCCACGCTGCGCGAGACGGCAAAGGGTGGCATCGCGCAGGCTCCGGCCGCACTTTCGGCCTGTGCAAAATGCGGTGTGTGCGGATAGCGACAAAGAAAGACTCGAAGGTGGGACAAATGTCCCACCTCTTTTGAATGCCACCGTTTCCATACCACAAACAACTGGGTAATCGCTATAATGCAAGCCCAGTAAAAACACGATGAGCCGCAAGGCGAAATTCGAAGGATATGCATACGATGTCGCAAAACGATCGAACTCAACTGATTCCCGATCCGCAGCAGCCGAGCAGGCACACCGGCGGCGTTCAGTCGCCGCGTCCCATCGCGCCGAGCCGCGGTCAGCAGCGAGGTGCGGCAAACGTTTCCCAACGTCCGAACAAGCAGCATCAGCAGCGCCAGGCAAATGGCAATGCGCCCAAGCAGCCCCCCACGCACGCTCGAGGCGATCGCGGCCCCGCACGCAAACCCACCGGGAACAATAAGTCGGGCAAAAAGACGACGCTCTTTGTCGTTCTGGGTCTTATCGTCATTGTCTATATCGTAGGCGTCGTAGCGTTTTCGCAGGTAGCCTACCCCAACACCACTATCGCCGGCGTCGATGTCTCGTTCTCCAACGCTTCGTCTGCCGCCACCAAGGTCAACTCGGCTTGGAAGCACTATAAGCTCACCGTGACAGGCGATGACTTTAGCTGGACCTATCAGCCCGAGTCCGATGAGCCCATTGTCGACGGCGAAGCTGCCGCAAAAGAGATTATCAGCCGCAACGAAGCCTTTGTATGGCCGGTTCGCCTTGTAGAATCCTTAAGCGGCAAGACCAAAACAACCGCTAGCTCCAACGAAGTCGATCTTGATCAAGACGTCGACCTGTCCATGCTCTCCGACACCTTTGACCAAAAGCAGTTTGAGAAGGATCTGGGCGCCGCCATCGACGAGTTTAACGAGGGGCGTTCGGGCGCGTTCGAGGCCAAAAGCTCCTATGACGAGCAGGCCGGCAAGTTTACCGTCGAGAAGGCGCGCTCCAACGAAAAACTCAGCCGCGAGCATGTCATTAAGTATGCCGAGCTCGAGCTTGCCTCGCTGGCCGAGACCGTAGATCTTTCCAAGCTCGGCAACGATGCCTATGAGCCGCTCAATGGAACGCTGACCGATGATCAGATTCAGGCCGCATGCGATGCCGCCAACAACTTCTTGGGCGTCAACGTGACCCTCAAGCTCAACGGCGAGGATGCCGGCAAGGTTGATGGCAGCTCCGTGTTGCAGTGGATCAGCTTTGCCGATCCGGCCAACCCCACGCTCGATACGTCGCAGATTAGCAGCTGGGCAGCCGAGCTCGCCAACGGCTTTAATACCGTGGGCTCCACTCGCTGGTGGACGCGCGCCGATGGCAAGCAGTGTGCCGTCGAAGGCGGTGACTTTGGTTGGTCCATTGACAGCAGCTCGCTCGCCAAGCAGGTCGAGGACGCCATCAACAACAAGCAGACCGGCGAAATCGAGATCAAGTACTCCCAGAAGGCCGACACCTTTACCGCAAAGGGAGAGCCCGACTGGAAGGCGTATATCGACGTCGATCTGTCCGAGCAGCACGCGCGCTACTATGACGAGAACGGTAATATCGTTTGGGAGGCCAACTTTATCTCGGGAAAGCCGGGCGAGGACGCCACCCCCGAGGGCGTATGGCAGATCAACAGCAACAATGGCGCCAGCAAGCTTATCGGTGCCAAGGACCCCGAGACCGGCAAGCCCAAATACGAGAGCCCGGTCAGCTATTGGATGCCGTTCGAGGGCAATATGGTCGGATTCCACGACGCCACCTGGCAAAACGACAAGAGCTTCGATAATGCCGAGTCGTACAAGTGGTGCGGCAGCCACGGTTGCATCAACCTGCGCCTAGCCGATGCAAAGGCACTTCACGACTGCATCAAAGTCGGCCTGTGCGTGGTTGTCCACTCGTAGTGCAACGCGCACATTCATACAACGTGGAACCGCTGCGACCAATCTAACAGTTCCGAAAGAAACCGTCCCATGCGCCCGTCCTAATCGGTGAGCGCATATAATTATCGAGGTTCTTTCTATAAAGGAGACGCTATGCCGAATGTCCCCACGATCACCCCGGGCCCGAATGATACCGAGCACACGCCCGAAGATGCCGCCGAAACGCTTCCTCTGATTACAAACGTACATGCCGACAAGCAGAACGGACGCACGAACGATACGGCCGAGATTTCCGATGAAGAGGCATATGCCAAGCTCAAGGCAAAACGTGCCGAACGTCGACGCAAAAAGCTGATTCGACGCGGTATCGCCGTCGGCGTCGTTGTTGCCATCGCGCTCATTGCCATCATCGCAACGCTGGTCATCAACGCGCAACCCGCAGGCACCAACGGACCGGTGACCGACATGGTCACCGAAGGCACGTTTACCACCACAGTCGAAGCCAAGGGGCAGCTTAAGCCCATCTCGGCATCGGTCGTCTCCCCTTCTGTCGACGGTACGGTTGAAAAGATCAACGTGCAGGCCGGACAGAGCGTCAACGAGGGCGACGTGCTCATGACCATTAAGAACGACGCGCTCGATAGCGCTGTTTCCGAGGCGCAGCGCGCGGTCGCGGCCGCCCAGGAAGACCTGAACAATGCAAAGGTGGCACTCGCGGCCGCACAGGCCGCACCGACAACGGACAGTGACGGATCGACCGGCCCATCGGACGCAAACGCCAACGCAAATGCCGTCTCGACCGCCCAGCGCAACCTCGCCTCGGCCCAGGCAACGCTGGAGCAGGCAACTGCAAAGGCGGCCGAGCGCACCGTAAAGGCCCCCAGCTCGGGCAACATCGTCGAGCTCAACGCCAAAGTCGGTGCCACGGTGACCGGAGGCACGATCATGGGCGAAGGCGACACGAGCGGCGGCAAGCAGTGCATGCAAATCGCCGACCTGTCCAAGATGAAGGTGACGGTTCAGGTGGGCGAAAAGGATATCGCCAAAATTGCCGTGGGCCAAAGCGCCAACGTGACCTATCCCGCGTTTCCCGATATCGTGAGCCAGGGCACCGTCACGGCTATCGCCTCGGTGGCAAACTCTGACTCCGGCTCCGGTAGCGGCGGCAGCGTGACCTTTAACGTCGACATCCTCATCGAAGCACCCGACAGTCGCCTTAAGCCGGGTATGACTGCCGAGGTCTCGGTAGTGACCGAGAAGCTCGACGACGTGGTTATGGTGCCGACCATGGCGCTGATGACCGAAGATGGCGAGCACTATTACGTCAATCTGGCCACCGATTCGGAAGGCAAGAAGACGCGCCGCGTGAAGGTGACCGTCGTGACGCAAAACGACAACGAGGCTGTAGTCGGTAAGACGCAGGTCAAGCGCGACGACCAGGGCAACGAGATCAACCCAGACGTCCCGGTTACCAAGTTACGCGACGGCGACACCATCGTGACGGATACCGGCACAGGCATGACGGCAGACGGCGGCGACAATATGTCTGCCGACGAGGGCAAGTAATGCGTCCCGTCATCGACATCCGCAACGTGCACCGCATCTTTGAGAGCGAGGCCGGTTGCGCCCACATCCTGCACAACGTGAGCCTGGCGGTGAACCCCGGTGAGTTCGTCGCCATCACCGGCCCCTCGGGCTCGGGCAAGTCGACGCTCATGAACATCCTGGGCTGCCTGGACAAGCCGACGGCGGGTGATTATTTCCTGCAAGGGCTCAACGTCGCCGAGCTCGACGATGATGAGCTCACCGAGGTGCGCGCGCTGAGCATCGGCTTTGTCTTTCAGAGTTTTAACTTGCTGCCGCGTCTGACGGTGATCGAAAACGTCATGCTGCCGCTGTCCTACACCAATGTGCCGCGTAGCCAGCGCGAGATGCGCGCCGTGCACGCGCTGCAAGCCGTCACGCTGCCCGTCGACCATTGGGACCACCGCATATCGGAACTCTCGGGCGGACAGATGCAGCGCGTCGCCATCGCGCGCGCCCTTGTCAACGACCCGCCCATCATTTTGGCCGACGAGCCAACGGGAAATCTAGACTCGACAACCGGGGCGCTCGTCATGGAAACCTTCCACAAGCTCCAGAAACGCGGCAAGACCATCGTACTCATCACGCATGACCCCGGCATCGCCGCCGAGGCCGACCGTGCCGTGACCATCCGCGACGGTCGCATTCACGACGGCGCGTATATTCCGCATGCACCGCGGACCCTACGCAGCGCCGTAGATAACCTGCCCATGATTTCCGCCTCCGCCAACCCGCCGAAAGGAGTGATGGCATGAGCGCCCGCGATCTTATCCAGGAAGCCCTTCACTCGCTCGAGGCCAACAAGGGGCGCAGCCTGCTCACCATCCTGGGCATCGTCATCGGCATCGCCTCGGTCATTGCCATGACTTCGCTCATCGGCGGCATCCAAAACAGCTTGGTCAACAGCCTGGGCCTCAACGCAGCTCGCATGGTTCAGATCTATTCGTCCCAAGAACTCTCTGATTCTGACGCCCAGAAGCTTAAAAAACTTGTGCCGCAGATTGAGCAGATCGGCATCGTCGATAGCGCCTATTCCGAGTACAAGGTCGGGGATAAAAGCTATACCGTCATGGCCCACGGCGTCGATAGCGACATGCTCGATGCCGTGGGCGCCAGCAAGCTCGTTGCGGGACGTGTCTATTCACAGGCAGAGTCTCAATCAGGCTCGCGCGTGGCGCTCATCAGCCGCGGCGGCGCCGATCAGCTTTACGGCAACGAACAGGACGCACTGGGGAAAACCATCAAGGTGTCCAACGGCGAGGTGCAGATTGTAGGCGTGATTGATGGCGGCAGCGACTCCATGGGCTCGCTCACGCTGTATATGCCACGCGAAACCATCTCCGGCCTGTTTGGCGACGAGAATCCTTCATTTCCCAGCGTGACGGCACTTGCCGCCGAGGGCACAGACATGGACGAGCTCTGCAAGACCATCGAGTCTAAGGTGCGCGCGATGAAGGGCATCTCGGAGGATGATGAGTACGACAGCGTATCGGCGACCTCCATGAAAAGCGCCATCGATGCACTCAACTCGTTTATGGGCGCCTTCTCGCTCATCATGGGCGCTGTCGCCAGTATCTCACTGCTTGTCGGCGGAATCGGCATTATGAATATGATGCTTACCAACGTGACTGAGCGCATCCGCGAGATCGGTATTCGCCGTGCCTTGGGCGCCAGTCGCCGCGATATCACCGCGCAGTTTTTGGCCGAGTCCTCGGCGCTGTGCGTCACCGGTGGCCTGCTGGGTGTCCTGATTGGCTATCTGCTGGCCTGGGGCCTCGCGATGTTTGCCGCAGGATCAGGGGTTCTCAACGAGCTCGGTGCCAGTGGGGAAATCACACCGAGCTTTTCAATCGCCACGGTGCTGCTGGCCTTCGGCGTCTCCGTCGGCATCGGCGTGATCTTTGGCTTCTACCCCGCTCGCCGCGCGGCAAAGCTCAACCCGGTGGAGTGCCTACGCTACCAGTAAGCCACCACCAACAAGTTGCGGCGAATTAGGGACCGTTTGGGGGTGCGGACGCCGGAAACGTAGAGATCGGCCTCGCCGAAGTCGGCCTGGGCCCGGCAGGGCCTGCGTCAGCATTGCCAAAAACGCCTATCGAAAGGGCGAATCCTTCTTGACAGAACTACAGGAACACCCCCACGCGGGCGGGAGGGCGCGCAGGCGCGGCGAGCGCCTAGCGCGCGAACTCCCGTAAGAGCGCGTCTTCCACTTCCCGAAGCGAAAGGGCCCCGCCTCCCTCGGCGGGACGGGCGACCACGATGCAGCGCGCTCCCGCGCCGCGCGCGGAGGCGAGCTTCTCGGCCGTGCCGCCTACGGTTCCCGAGTCCTTGGTCACAAGCCACTGGGCGCCCACCTGCCGAAGCATCGCCTCGTTGAGCTCGCGGGTGAAGGGCCCCTGCATGCCGATGACGTGCGACGGCGAAAACCCCGCGTCGATGCACTTCGTTATAGCACCGGGCAGCGGGAGCACACGCACGAAGAAGCGCTCCGCGAAATCGGCGACGCTCGTGTAGGGAGCAAGCTCCTTGCTCCCCGTCGTGAGGAGCGCGCGACCCGGGTTCTCGGAGAGAAAGCGCGCCGCGCAGGCGATCGAGGCGACCGACACGACGCCTTTGGGCAGCGCCTCGACCGGGCGCGCAAGGCGCAGGCATCGTGCACCCACGGCGAGCGAAGCGGCTCGGATGTTGCCACTTGCGAGCGTAGCGAAGGGGTGCGTGGCGTCGACAACGATGCGCGCGCCGGAAAGCTCGCGCTCCATGTCAGCCTCGTCGAGCCTGCCCGCATGCACCTCGATGCCTGGAAGCTCGCCCAAAAGCTCGCCTCCGTACTCGGTTGCCGCATAGGCACGGGCGGGGATGCCCGCCCCGCTCGCCCATTCGCACAGAAGGCGGCCCTCGGTGGTGCCGGCGAAGATGCGCAGCGCCGGCGCGGATGCGGGCGCCGTCACTTCGGGCCGCCTGGGCGCGTGATCTGGTAGAGCAGCGCGTTCATAATGGCGGCCGCCACGGTCGAGCCGCCCTTGCGACCCCTCGCGACGATGGCCGGCACGCGTCGTGCGAGTAGCTCCTCTTTCGCCTCGACCACGTTCACAAACCCGACCGGCACCCCAACGACGAGCGCGGGCGCGATCTTCCCCGCGTCCATGAGCTCGGCGAGGCGCAGAAGTGCTGTGGGAGCGTTGCCGACGGCCACGATGAGCGGACCCTCGATGCGGCAAGCTTTGTCCATGCTCGCAACGGCGCGAGTCGTGCCCGCGGCGCGCGCAGCCGCGGCGATATCAGGGTCGGCCATGTAGCACACGGCCTTGCAGCCGAGCTTCGCGAGCGCGGGCTTGCTTATGCCTGCGAGCGCCATGTTCGTGTCGGTGAGCACCGTGGCCCCTGCGCGCAGTGCGTCGAGCGCACAGTGCGTGGCGTCATGGGTGAACACGAGCGAATCGGCGTACGAGAAGTCGGCAGTGGTGTGGATGACGCGCTTCACGACGGGCTCTTCGAGCGGCGGGAACGTGCGGCCGCCGAGCTCTTCGGTGATGATCTCGAAGCTGCGCCGCTCGATGTCGCCGGGCGCCATCTCCTTGGAATCCATCTAGTACTCCACTCCTTCCCTTGCACATATCCCCTGCTCGTAGGGATGTTTCTCGCACCGCATCTCGGTTATGTAGTCGGCCTTCTCCACGATCTTGCGGGAAGGCGCGCGCCCGGTGAGCGCTACTTCGACGCCGCGCGCGGACATATCGAGCGCGCGGTCCACGAGTGCCTCGTCGACAAGCCCCTTCGAAAGCGCGTCGAGCGCCTCGTCGAGCACGAGCAGTCCCTCTTGCGCGCCCTCGAGCTCGGCGAGCGCGGAAGCGAGGTTCCCATCGTGCAGCTCGCACGTCGCGGCAAGTTCTTCCGACGTCATCGACCAGGTAAACTTGTCCGACGCCTTCCCCGCGAACACGGGCACGCCAAAATGCTCGGCGAGCAGGCGCACCTCCCCGCTTTCGCCGTCTTTCAGGAACTGCACGACGACGACGCGGCGGCCTGCAGCGAGCATGCGAAGGGCGAGGCCCATCGCCGCCGTGGTCTTGCCTTTGCCGTCGCCATGATACACGTGGATCATACGCCCTCCTCGATAATGCGGTAGACATACTCCATGTCGAGCGCCCCGCGCACGACGTCGGCCAGGCGGTCAAACTCGCGCGCACGGTGATCGGCCGCGGACGCCGCGCCCGCAGCACCCACGACGCTCTCGGGCAGGCCGCGCATGCGCGCGAGCGAGCGCGCGAGGGCGAGCGCAACCCCCGGTTCGTCGAACAGGCCGTGGAGATAGGTTCCGAACACGTTTCCGCAGGCCGCGCCTTCTGGTTTGCCGCCAATTGTGCCCGCAGGGGCGCAGGAGACGGTCGTTTCGCCGTCGTGAATCTCGTACCCGCGCGCCGTCATGCCGTTCCACGCCGAGAACGCGCCTTGGGCGCCCGTGATGCGCAGCTCCGACTGGGCGAGGCGCTTTTCCTCCTTGAACACCGTACTTGCAGGGATGAGCCCGAGCCCGCGCGCGGTGCCAGCGCCTTCCCTGCCGTGCGGGTCGGAAAGCTCGTCTCCCAAAAGCTGGTAGCCTCCGCATATGCCGAGCACCGGCGTGCCCGCGCCCGAAAGCGCGCGTACACAGGCTCCGATGCCGCTAGCCGCAAGCCAGCGTGCGTCGTCGAGCGTAGTCTTCGAGCCGGGGAGCACCACCAGGTCGGGTCGGCCCAGATCGGTCGTCGAGGAAACGTAGCGCACGCCCACGCCGGGCACGCGCGAAAGCGGGTCGAAGTCGGTGAAGTTCGACAAATGCGGAAGGCGCACGACGGCGACGTCGATGACGCCGCGCGCCTCGCGGGCAGATAGGCGCGGCGCGAGCGAGTCCTCGTCGTCCAGGTCGAGCGTAAGATACGGCACGACACCCACGACGGGAACCCCGCACATCTTCTCGAGCGGGGCCAAACCCGGGCGCAGGATTTCCACATCGCCGCGGAACTTGTTCACCACAAGCCCCCGCAAAAGCGCGCGGTCCTCGGGCGCAAGGAGCGCGACCGTGCCGTAGAGCTGGGCAAATACCCCGCCCGGGTCGATGTCGCCCGCAAGCAGCACGGGGGAGGACACGGCGCGCGCGAGCCCCATGTTGACGATGTCATTTTCGGCAAGGTTGATTTCGGCGGGGCTGCCGGCGCCCTCGATGACGATGACGTCGTTTTCCTCCGCGAGCGAATCGAACGCCTCCAAAATCTGCGGCATGAGCGCCTTCTTTCGCGCGAAGTAGTCCCTCGCAGCGAAGGCTCCCTGCGCCTTGCCGGCCACGATGAGCTGGCTTCGGTGGCCGCTTTCGGGCTTGAGCAGGATGGGGTTCATGCGCACGTCGGGCGCGATGCCGCACGCCTCGGCCTGCATGATCTGGGCGCGCCCCATCTCGAGCCCGTCGGCCGTGACACCGCTGTTGAGTGCCATGTTCTGGCTCTTAAAGGGAGCCACGCGCAGGCCGTCCTGCGAAAGCACGCGGCACAGCCCAGCCGCAAGCAGGCTCTTCCCCGCGTTCGACATGGTGCCCTGGATCATGATGGGCTTCGCCCTACCCACGGGTATCGACCTCCTTCGCCGAGCCTCGGCCATCCGCGCCCGCCATAGCGCCGCTGAAAGAAGCGCCGCCCCGTTCGTCGGGTTCGCCTTCGCCCGATGCGCCTTCCGCCCGAAGCGCACGGCCGAACGCCATCGCAAGCCGGGCATTCTCCTTGCGCGTGCGCACCGCGACGCGGCACCAGAAACGGGACAGTACCGAAAACGAGTCGCACGTGCGGACCAAAACCCCCTGTTTATACAGGCGCTCGGGGATGTCTTTCGCCGGCGTGCGGACTAAAAGGAAGTTCGCATCCGACGGCACGACGGAAAGCCCGAGCGAGGAGAGCTCGTGGGAAAGCCACGCTCGCTCGCCCGCCAATACATCGCGCGTGCGCGAGACGTATTCGACGTCTTCCAGGGCGGCGATGCCCGCGGCCTCGGCGACCGAGGAGACGGGCCACGCCTGCCCCGCCCGGCGAATCCCCTCGATGAGTTGGGCGTTTCCGCTGATCAGATATCCCAACCGCAACCCCGCCATTCCGTAGAGCTTGGTGAACGCGGAGAGCACGGCCACATGGCGCGAACACGCGGCGCGTGCGGCCACGCTCCTTTCGCGGGCGTCGGGCGCAAATCCGAGGAAGCACTCGTCCACGACGAGCAGCGCGCCCACCTGCTCGCAGCGGCAAGCCGCGGCATCGATCACGCTGGGGTCGACGAGGCGCCCCGTCGGGTTGTTCGGATTGCAGAGGTACGCCACGTCTCCCGGCCCCTCGATCGCGCGGGCGAAGGAGGCGGGCACGTCGAAGTCGTCCGCTTCAGAGAGCGGGAACTCCTGCACGCATGCGCCGTAGTACGATGCCGCCTCAGCATATTCAGAGAACGTCGGCGCGCACACGACGATGCGTTTCGGACGCACCGCCGCGGCGAGCCGCCAGATGATGTCGGACGCGCCCGCGCCGCAGACGATAGTGTCTTCGGGAATGCCCTGGGCACGCGCCAGGGCGCGAACGAGGGCGAGGCTTTCCCTATCGGGGTAGGCGTCGATTCGAGAAAGCGCCTTGCAAGCTGCGGCGACGGCGCGCGGCGAGGGGCCTGCCGGATTCACGTTCACCGAGAAGTCAATGAGGTCGGAGGCGCCCCCTTCGCAAGCGATGCCGAGCGATTGCGCGCTGCCCCCATGCGTACGGGCGCGCAGGATTCCCCCGGCAGCCCGGGGCGCGGCGTGGTCTTTCCTCATGCCATCGCCCCCACAGCGAGCACGACCGCCGCGCGCACAGCGCCGAAGACGACGAGCGCGCATACGGACGCGGCGAGCATGAGCCTTGTCGCCCGAACGATGTCGCCCCACTCGATTTCGCGGGACGCATCGCCTATCGTCGGTTTCTCAACGAGCTTGCCGAAATACACCGCGGGTCCCGCCAGGCGCAGCCCGAGCGCGCCCGCGCACGCTGACTCGGTCTGCGCCGCGTTCGGGCTCGCATGGCGACGCCTGTCGCGGCGCCAGATGCGCGCCGCCCCGCGCGCGTCGAGCCCGACGATCGGGCACACGGCGATCATGAGCAGGGCCGATAAGCGCGAGGGGATCCAATTCACCGCATCGTCGAGGCGCGCCGAGGCGCAGCCGAAGTCGATGTAGCGCTCGTTTTTGTAGCCCACCATGCTGTCGAGCGTGTTCACCGCCTTGTACGCCATGCCCAAGGGCGCACCCCCGATCATAAGGTAGAAAAGCGGCGCGATGACACCGTCGCTCGCGTTCTCCGCCACCGTTTCCACGGCGGCGCGCGCGACGCCGTGCTCGTCGAGAACAGACGTGTCGCGTCCCACGATGAGCCCGACGGCTTCGCGCGCCGCGACAAGGCCGCCCTTCGAGAACGCGCGAGCAACGGCCAGGCTCTGGCGGCGCAGCTCGCATGCCGCGAGAATCTGATAGCTCGCCCATGCCTCGGCCACGAAGCGCAAGCCGGAGTGAACCATGCCGCAAACATGCAGGATTCCCCAGGTCAAAAGCCCACACGTAAGCGGAAGCGCCACGGCGAGCACAAGCCCTGCGGCGCGCGTGCCCGCGGACGTTTGCGGGAATGCGCCCCGCAGGCGGCCTTCGGCCCACGTGATCGCGCGCCCCATGGCGACGACGGGATGGGGAAGCCAACGCGGGTCGCCGAAGGCAAGGTCGGCCGCGAACCCGGCGGCGACGGCAAGAATCGTCATCACCGGGCATCGCCCCCCGAAGCGGGGCGAACGTCGCGAAGGCAGCGCCCATCCCAGGTGGCGGCCCATGCGCCGCCCGGCTCGGTATGCACGTCGAAGTATCCCATTTTCGGGACAGCTAGCTCGGAGAGCAGCGCTTTCACGGTACCCGCGTGAACGACGAAGACGGCGCGCCCACTCCCCTGGGCGCGCTCCGATTTGCATGCCTCCCGAAACGCCGCGACGACGCGGCGGGTGAAATCGCTCTTGCCCTCGCCATGCGGGCAGCGCGTCTCGCACCAGGAGTCTACCCAGGCGCGGTAGCGCGCATCCTCTTTAAGCTCGGCGGCGCTTCGCCCCTCGAAGTCGCCGAAATCCATCTCGCGCAGACCGGGGCACGCCATAAGCTCCGCGTTCGGGAAGAGGATGCGCGCCGTCTGGTCGGTGCGGGCCATGCCGCTCGTGATAACACGGAACACGTCACGATCGCACGCGAGGTCGCGCAAAGCGCGCTCGCCCGCACTCGACAGGGGCTCGTCGGTGCCCGCCCCGCTGTAGCGATGGTCTTCCGTGCCCGCCGTGGCACCATGGCGCACGAAGACGACTTCCAAAGGCGCACCCGCGCCCTGCGTCGCTCGAGGTGCATCGGCAAGGTTTCCTTTGATGACCTGGGGAATCCCGCACGTCATGCGCACGACGACGTCGGCGCGCGCAGCGAGCGCGCATCCCAGGCGCCCCGCGCGCTCGCGCCATTGGGCGTCTTCCGCACTCATGGGGACGACCCCCGAGCCGACCAAGGGCAGAATCACTGCGTCGAAGCCGATCAGCCGCTCGAGCGCCCGGTCAGCGTCGAGCGCGCGTACGAGTTCCTCAGCACGGTATGCGACGCGGCCGGCAAAAGCCGCGGGCACGCCGCCCTCCGCAAGCTGCGCCGCGTCGACGAAATCGTCCGCCGCGAACCCGAGTTTTTCGCGCACGAAGGTCCTCTTCCCCGAATGCGCGCCACCTACCACGAGCATCATAGGAGCATGCCCCCCACCACCAGCATGGCAAGCATCGCGAGCTCGGCCCATTGCAGAAACCATCCGGCCAAATCCCCCGTCACCCCGCCGAAGCGGGACAGGGCAACATGGCGGTACCACGCGAGCACCAAAAGCCCCGCCACCGCCATAAAGGCGCCGACGGCCTGAGCGCACGCGACCATCCCTGCAGCCGAAGCCGCAGCGAAAGCGCAAAGCGGCACGACGATCGCCGCGCGCTTCTTCGCAGGCGAGAGCCCCGCGGCCATGCCGTCCGCCCGCGCGGCAGGCCAGCATTCAACGGCGAGTCCCGAAAGCGCGCGGGAGAACACGAGCGAGCACAGAAGCGCGAGGAACGCCCCCGCCGTAAGCGGCAGCGCGGTGAACAGGGAAAACTGCAGAATAAGGTACACAACAACACCGATGACCCCGAAGGCGCCCGCCCGCGGATCGTGCATGATCTCGAGCTTTCGCTCGCGCGGGGCCCAACTTGCAAGCGCATCGGAGGTGTCGCAGAGCCCGTCTAGGTGGATGCCTCCCGTCACCGCCACAGGCAGCGCCGCGAGCACGGCCGCGACGATGGTCGCGGGCACGCCGAGCAGGTTCGCCACGTGCCCCCACGCCGTCATGAGGAAGCCTTCCGCAAGGCCCACCAGGGGAAACGCGGCAAGTGCATGGGTTGACCCGAAATCGGTCCAGGCCGATTTCGGGACGGGGATGCGCGAGAACGTTCCGAACGCCGCGCCGATTGCCTCTGCTATCTTCACCTTGTAGGTCCTTCGCCTTTCATCCACACGGGAATCCCGCATACCACTTCGACTGCATGGTCGGCCAGCGCCGCCACGCCCGCGTTCACGCGCGCGAGCGCGCGCCTCCATGCCTCGGTCCCTTCATCGTAGCGCATCCCATCGGCGAACACGTCGACGGTGACCACCACCGTATACGCAGCGGCCTGAGCGAGCCGTTCGATGCCTCCGAGTACCTCGCGCGCCGCAGCGTCGGGGTCACGCGGGGACAAGCCGCCTTCCGCGAAGAGCTCGTTCGCAACCAGGTTGCCCACGTCCTCCAAAAGAAGTGTGCAGCCGCGCGGAAGCCCGGGCGCTGCGGCGCCCACGTCACGCGAGCACTCGAGGGTGGAAAACCCTTTGCCTTCGCGCAGCGCCCGATGGCGCGCGATGCGGCGGGCGCCATCTTCCCCGAAGGGCTCCATCGTTGCCAGGTACACGCGAGGGCCGTCGTGCCCGAGGCACAGGGACTCGGCGTAGGCGCTCTTGCCGCTCGCGGCGGCGCCGATGACGAGCGTCACCGTCATTTCCCGGCCTCGAAATGCTCGTAAGCAGCCATGCCAGTCGCCGTGAACGTCTTCCCATCCCGGTACACGCGCAGCGCCGAATCCAGAAGGGGGAGATACGCCATGGCGCCCGCGCCCTCGCCCAAGTGCATGCCTGCGTCGAGGGGCGCCTTTATGCCGAGCTCGCGAAGGAGCTCCCGGCTTGCGGGTTCGCTTGATGCGTGGGTGCCCACGAGGTAGCCCAAGGCGTTGGGGCACAGGCGCGCCGCGCACAGGGCCGCCGTGCAGGATATGACCCCGTCGAGGAGCGCCGGCGCCTTCGAGACCGCGGCCCCCAGGTAGAAGCCGCACATCGCAGCGATGTCGAAGCCGCCCACCTTCGAGAGCACGTCGATCGGGTCGGCGGGATCGGGCGAGTTCGCGTCGATAGCGCGCTCGACCACGTCGCGCTTGCGCGCGAGCGAGGCGTCCGAGAGCCCCGCGCCGCGCCCGACAAGGCTCCGCGCGTCCGCCCGGATGAGCACTGCGGCCACCGCCGCCGAGGTGGTCGTGTTGCCGATGCCCATCTCGCCCGCGGCGAGAAGGCGCACGCCGGCGCGGGCAAGCCCGCACGCGACGGCGATTCCGACCTCGATCGCGCGCACGGCCCCATCGCGAGACATAGCGGAGCCGTGAGCGATGTTGCCGCTCCCCCGCCGCACGTTCGCGCGCACCATGCGCGCGTCTTCTATGCCCCGGGCCATACCTACGTCGACGGGCACGACCTCGGCACCCGCGAACGCCGCCATGCGGCAGGCGCTCGCGGCCCCCTCGCACATGTTGCGCGCGACGGCTCGCGTCACATCTTGCCCGCTTTGCGACACGCCTTCGGCAACGACCCCGTTGTCGGAGAAGAATACCGCGAGCGCACGGGGAGACTCGGCCACCTCGGCGCTCCCCTGAGCTGCGGCGATACACGCGACGGCGTCTTCAAAGTCGCCCAATCCCCCCAAGGGGTGCGCGATGGAGTCCCACGCGGCGTACGCGGCGGCACGGGCGCACTCGTCTGCGGGCGCGATCCGGGAAAGCGCGGCTTCGAGCACGGCGCCCGGCGCCGACGAGAACGCGCGCTCGACTTCCTCGCGGATGCAGGCAAGCGCGGTTTCGGTTGCTTCAGCCATGCCGCCTCCTCTCTGCGAACGACGCTGCGGCAGACGCGAACGCGCGCGCAACGTCGGGGTTCGCAGGATAGTACACATGCGGGAATCCCGCCACCAGGGACGGGGTGGTCGTCATGCACGGCCAGCCCTTGTCGCGCCGGGGCTTCTGCGCCCAAAAGTCGCCGCCCGGGCAGGTGGACTGCCAGTAGTGGAACTCGTGCGCGCGGATGCGTGTGCCGCGCGGCCCGTAGAGCCCGTCGCGATGGGAAGTAAGCTCCACGTACCCGAAATGGGACAGCCTTCCCCCGTTCTCGCTTGCGCCCTCAAGGGCGCCCGCAACAGGCCAGCGCCGCCCCTCGCTATCGGCGATTTCGCGCTGCAGGTACAGAAACCCACCGCATTCGGCAACCGTCGGCATGCCGGATTCCACCGCGCGCCGCACGGCCGCGCGCATCGGCGCGTTCTCGGAGAGCTGTCGCGCATGGAGCTCCGGGTAGCCGCCCCCCAGATAGAGGGCGCTTGTCCCCCGGGGCAACTCGCTATCACACAGGGGGCTGAAAAAGGCCAGCTCGCAACCCAGGTCCTCGAGCACGCGCAGATTCTCCTCGTAATAGAACGAGAACGCCTCGTCACGCGCGACGGCGACGATGGGCCGCGCTCCCGCGATCGGCTCCAACCGATAAGGTTCCTCGCGGATATCGGGTGCCGTCGCAGCTATTTCGAGCAAGCGGTCGACGTCGACGCTCTTTTCCACCAGCTCGGCCATCTTGTCGATGCGCGCGGAGAGCTGCTCGACCTCGTCGGCGGTCACAAGCCCCAGATGCCGGCTTTCGAGCGAGAACGCCTCGTCGGCGGGGATATTCCCCAAAACCGCGACGCCCGTGTGCTTCTCGATCGCAGGCGCCGCGTAGGCGCAGGCAGCGGCGCTCGTCTTGTTCAGCACGACGCCGCGCACGTTCGCACAAGGCAGGAACTCGGCGATGCCGTGGATTACGGCGGCGAGCGATAAAGACGCCCCGCGCCCGTTCACCACTAAAACGACCGGCGTTTCCGTGTCGCGCGCAACCTGGTAGCTACTCGCGTCGGCCACGCCGGGCGCCATGCCGTCGTAGAAGCCCATAACCCCCTCGAGTACCGCGACATCCGCGCCCGCGGCGCCGCGTGCGAGCAGGGCGCGCAGCGTCGGGGCGTCGGTGAAGAAGCCGTCTAAGTTGCCCGAGCGCGCACCCACGACGCGGCGATGAAAGAGCGGGTCGATGTAGTCGGGGCCGCATTTGAAGGCCGCGCATGCGAGGCCGCGGCGCGCGAGCGCGCGCAGGAGCGCGCACGTAACGACCGTCTTGCCGCTCCCGCTCGAGGGCGCAGCGACCATGAAGCGCGGGATGGACGTGCTCACCGGGCGCCGCCTTCCCCACCTGCGGCGTTGCAGTTAGCAAGCGAGACCACCTCAACGGATGGTTTCCCCTCGGCAGAGGGGTCCTCCCCGACAGGTGACTCAACAAGCGCCCCGACATCGGCAAGCTCCTCGGCATCCGCGCCCGCACCACGCGCGCTGACGAGGAACACGGGGTTTTGCGCCTTCATAAGATGGTGCGAGCCTACAGCCTCGGCGCGGGCGGCCGACACCTGGCACGCCTCGAACTCCTTAAAGCGCGAACCCGAGAGGAGCGCGCACGCCTCGGTGAGCGTCTCAACGGTGACGCATGGCACGCACAGGCGAACCTGCGAGTTCTTCTCGAGCGCCGCCTCCACGATGGAGGGAAGCTCGCCCGCGCTCCCGCCGACGAACACGGCGTCGGGGTCGGGCAGTTTCGCGAGCGCTTCGGGGGCGACACCGGGGACCGCATGCACGTTGCCGCACCCGAATGCATCCGCGTTCTCTCGGATGAGCCGCACGCCGGCCGCGTTGCGCTCGACCGCCCATACCGACCCCGCTCGCGCGACGAGCGCCGCCTCGATCGACACGCTCCCCGTGCCGGCGCCGACATCCCACACGGTGTCGGTCGCGGTAAGGCGCAGCTTCGCGAGCGCGACGGCGCGCACCTCCTGCTTGGTCATGGGAACGTCGCCGCGGATGAAGAGCTCGTCGGGAATGCCCGAGGAAGCGTACGGCCAGCGGGGGCTCGCGGCGTGGAATGCGCCCGCAGAGTCCGCCACGAAAGAAGCCGCCGCGGGCGCAGATGCGCCAGCCGGCGCCTCGGAGGCTGCACTAGAGTTCGCAGGCGACCCGGCGCAGCCTGCGAACTCGATAAGCATCACGTTCAAGTCGTCGAACGTCTGACCTGCGATTTCACTTGCGGTCGCGCAGGTGATGCGCTCGTCGGGGTACGACAGGCGCTCGGCCACCGTCACGCGCGCGTCCTCGAAGCCCGCCTGCACAAGCTCGCCCGAAAGCCGCGAGGGGTCTTCCCCGCCCGACGTGGCGAGGAAGAGCTCACCTGCGCGCTCGGCCTCGGCCACGATGTCGCACGCCACGCCGTGAGCGCTCACGAAGCGCCAATCCTGCCATGGACGCGCGAGGCGCGCGGCGAGATACGACGCTGAGCTTATGCCGGGAATGACGCGCACGTCCACCTGCGCGTCGCCGGAGAGCGCCTCCACCAGGCGGCGCGCGCCGCTGAACAGCCCCACATCGCCCGTCATCACGACCACGGCGCGCTGCCACGACGCCGCATCGGTGAGCGCGGCGACGATGTCCGCCGTCTTCACGAGCTCGCATCTCACCACGTCGGGCGGCACGTCGATGCCGACAAGTGCGCGATGAGCGCCGATGACCACGTCGGCGATGTCGATCGCGTCGAGCGCCGCGCGCGAGAGCAAGTCGGGGTTTCCGGGCCCCGCCCCGATGATCGTTACCTTTCGCATGGAATCTCCCGATACCCGCGCGGCGTGACCATACGGCCGCCTACGCGCTTCGTGTCCGCGTTGCCGACGAACACGGTGGTGAACATGTCTGCATCGAACTCCCCCAGCTCGGAGAGCCTGCACATACCCGACTGCTGCCCCTCGCGCCCGATGTTGCGCACCCAGCCGCAGAGCGTGTCGGGGGCCTTCCATTCGAGCATAATCTTCGCCGCGCGCGAGAGCCTGTCGGCGCGCTTTCTGCTGCGCGGGTTGTACAAACAGATGCAGAAGTCGGCGCTCGCCACGGCGGCGAGCCTGCGCTCGATGACCTCCCACGGCGTGAGCAGGTCAGAGAGCGACACGACCGCGAAATCGTGGGCAAGCGGGGCGCCGAGCACCGCCGACCCGCTCTGAGCCGCGGTGGCCCCGGCGATAACTTCCACGTCTACATCGGGGTAGTCCTCCGCAAGCTCCAGCACGGGGCTCGCCATGCCGTACACGCCCGCGTCACCGCTGCACACGAGCGCCACGGCTTCTCCGCTCTGCGCGCGCGAAAGCGCCAGGCGGCACCGTTCGACCTCGTGCATCATCGGCGTCGCGAGATGCGCCGCGTCGGGCACGGCGGCGAGCGCGAGCTCCACGTATTTCGTGTACCCCACAACGATGTCGGCCGCCTCGAGCGCGCGCCGAGCCGCAATCGTCATGCCGTCGGGGCCGCCCGGGCCAATCCCCACCACGAAGAGCTTTCCCATCACCGCTCCTTAAACGAAAGTTCGATAGTTACCTTGGAAAACGCGACGGTCACGCCGCCGTGAGCGAGCTTCGGGAAGAAAAGTTTGCCCCCGCCCGCGAGCGCCGCGCGCTCGCACACGTTGTCGACCCCCACCGTCGCGCGCACGAAATCAGATGGCGAAACGCTGCCTTCGACCTGCGACAACTCCTCTGCGGAATACGTCGCGAGCGGGATACTGCGCGCGTGGCAGAAGGCGAGCAGACCCTCCTCGCGCGCCTTAACGTCGATCGTCGCCGCCTCGCGCACGGCCGAAGGCGAGATGCCCGCCTGCCCGCACGCGAGAAGAAACGCCTCCCCGATCGCTTCGGTGCACGCACCGCGACGGCACCCTATGCCCGCAACGATGCAGGGTAAGACAAGGTGAAGCGGCTCGGGCGCAGGCGCCTGCGCCCGCACGCCCGCCGGCTTCCCCGTCACACCGGCGGGCACGACCTCGCCCGTTGTCTCCGCCGCGCGAACGGACGCACCTGCATTCGCGCCAGCGAACGGCGACACGACGATATCGGCCCTAGCGCGGTCGGACGCAATGTCAACCCCCTCAGGCGGCTGTCCCGAAATCGGCATGTCGGAATAGAGCGCCACGCGCCCGCCCGAAAGCAGCCGCGCCGACACTCGCTTGATAGCCTCGGGATTCGAAACGGCGAGCCCAGCACAGCGCGCCCACGTATCCACCGCCCACACGCCGCGGACGTCGGTCGCCGTGGTGATGACGGGGATGGCCCCTGCCGCGCGTGCCACAGTTTGCGCAAGCTCGTTCGCACCGCCCAAATGCCCCGACAAAAGCGAGACGGCAAAGCGCCCCGCCTCGTCGATCACCACAACCGCGGAATCGTTTGCCTTCGAGGCGACATGCGGCGCGATCGCCCGCACGGCGATGCCCGCCGCGCCCACGAACAGAAGCGCGTCCGACGCTTCCCACGCGAGCGCCGTCCATGCGCGCAGGTCGGCCTTCCCCTCGCCGAACCCGCGCGAAACGGAAACGTTCCAGCCAGAGTCATCTTCACCTGTCTGCGCGCAATCGGAAAGCGCGCGTGCGGTGCGCTCCGCCAACGCATACCCCCTCTCAGTGAACGCTATGCAGGAAACCCTCATCTAGCGCACCACCATCGTCGAGAAGTAGCTGCCCCGATCGGGCACATCGTCGAGCGAGCGGTACACGCGCTCGCCCGGAAGCCCACAGTCCTCTACGAGCTCGGCACCGTCGAAGGCGCCCTCCTCGCGAAGGATGCGCTTCGTGTCCGCAAGCGAGCGGCGCGCCTTCATGACCACCTTCGTCCCCGGCCAGCCGATTGCGCGGCGAACGTCATCGTAGCCGCCGGGCACGATGTGCAGAGGCGACGACATCTCGGGCGTGAGGTCGCGCTCGAGCGCCGCGGCGACCGCGCAGAAGCTCGGCACGCCGGGAATGGCGCGCGCCTCGAACCCGCGGGCGCGCACGTCGGGCGCTATGCGCTGGAAGGTGGCGTAGATGCTTGGGTCCCCCAGGTTCAGCAGCGCGACGTCGCGGGCCGCATCCAGGTGCGCGACAAGCTCGCGAACAAGCGAGGCATGCTCGGCCGCGCGGCGCTCGGCGTCGCGCGTCATCGAGAATCGCACGGGGATCACCGTCTTGCCTGTAAGGTCGACGGCGCCGCGCACAATGTCAAGCGCGACCATGACCCCGTCCGCCGTTTGCGGTGCGGCGATGACCGGACACGATTCGATTGTGCGGACGGCCTTGATCGTGAGCAGCTCGGGGTCGCCAGGCCCCGTGCCCACCCCGTACAGCACGCCTTTACTCATACGTCGCCCCCAATTCCCCGATAACTGCATCGGCGCCCGACGTGCGGAAAAGCTCGCAGCGCTCGGCGTCGAACACGACCGCGGCGATGTCGCATGCGCCCGCCGCGCGGCGGCGCAACCTGTCCTCGATTGCCGCAGCGAGCGAGGCGCGCGCAGCGTCCCCCACGCCGGCGGCCTCGATTACCTCGAGCGCCGCCGTGGTCGTGACCGACGACATGATCTCGCACACGGTCTTCGCGCCCGCGCCGGCCAAGGCCGCGTGGGCGGCCAGAATCTCCGCGCGGCAGTCGGCGGTACGCGAATGGGTGTCCATGATGCCGCCCGCGACCTTCACCAGCTTGCCGATGTGTCCCACAAGAAGGACATTGGTAAATCCCTCGCGAACGCAGCAATCAATCGCATCGCCCACAAAGTTGGAGATGAAGACCACCGGCGCACCGTTTAGGTGAAAATGCCCCGAGATGAACTGCGCGCCGTAGTTGCCGGGCGTGAGCACAACTCCGCGCCGCCCCATAGCCGCATGCTGCCGGATCTCGAGCTCGATACTGTCGCGCAAGGCAGCGAGGCTGCGCGGCTCGACGATGCCCGTCGTGCCCAGGATGGAAATGCCGTCCTCTATCCCCAGGTGTGGGTTGAAGGTCTTTTCGGCAAGGGCAACACCCTCGGGTACCGAAATCGTCACAGTAATATTTCCAGAAAAGCCGTGCGCGGCGCACACCTCGCGCACCGCCGAAGTGATCATCGCGCGCGGCGTCGCGTTGATAGCGGCCGACCCCACCGGCTGCTCGAGCCCGGGCAACGTCACGCGCCCCACGCCCACGCCGCCATCGACGGAAACTTCCGATTCGCGCGCGGGCACGCCCTTGCTGCCCGCAGCGCCCGTGCCCGACCCCGCATGTTCCACGCGCGCGTACACGAGCACGCCGTCGGTCACATCGGCATCGTCGCCTGCGTCCTTTCGCACGGCGCACTGGGCGCACCCCTCGCCGATACATGCGTCAACCACGTCCGTCTCGACAGGCAGCCCGCCGGGGGTGACGATCGACACGCGGCCGACGGGCTTTCGTGACAAGAGCATCTCGCAGGCCGCCTTCGCCGCGAGCGCGGCGCAGCTCCCCGTGGTGTAGCCGCAGCGCAGGCGGGTCGTCCCGGTATATATGTAGTGCTCGAAGGCCACGCTAGCTGCTCGCCTTTCGATACCCCGTGGCAAACGAAGGGTCGTAAAGCTTGCTGCGCTCGTACGACTCCGCTTGCGCGCCGTCGTGCGCAAGCCCGCCACGAGCTCCGAGCACGCGGCCCACCACCACGAGCGCCGTGCGGTCGATGCCCTCTCGCGCGCCCGCATCGGCGAGCGTGCCCACTGTGCAGCGCACCACGCGCTCCTCAGGCCAGGTCGCCTTGTACACGAGCGCCGCCGGCTCGTCGGAGCTGCGGCCCGCGCCCAAAAGCTCGGCGGAAAGCTCGGCGAGCATACCCGAGCTCAGGAAGATGACCATAGTCGAGCCGCTTTCCGCCATGGTGCGCATGCCCTCGCCCGCGGGCATGGGGGTACGTCCGGAAAGCCGCGTGATCACGACCGACTGGCTGATTCCCGGCAGCGTGTATTCCTGGCGAAGCGCCGCCGCGGCACCGCAAAAGCTCGACACGCCGGGCACCACCTCGTAGTCCACGCCGCGCGCGTCGAGCGCGTCCATCTGCTCCTGGATGGCGCCGTACAGGCACGGGTCGCCCGTGTGCAGGCGCACCACTTCCTCGCCCCGCGCATCCGCCGCGCACATCACGTCGAGCACTTCCTCCAAGGTCATGTGCGCGCTGTCGTAGACGACGCAGGATTCCTTGCACTCGGCGAGCAGCTCGGGGTTCACAAGGCTCCCCGCCCAAACGACCACGTCGGCCGCGCGCAGAAGACGCGCCCCGCGCAGCGTGATAAGGTCGGCGGCGCCCGAACCTGCGCCAACGATATGAATCATCCGAGCCTTCCCTTCCCGTTTCTCATCGCAACCGTTTACGCCGCCCTTCGCGCAGCAGGCAAGACACGGCGCCCGCAGCGGCAATCGGCGCAAATACGTAGGCAGGAGGCGCAATGCCGCCCGCCCTGGCTTTGACACGCCCACAAACGCCCACTATCATAGTGGTAGTTTCGGCAACGAGCATATGACAATCGAATAAAAGGAAATGACCGGCGCGGCGCCCACACAGCCCGCGCTGGCTTGCGGAGGGAACCAGGTGGGAATCCTGGGCAAGGGACATTACTGTGTAGGACGCGCGGGCGAACCGCCTCGCGCCCCAAGCCAGACTGCTTCGCCTTTTCCTCACGGCATCGCCGTGGCGTTATCTCCTTGTGAACCCCGAGGAGTGCGCTTCCCTTTCGAATGCAAGAAACAGGCGCGCTATCCCTTTGCGGACGAGCGCGCTTTTCTTTCGCTTGTGCCGATAAGCAACTGTCGCCGGGGGACCGGCAAACCGAGGAAAGGGAAAACCATGTCCGACCAGATGTCACGCCGCGGCTTCATGGGCGCCGCAGCAACCGGAGCCGTCGCGCTCGCCGGATTCGCGCTCGCGGGCTGCTCCAGCACCTCCGCGAGTCCCGAGAAATCGAGCGAAAAGGAGAAGGCCGTGAAGCCGGTCATTCTCGTCACGAGCTTCGGCACGAGCTACAACGACTCGCGCCACATCACCATCGGCGCCATCGAAGACGCTATCCGCGAGAAGTACTGGCAGGACTACGACATCCGCCGCGCCTTCACCGCGCAGATCATCATCGACAAACTGAAGAAGCGCGACGGCATCACGATCGACAACATGACCGAGGCGCTCGACCGCTGCGTGGAAGACGGCGTGAAGGAAATCGTCGTGCAGCCGACGCATCTCATGGCTGGCCTGGAATACGCCGACGTGAAAGACGAGCTCGACAAGTACGCCGACAAGTTCGACAAGATCTCGCTCGGCGACCCGCTGCTCACCTCCGACGACGACTACAAAAAGGTGGCCGCAGCCATTAAGGAGAACATGGCGTCCTTCGACGACGGCAAGACGGCGCTGTGCCTCATGGGCCACGGCACCGAAGCCGATTCCAACGCCGACTATGCCAAGATGCAGGAAGTGTTCAAGAACGAGGGCTTGACGCAGTTCTTCGTCGGCACCGTCGAGGCTGAACCGACCTGCGAGGATGTTATCGCCGCTGCGAGCGCCGCAGGGTACAAGAAGGCCGTGCTCGCGCCGTTCATGGTGGTCGCGGGCGACCACGCGAACAACGACATGGCAGACGAGACCGACCCCGACAGCTGGGCTGCGAAGTTCGTGGCCGCCGGCTTCGAAGTGACGTGCCTGCTCCAGGGTCTGGGACAGAACGCCGCGGTCGACGACATCTACGTCTCGCACGTGGACGACGCCATCGCCAAGCTGTAAACTCGCCGCGCACGGGGGCGCCGGTCGCGTCCCCGTGCAACGGGCATGCGCCTTCCCCGACCGACGGCGCATGCCCGTTGCATTCGCATCCCGCCCGCCCACCGCACGGCGCGGGCGGTAGAAGCGATTGAAAGGAACCCCTCCATGTTGAAGAAAACCCTCGTCTTCGCCCTGTCGGCGGCGCTTCTCGCGTTCTCGCTCGCCGGCTGCGCCGGAAATTCAAGCGACAGCGCAAAGGCAAGCAATACCGATTCCCAGGAAAAGACCGAGCAGGCGGCCGATGCGACCGAGGGCGCAAGCGCTGCCCCCATCACCGCCGACAAGGTAGCCGACGGCACCTATCCGATCACCGTAGATTCCAGCTCGAACATGTTCAGGATTGTGGACGCCCAGCTCATCGTGGAAAACGGCTCCATGCACTGCGTGATGACGCTTTCCGGCACGGGCTACGGCAAGCTCTTCATGGGCACGGGCGACGAGGCTGCCGCCGCGAGCGAGGCAGACTTCATCCCCTATGTGGAAAACGGGGAAGGCAAGTACACCTACGACGTGCCCGTTGATGCGCTCGACGAGGACACCGCCTGTGCCGCGTGGAGTATTAGAAAAGAGCAGTGGTACGACCGCACGCTCGTGTTCGAATCCGCCGGCGTCGATCTGCGCGCCGACGCACTGAAGTAACGCCATGCGGTCGATTCTTCCCAAGGGGGAAAACAGGAAGCGCCGCAGCATCGCGGCGCGCGCGATCGCCTGCGTTCTCGTCGCCCTGCTCGCGCTTCCCTTCGCGGGGTGCAGTGCGAGCCCGAACGCGACCGGTGGCACGGCGCGCTCTCAGGAATACACTGTGAGTGTCTCGCTTTCCGGTGGGTCAGGGCGCGCAAGCATCGCCTCACCCACCACAATTGTGAAGGATGGCGACACCTACACCGCGACGGTCACCTGGTCGAGTTCGAACTACGACAAGATGACCGTCGACGGCGTGGACTACGCGCCCGTAAACGACGGCGGCAACTCCACGTTCGAGATACCCGTCACGCTCGACGAGGACATCGCCGTGTCGGCCGAGACCGTCGCCATGTCGACGCCGCACACCATCGACTACACGATCCACTTCGACTCATCCACCATGAAGGAGAAATCGGGCGACGATGCAAGCGGCGGCTCCCCTGCAGGAACGGCTTCAAGCGCCGCGGCCGACTTCCACAACGCCGATTTGGGCTGCGGCTGGGAGCCGACGGGGGCGCTTCAGCTTGAATACGCCGAGCACTTCACTGTCGACGAGTTCGAAGGCGGTCTGCGGCTTATCTGCGTTTCGAATGGGGAGCGTTTCCTCGTGGTGCCGCAAGATGCGAAGGTACCTGATGCGTTGAGCTCCGACATCGCGGTCATAAGGCGCCCCGCCGACAAGGTGTACCTCGTGTCGTCGGCGACGATGTGCCTGGTCGACGCGCTCGATGCGAACGACAATATCATCATGTCGGGCACGAAGGCCGACGATTGCTCGGTCGCAGGCTTCAAAAGCGCGCTCGAAAGTGGGGCGATCGCCTACGGCGGCAAGTACAGCGCGCCCGACTACGAGCGAATATCGGCCTCGGGCTGCACGCTCGCCATCGAGAACACCATGATCAACCACACGCCCGATGTGAAGGAAAAGCTGCAGAAGCTCGGGCTCGTCGTGCTCACCGAACAGTCGTCGAGCGAGCCCGAAGCACTCGGGCGCGTCGAGTGGATTAAGCTTTTCGGCGTCCTGTTCGACAAGGAAGACGAGGCCGCGCACCTGTTCAACGAGCAGAAGGCCCGCGTCGAGCAAACGTCGGGGCTCGCGTCGTCAGGTAAAACCGTGGCGTATTTCTACATTAACTCGAACGGGGCCGCCGTCACGCGGCGGGCGGGCGACTACGTGGCGCAGATGATCGAGCTTGCAGGCGGCAGCTATGCGCTCGATGACGCGCAGACGGCGTCGACGTCAGGTTCGTCAGTAACGCTCGAAATGGAGCGCTTCTACGCGACGGCGAAGGATGCCGACATCATCGTCTACAACGGCACCATCGACGAATCGGTTGCCACCTTGAACGACTTCGTAGGCAAAAACGCGCTATTGTCGCAGTTCAAAGCCGTGAAGAACGGCAACGTCTGGGTCACAAGCGCCGACATGTACCAGCAGATGACTTCTACCGCCGACATTATCGACGAGCTGCACGGGGCGTTCACCGGCGATGACGCGAGCGACTTCCATTATCTGAGGAAGCTCGGTTAGCGCCATGAGAAGCCGGCTTTCCATGGCATACGACGAATCGGGGCGCGCCGCGCGGTGTCGCGTCGTGACGGCGCTGCTCGCTGTTGCCCTCATCGTGCTCGTCGGGGCCAACCTGTGCATCGGGAGCGTGCTCGTGCCCGCAGACCACATCCCCGGCATCCTTTCGGGCGGCGCGGCCAATTCCATGGAAAGCCAGGTCATCTGGGAGATTCGACTGCCGCGCGTACTTTCAGCCGTGCTTCTCGGCGGGGCACTTTCGCTCTCCGGGTTCCTGCTGCAGACGTTTTTCAACAACCCCATCGCCGACCCGTTCATCTTGGGCGTCTCCTCGGGCGCAAAGTTCGTCGTCGCGCTTACGATGATCGTACTTCTGGGCGCAAACCAGGCCATGTCCTCGCCGGCCATGGTGGCCGCAGCGTTTCTGGGCTCGCTTATCACCATCGGTTTCGTGCTCCTCATTGCACGGCGCATAAGTTCCATGGCCATGCTCATCGTGGCGGGCGTCATGGTGGGATACATCTGCTCGGCGGCGACGAACTTCCTCATCGCCTTCGCCGACGACCAGTCCATCGTGAACCTGCACAACTGGTCTTTAGGTAGCTTCTCGGGTTCGAGCTGGGACGACGTCGCGGTCATCACGGTCGTGGTGATCACCGTAAGCGCATGCGTATTCGCGATATCGAAGCCCCTTTCCGCCTTCCAGCTGGGAGAAGCCTACGCGAAAAGCGTCGGCGTGAACGTCGCACGCTTCCGCGTGGCGCTCGTCCTTCTAGCGAGCATGCTCTCCGCCTGCGTGACCGCGTTCGCTGGTCCGGTGTCGTTCGTAGGCATCGCGGTTCCGCATCTCGTGAAGTCGGCGCTAAAGTCGTCGAAGCCCATCCGCGTGATTCCTGCGTGCTTCTTGGGAGGCGCCATCTTCTGCGCGGGCTGCGATTTGATCGCGCGCACACTGTTCTCTCCCGTCGAACTTTCCATCAGCGCTGTCACCGCCATCTTCGGCGCGCCGGTGGTTATCGCGCTCATGTTGAAGAAGCGGGTGAGGTAGATGGGAGAATTCGCGCCGCGGCCCAAAACGCTCGGAGGGGACATTCCATGCTTAGACAGTCCTGAGCTCGCACGAAAGCGCCAGAAGGCACTTTCGGCTCGTGCGGAACTGCGCGAGGAACGCCTCCTCCGAGCGGAGCCGAACCTCGAAACTCCGGTCGAAACGCAGGCTGACGGAGCGCCGCTTTTCCGCATAAGCGACCTGTCGGCGGGCTACGACAAGAAGGTCGTAGTCGAAGGCGTCGATCTGGAGGTTCGCGCGGGCGATGTCGTGGCGCTCATCGGGCCGAACGGCTCGGGCAAGTCGACCATCTTGAAAACCATCACACGCCATCTGGCACCGCTTGGCGGCGCGGTCGAGCTCGACGGGCGGGAGATTTCCCGATGGAAGACGGCGGAGTTCGCAAGGAACCTTGCCGTTATGCTGACAGATCGCCCCCGGACCGAGCTCCTCACCTGCCGCGATATCGTAGAGGCGGGAAGACATCCCTACACCGGGCGAATGGGCGCACTCTCGCCTAACGACCATAGTCGGGTCGACGAGGCCATGAAAACCGCACATATGGAAGAGCTCGCCGAGTGCGACTTCATGCAGATAAGCGACGGGCAACGCCAGCGCGTCATGCTCGCACGCGCCATCGCACAGGATCCGCGTGTGCTCGTGCTCGACGAGCCCACGTCGTATCTCGATATCCGCTACCAGATCGACCTGCTGCGAATACTTCGCCACCTTGCGAAATCGCGGAATGTGGCTGTCATCATGTCCATCCACGAACTCGAGCTCGCGCAGAAAAGCGCCGACAAGGTGATTTGCGTGAAGGACGGCCGGGTCTTCCGCGCCGGCGCACCTGAGGACATATTCACGCGCGAGACGATTGGCGAGCTCTACGGCCTTCAACATGGCACCTTCAACGAGCGCTTCGGCAGCGTGGAAATTGGACGCCCGCACGGCGATGCGCACACGTTCGTCATCGCCGGCGCAGGTACGGGGTCGGCTGTGTTTCGCCAGCTCATCCGGCAGGGCAAGGCGTTCTACGCGGGCGTTCTGCACGAAGGGGACATCGACTGCGAGCTTGCGCGCGACCTAGCGGCGGAATGCGTGGCCGAGCGCGCCTTCGAGCCGATCGGGGATAAAACCATAGCCCGCGCCAAAGAGCTCATCGTCCACTGCGCGCGCCTTATCGTGTGTCCCGCCGCCTTCGGCACCATAAACGCCCGCAACGCAGAGCTCGTCGAGTTCGCACGCTCGCACGGTATCGAGGTCATGCGAGCGTGCGAAGGCGCATCGGAGGATTCCCAATTGGGGTGGAAAGGATAAACTGGACTTTCTTTTAAGGATCCTCAGGCTACAGCTCCTACGCCGGCGAGGTCTACAAGGCGCCGGAGAACCTCGTAAACAGGAATTTCCACGCCGACGAGCCCAACCTGCTGTGGCTCACCGACATCACCGAGTTCAGGCTCCCGGGCGGCGAGAAGGTCTACCTGAGCCCGGTCATCGACTGCTTCGACGGGATGCCCGTCGCCTGGTCGATCGGGCTGCACCCCGACAAGCGCCTCGCGAATTCGAGCCTGCGCCTAATCCAAGCGAGATTCCAGACTCGACAGGCCATTGAGAGTCAGGTCGTTGGCGACCTCCGAGACGCGCTCGATAGGAACCGAGCCGTCAGACAGCGCCCATGTGCGATAGATTCCGATAATACCCGACAGCAAAAACGCCAGATAGTAGTCGAACATCTCGTCCTTGAGACCGTGGGGCAGCAGATCGCGCTCGGCAATCTCGTGCTCGAGCGGCGCACGAAGACGAGCCATAAAATCATCGAGCGGAATGTTCTCGATCAGCTGACGATTGAGCACCAGGTTGTTGCACAGCGCCTCGTTAACGGTTTTAAAGAAGGTCGCCGCCGCGCCCAGGGCGCGCTCGTTGGTGTCACCGTCCATGGAAGCAAGCGTTTTCTCGACCGAGTCGACAATCATCTCCACCACATCGACGGCAATGGCATCGAGCAAGCCATCAACCGTACCAAAGTGCACGTAGAAGGTTTTACGGTCGACATTGGCCTCGCGCGCGATGGCACTCACCGTAATGTCTGCCAGCGGCTTTTCCATGAGCAAGCGCTCAAAAGCGGAAAGGATGGCATTGCGGCTGCGAACGATACGGCGATCAATACGCGGTTTACTGGTGGCCATGGGTGTGTCCCTTCGATATGCGAGCATTCATCAACAGATGAGAGATAATCTACGTAAGAGGATTATCCCCCATACAGCTCAAATATGCCCCGCATCATGAAGAACGCACGACTGCCCTACCGCGACTTAGGGTGCTTCTTCTTATTGAGCGCCGACGGAGATACGCGGATACCGTCGCCCGTCTGGCGCACATAGGCTTTATGAGCCGGCTTAGCGGTCCCAGAAGCCTTCTGAGCGTGCTTCCTGGGATCAACGGTAACAGCATTCGTGGGGTGCGGCTTAGTGGGCGCAGAGGGCGTCTGAGGCTCGCGGCCGAGCTTGCGCATCACGCGATCCCAGCGCGCATGGATGCTCTCGTTGTGGGCGCTCTTAAGGCCCAGCAGGGGCGCAGCCAAAATGGTCGGCGCGATAAACGTAATGAGACGCCACAGCAGATAGCCGGCGGTCGAAGCCGACCCAAAGAAATGACCCAAGAACAAAGCAAAGCCGCCCTCAGCGCCACCAGTTCCACCGGGCAAGGGAACCGCAGAGCTCAGCAGCTGGACAAAGGCGCTCGCGGCCATGACCGAGAAAAAGTCGACCTCGTGGTGGCCAAAGGCGAGCATCAGAAAATACGGCACCAGATAGAAAAACGCGAGCTGCAGCATGGTGATAAACACGGTGAGCAGCATGGAAGAAAAATGTCCGGCCGAAAGCTTGAACTTCTCGGAGAAGGAGTAGATCTCGCCATCGACAAACGAGCGCCATCCATCGATCTTAGTGGCCGAGACACCTATGCGCTCGAGCCAATTGATGATGCAATGGGCGACGCGCGTGACGGTCTTAGGCATGAGCGCGACGGCGAAGATGCCGAGCAGGATGCAGCAGTGACCGCCAAAACTAAAGACGCACAGCAGCGTCATGTCGCCATAGCGCTCGGCAAAAAACGGCATGCGAGCAAGCAATAGGATAGCGCCCCAGGCAACGAGGCCAAACTGATACACAATAAATCGGGTGAACTGCGTGGCACCCGCTTCGCCCACGTTTTGGCCCGCTTTGGTCAGGCGGTAGATCTGGGCAGGCGTAGAGCCCATCATCATGGGCGTCAGGTTGCCAAAGAAGATGCCACTCGCCTCGACCGAGATCAGGTCGCGAATGCCGACGGGTGAATTGGGGTCGAGCCAGACGGCGATCGCATAGGCCACAATGCCAAAGAACAGATACATAAACATGCAAAGACACGCGACAACGAGCCAGGGCGCCTGGACGCTCGACATAGCAGCCCAGAACTGCCCCATCTGCCCGGTTACCACCAGATAGACGATATAACCCACCAGCACAACGCCGATAAAGATTGCGCCGCGGCGTGCGCTCTTATTGTCATCGCCGCCCGAGGCCTCAACCTCGACCTGGGGCTTGGACGTATGCTGAGAGGACTCCGTCATGAGACTCCTTCTAACAGTCAAAATATCTTGGTTATTGTACCCGTAAGGGCCATAAGCAGAACGCAAAGCTCTTGTTCAAACGGGAATGACAGACAGTTGTTTGATAATAAAAAACCCGGCCTTCCGTGGAAAGACCGGGTATCAGATGCGTGGTAGCCCGTACCAGATTCGAACTGGTGATCTCCGCCTTGAGAGGGCGGCGTCCTAAACCGCTAGACGAACGGGCCATAGGCCTCGGCAGAAAAGAAGTGGTAGCCCGTACCAGATTCGAACTGGTGATCTCCGCCTTGAGAGGGCGGCGTCCTAAACCGCTAGACGAACGGGCCACATGACATCTGCACTGCCGTGCTGCGAGGAAATATATTACGGGACAAAAAACATCAGCGCAAGAAGAAATTCCAAATTGCCGAAAAATTGTCGACAGGTTATGGAACGCGCAGGTCAACTAATTAGCTAATTCAAGTTGAGATGAACCAAAAGGGTTTCGCGATCGTTGGGGATGTTGTCCTCGATAACGGCTTCGAGGGCGGCGTTGAGTAGCTGGCCTAGCTCGGGCCCCGGCTTCACACCGGCACGAATCAAGTCGCCGCCGTTGATAGCAAGCATCTTGAGCGAATAGGGCTCCCCCGCCTCCAACAAATCATGGGCGAGTGAGCGCATCTCTTCGATCGTCTCGACGTAATAGAAGCACGACGGCGCCTTGCCCAGCGTGTCGGCACGCTTAAGGTCCATAAGCTCGTCCATCAGGCGCGGCGTATCGACGCCCTCGCCCGAAAGCAAGCGCATCATATTGAGCAAGCAGGAGCGCTCGGGGCGCAGCGGCTTGTCGTGGTACTTAATGAGCAGGCACACGTCGCGGACCAAGTCGTGCGAAAGCGCCAAGCGATCCATGATGGCGCGCGCCTTCTTGGCCCCGAGCTCGGGGTGACCGTAAAAGTGGCCGCTGCCCGCATGGTCGACCGTAAAGCAATCGGGCTTGGAAACGTCGTGCAAAAACGCCGCCCACATTAGGCTCATTGAGGGTGTAAAGCCGTCGCACAGCGCCAACTCCCCCGCCACCGTCAGCACACGGGCGATATGCTCGTAAACGTTAAACGCATGATAGACGCTGCGCTGATCAAACCCGCGACCCGCTGCAAACTCGGGCACGGCGGCGCAGATGAGCTCGGGGTAGCGCAGCATGGCGTCTCCCCCGTGGCCGGTCGAAAGGATACCCTCGAGCTCAATGCCCACGCGCTCGCGCGCCACAGCATCGAGCAGCGGCGCGCACTCGGCAAGCGCCTGTTTAGTCTTAGGCTCGATCATAAAATCCAGACGGCAGGCAAAACGCACCGCGCGCAACATGCGCAGGGCATCCTCGTTAAAACGACGCTTGGGATCTCCAACGGCGCGGATGAGCTTGCGGTCTAGGTCGCCCTGACCATCGTAGCGGTCGACAAGACCACGCTCGGGATGCCAGGCCATAGCGTTAACGGTAAAGTCACGACGCGCCAGATCGTCCTCAAGCGACGCCGCACGCTCCACACTCTGGGGATGGCGGCCGTCGGTGTAAAAGCCGTCTAGGCGGTAGGTGGTGACCTCAATGCGCTCATCATCGCAAATAGCCGTGATGCCGCCAAATTTTATGCCCGACTCAACCACGGCAATATCAGCCGCTTCGAGCGCCTCTTTGGACTCCTGCCACAGGCCGCTGCAGCACATGTCAACATCGTGGCTGGGGCGTCCCATCAGGGCATCACGTACCCAACCGCCCACGTACCAAGCCTCAAGACCTGCTGCCTCAAGCGCACGCAGGACACGGATAGAGGCATCGGTCGGCTGCGTACCGTTGAGCGAAACATTGCACATGCCTATGGCCTCCTGCGACTATCAAATTGGCTATCGATTGCGTCTGCAAGAAGTCTAGCAAGAAACAGCCTCCACTGCACACGCAAGTCCGATAAACAAAAACGCATCCGTCCTGGTCTAAGACGGATGCGAAATAATTGAACTATTCAGGCAAGGTGCCGGAACTAGCAAACCTGACGGATTGCAATACCCTTCTGATACTCATCGACCTTGGCAAAATCGCCCAGACCCGGGCACTCGACCACGTTGGCGCCGGTGGCCATCGAGAGGCGCAGGGCATCCTCGACGCGCTCGGGGGCGTCGTGCCACACGGACAGGAAGGCGGCCAGCGAGGAGTCGCCCGCGCAGACGGTCGACAGCAGCTTGACGTCGAAGGTGCGGTTGGCAAACCAGATGTGCTCGCCGTTGGAGAAGTACGCGCCGTCGCCGCCGAGCGTCAGCAGTACATTCTTAGCGCCCTTGGCGTGCAGCTCGGCCATGGCGCCCTTGACGGACTCGTCGTCGCCACCGCTCACCTTAATGCCAAAGATGTCGAGCAGCTCGTCGTCGTTAGGCTTAATGAGCAACGGCTCCATAGCAATGAGGTCGGCCAGCTGATGGCTCGAGATATCGAGCACGAACTCGGCGCCCTTCGCCTTCACGCGACGCAGGACCTCTGCCAGGAAGCTCTCGGAGGTGTTGGGGGGCAGCGAGCCGCTGATAACCAGGCAGGTCATGTCATCGAGCGAATCGATAAGCTCAAACATCTCCTGCTCGTTGGCTTCGTTGATGGCGGCACCGGCGTTGACCATGTTGTACTCGGTGTCGGGACCGGCGTTGAGGAACACGTTAACACGCGTGATGCCGTCAGTCCACACGGGCTTGACGGGCACGCCCAGGGCCTCGGCGCCCTTAACGATATACTCACCCGAGAAGCCGGCGAAGAAGCCCAGGATCGTGGTGTCGACGCCGTAGTGGTCGAGCGTAAACGAAACGTTGAGACCCTTGCCGTTGGGGGTGTAGACAGCGTTACGGGTGCGGGTAACGGTGTTGGCGGACAAGCCATCGCAGGAGATGTTGTAGTCAATAGCGGGATTTGCAGTAAGCGTGTAAATCATGAATGTTCCTTTCACGAAGCAACGTGTTAATGAAAGTATATTCCACGCTTCGGCATAAGGCTACAACAACTCGGTGAACGGTGTGGAACGCGTGAAGCGCGGCTCCGAGGTTCGAGTGGGACAAAAAACGGCGCCCCGGTCGAAACCGGGACGCCGTATGCGCACGAGTTTGTCGTGTTTCGCTTACTTGCGATCGAGCTTGCGAACGGCAACGCGCTTGCTGTACTCGTCGACGTGACCAAAGTCGCCGATGCCGACGGACTCAGCAACGTTGGCGCCGGTGGCCATAGCGAGCTTCATGGCCTCCTCGACGTTGTCGCGATCCCTGTACCACTTGTGCAGGAACGCAGCGAGGGTGCAGTCGCCGGCGCAGACGGAAGAGACAAGCTTGATGTTGAACTCACGCTTGGCATACCAGATGTCCTCGCCGTTGGAGAAGTAAGCGTCACCGCGGCTACCACGGGTGAGCAGCACGTTCTGGACGCCGGCCTCGTGAGCCAGCTTCATGGCAACGCGGACCTCGTCGTCGGTGTCGACCGGCACGCCGAAGATAGCCTTCATCTCGTGATGGTTCGGCTTAATGAGCAGCGGCTTCTTGTGAGCGAGCTCCTTGAGCTTGTCGGAGGACAGGTCCAGGACGACGTCGGCGCCACGGGCCTGAGCGTGCTCCATGACCTGAGCCAGGAAGTCGGGCGTAGCTTTGGGAGGCACGGAGCCGGAGACGATCAGGCACTCAAGGTCGCCCGCGGTGTCCAGGATGTTGTAGAGCTCCTCCTGATGCTGCGGCGTGATCGGAGCACCGGGGTTCAGGATGCCGTACTCGTGCTGGCCATCGTTGACGTAGGTGTTGATGCGCGTGATACCGTCGGTCCAGACCGGGCGGCAGAGGCAACCCAGGTTCATGACCTCCTCGACGATGAACTTGCCCGTGAAGCCGGCGAAGAAACCGAGCGCGACGGTGTCGACGCCCATCTTCTTAAAGGCGAAGGACACGTCGAGGCCCTTGCCGTTAGCCGTGTAGCTGGCCGAGCCGGTGCGGACGTTCTCGTCGGGCTCGAGCGGAGAGCTCGAAACCGTCATGTCGACAGCCGGGTTAGCGGTTAGCGTGTAGAACATTTACAGTACCCCCTGTATATGTGAGGGCCGCGTGGCCGGCCCATTCCAACCACGCGGTTACCTCTGATACCAAATTAGCGAGCTGCGGACTCGAGCAGTGCCTTGACCTCGGCAGCGGTGTTGCAGGCGAGCGCCTTCTCGGCGAGCTCGTCGCACTCGGCCTTGGTCCACTGGCTGATGGTCTTGCGGGCGCGCAGGATGGACGGAGCGCTCATCGAGAACTCCTCCAGGCCCCAGCTGATCAGCAGCGGCTCGAGCAACGGATCGGCAGCGGCCTCGCCGCACATACCGACCATGATGCCGGCCTTCACGCCGCTCTCGATGATGTTCTTGAGCGAGCGGAGCACGGCGGGATAGTAAACCTGGTACAGGTTGGAGATGGTGTCGTTGCCACGGTCGGCGCACATGGTGTAGCCGATCAGGTCGTTGGTGCCGATGGAGAAGAAGTCGGCGACCTCGGCCAGGCGGTCAGCGAGCAGCGAGGCTGCAGGCGTCTCGACCATGATGCCGACCTCGATGTTCTCGTTGAACTTGCGACCCTCTTCGGTCAGCTCGGTCTTGCACTGCTCGACGAGCTCCTTGACAGCCAAGACTTCCTCGACGCAGGTGACGAGCGGGATCATAATCTTGACGTCACCGAAGGCGCTGGCGCGCAGCAGGGCGCGGAGCTGGACCTTGTACTGGTCGGGGTTGGCCAGGCAGTAACGCACGGCGCGGAAGCCCATGAAGGGGTTCTCTTCCTTGACCATGTGCAGGTACGGAATCTCCTTGTCGCCACCCACATCGAGCGTGCGGATGATGACCGGAGCGCCCTTGAGCGCGCTGGCGACCTTACGGTAGGCGTTGAACTGCTCCTCCTCGGAAGGAAGCTCAGCAGAGTCCATGAACAGGAACTCGGAACGGAACAGGCCGATAGCCTCGGCGTCGTGATCGAGCGCGTTGGGCACGTCATCGGGATTGCCGATGTTGCAGGCAATGATCTTCTTGATGCCGTCGGCAGTCACGGACGGCTTGCCGCGGAAGGCCTCGAGAGCCGCCTTCTCGGCAGCGAAAGCCTCGGCCTTGGCAGTGTAAGCGGCGAGCGTCTCCTCATCGGGATCGGCCTCGACGATACCCTTGCCACCGTCGACGACAACGGTCATGCCGTTGCGCAGTGCGGTGCAGCTGTTGGAAACCGAAAGGACAGCAGGGATCTCGAGGGCGCGCGCAATGATTGCGGAGTGCGACGTGCGGCCACCAGTCTCGGTGACGATACCGGCAACGTGCGCCTTATCGATCGTGGCGGTCATGGACGGCGTGAGGTCGTGCACGACAACGACGGTGTTCTCGGGCAGGACGGAAAGGTCGACGACCTCCTTGCCCAGCAGCTCGGCCAGAATACCGGTGCGGATGTCGGCGATGTCGGCCGCGCGCAGACGGAACATCTCATCGTCCATGGACAGGAACATGTTCTCGAACATGGTCGAGGTGTCCATGAGCGCCTGCTCGGCGCAGGTGCCGCCGTCAATGGCGGCGTTGATGGCGTCGGTCATGCCCGGATCCTGAGCCAGGACAATGTGTCCGCTCATGATCTCGGCCTCGGCCTCGCCCACCGTCTCCTTCATGTGATCGGCCTGAGCCTGGGTCTTCTCGCAGAAGACCGAAAGAGCGGTCTGATAGCGCTCCTTCTCTGCTGCCGAATCAGCAACCTCGTGCGGCTCAAACGTCAAGTCGGGATCGACGGCGACCATGACGGTGCCGATACCGATGCCCTCGGAAGCGTTGACTCCCTGATACATTCCCATTCCTCTCTCCGTGTCATGTGATAAAGCGTTTTGCCATATCCATGACAAAAGAGCGCAGCTACCTTAAGACAGGTCACTGCGCCCCCAAATATGAACTTAGTTGTTCAACATGCGACCCGTTTGAGTTCTACTCGCCAAGACCGCTCTTGATGAGCTCGATGGCAGCAGCCAGAGCCTCGGCCTCGTCGGCGCCGTCGCACTTGACCTCGACCTCGGTGCCGCAGGGGATACCAGCAGCCATGAGGGCCATCGGGGACTTGCCGTTGACCTCCTTCTCGGGGGTGACGACCGTCACGTCACAGGCGTACTTGCCCATGGTGGAGGCGAACAGACCAGCCGGACGCATGTGCAGACCCTGAGGATTAACGAGGGTAGCCTTCTCAGAAACCATAGTTGACTCCTTTTTTGTGTTTAACCCCTGTCATGCATGTGGCAGGAGTCAGATTCACGACGTTGTTTATATTAACTCACATCAAACGGTTTTTCATTGTGTTTCGCACGAATTGTTGGACAGATGTCGTTCGCTGTCCGCTCGCCTGCCGGGCGGGGCGGTTAAGTTTGCTGCTCTACAGTCCTGCGCAAGACGGAAAGCACATTAAGTGCTTTCCTTTGCGTGCGGAACTCGCGACAAACTTAACCGCCCCGCCCGGCAGGCGAGCTGCGGGAACATGCTTCCGTCCAAGAAATATCGTGCAAAAGGAATTCTGGCTGAATTATTGTTCGCGTGGGTGATTCAGTCGATGAGGGCTATTTATGCCCTGTCGGGGACTAAGGAGTGTCCCGGGGTGCCGGCAGGAAAGGAACGTCCCTGAGTGCCGGGTGGTATGAAAAAAGGCGAGGACCCGTAGGGAGCCCTCGCCTTTGTTACAGGGGGCGATGTTATTCGCGTAATGCGGAATTAGACCAGGCGGGCGTTGATCGTCTTGGCGATCTCGGCGGCGTCGGTGGAACCCTTGACGGTGCCACGGAAGTCCTCGTCCATGAGCGCCTCGGCAACCTTGGACAGGATCTTGAGGTGCGTGGTGCCAGCCTGTGCACCAGGGATGAGCAGGGCGATAGCCACGTTGACAGGAGCGCCGTCCATGGTATCCCAACCGGTCACGCCGGACTCGTCCTTAACGACGATGACGGCAGCCTCGGTAATGGCGTCGGACTTGGCATGCGGGATGGCGAAGCCCTCCATCATGCCCGTGGTGCCCTCGGCCTCGCGGGCCAGGAAGGCGTTCATCACGGCGTCGGCGTCGCTGGCGATACCGGCCTTGACAGCCTGGTTGGAAACGAAGCTCAGAGCCTCGTCACGAGAAGCGAAGTCCTCGGCGACAAAGACATTCTCAACCTTCACGAAGTCGGCAGCGTCGGCCTTAGGGGCCTCAACGGCAGCGGCCTTGGAAGCCTCAACCGGCTTGGCTACAGGAGCGGCCTTCTGATTCTTCTCGAAGTCGTACTTCTTGAAGGCCACGAACAGGATGCCACCGATCACAGCGCCGATGAGGATCGCGAGGACCCACAGCGGACCGTTCTCGACAACGGGCAGGACCAGGAAGCCACCGTGAGGCGCCGGATCGTGAACGTTGAACATGATGGTCAGGATCGAAGCGATGGAGGAACCGAGCATCATGATGGGCATGACGGGCCAGATGTTCTTGGTCATGAACGGAATGGCGCCCTCGGTGATGTGGGTGCAACCAAGAATGAGGTTGACGATACCGGCGTCATGATCCTCCTGGCTGAAGTACTTCTTGCCAACGACGACGGCGAAGGTGGTGATCAGCGGCGGAACGATGCAGGCGGCGGAGACGGCAGCCATGAAGTTGGTGCCGAAGTTGTAGGTATCGGTGCCAACGCCAGCAGCCAAGGCCTCGGTGAGCATAGCGGTACCGGTGACGTAAGCAGCCTTGTTGACCGGGCCGCCCATGTCAACGGCGCACATGCAGCCGATGGCAAGGCCCAGGACAATGGCGCCAGAGGCGGACAGACCCTTGAGGAAGTCCATCATGGCGGTGTTGATGGCAGCCATGGGGCCGGAGATGCCGAGCATGACCAGGCCGACGATGGCGGTCGAGAACAGCGGGTACAGGAAGATAGCCTTGAGGCCGTCCAGATTCTTGGGCAGCTTGGAGAAGACCTTCTCGAGCAGCAGGATGACATAGCCAGCGAGGAAGCCGCCGACGATGCCGCCCAGGAAGCCGAAGCCCACGCCGGCGCCGCCGGCGTCGATCATGCCGGTCTCGGCGTTAACGGGCAGGCCCTGGATGGCGATCATACCGGCAACGAAGCCGGGGACGAGCGCCGGGCGCTTGCCGATGGACTCGGCGATATAGGCGGAAAGCACGGGAACCATGAGGTTCATGGCGATACCGCCGATGATCTTAAGCATAGCGGCAAAGCTGTTGTAGTCAGACGCCGTCGAATCGAAGGACGTGATGCCCCACAGGAACGAAACGGCGGTCAGGACACCACCGGCGACGACGAAGACCAGCATGTGGCTGACGCCGTTCATGAGGTGCTTGTAGATGATGTGGCCGATAGATTCCTTCTCCTCGACCTCATCCTCGACATCGGCAGCAGCCGCAACCGAGTCGTCACCCTTGGCGGCGAGCGCGCGGTCGATCAGCTTACCGGCTGCCTCGACGGACAGGGCCTTGGAAACACCAACGGAAACCATGCGCTTGCCGGCGAAACGCTCCGCCTGGACATCCTTATCGGCTGCGACGACGACGGCCTTGGCACCGGCGATCTCACTCTTGGTGAGCTCGTTCTCGACACCGACCTGGCCATGGGTCTCGACCTTAATGGTCAGACCGCGCTCGGCAGCTGCCTTCTCCAGCGCCTCCTTCGCCATGAAGGTGTGCGCGATACCGGTCGGGCAACCGGTGGCGGCGATGATGTCAAACTTAGCCATGTGTCCCTCCTTTTTAAGTTTTGCGCCCGCAGGCGCTCCCCTACACGCGCGTCCTTGCGCGCTTTTCCACAACTGAAAGATACCAACCTACCGTCCGCGTGAGAAGAGACAAGGAGCAATTCTCCGGTGAAAGGTTCTTTCATAACCGTAAACGGTAGGTGAAAGTTTACCATCAACACTTGAAACGGCAAGGTGTATCTTGTAATTGAAAATCCCCCTATACTATGACAGTACAAAACGAGTCCGATTATCATGCCAACCAGGAGCCATCCATGACCGATAGTAGCAAGAGCGCACTTTCCCTCATTAGTACCCATCAGGGATACAGCGAATCCGAGCAGCGCATTGTCGACTATATATTGGAGCACCAGTCCGAGGCGCCACGCCTCACGGCGGCTCAGCTCTCGCGCGCCGCCGCCACGTCCGAGGCGACCGTTTCGCGCTTCTGCCGCAAGCTTGGCTTTGGCAGCTTCCGCAGCTTTCAGTTTTCGTTGGCGAGGGATTTGGAAAGCCAGCGCAACGAGGGCCTGACTGACGAAGTCTCGCTCGACAATATGGAGCAGAGCCTTAAGAACATCCTGGCTGCCAAGGTGAGCGAGCTTAATGCGACCATCGACGGGATCGACCACGATACGTTGGCGGCTGTTGTGCATGCCCTTAAGCATGCAGGGGTTATTGAGTTTGCGGCTGTGGGAAATACGAACGCGGTCGCGCTCGATGCGACGTTTAAGTTTTCGCAGCTGGGCCTGCGCTGCATGGCGAGCACCATTAGCGAGACATCAATCGGCTTTGCGCTCACGTTGCGCCCGGGTGACGTCATCGTGCTCATCTCAAACTCCGGCAAGTCGCGCCGACTGAATCGCATGGCAAAAGCGGCTCGCGACTGCGGTGCCACCGTAGTCGTCATCAGCAGCGACAGCAAGTCTCCACTCGCGCGCCTGGCAGACTACACTTTTAATACCGTCAACCACGAGGCGCTGCTGACGACGGGTGACTTTGCGTTCTCCAAGATCAGCGCCACGATGATCATCGAAGTTATCTACAACTTCCTGCTGCCCGAGATTGAAGACGCTCGTGAACATATCAGCTACTACGAGGAGCTCATCCAGCCGGACAAGGTCGTTGAGTAAAACGCGTAGTGGGACAAAAATTTCAGTCTATTTTGTCCCACCAACACCGCTGATACGACCTAGCCTCGAACTTCTTCGAGCATCTGCTTTGCGTGGGCCAAGCTTGCCTCGGACTGATCGCCGCTGAGCATGCGGGCGATCTCGGCAGTACGCGCTTCGCCGGTTACCTCGTCCAAATGCGTCTGGGGAACATCGCCCGGCTCCTTGCTGACAACATAATGCTTGTCGGCCATGACGGCGACTTGCGCCAAGTGGGTTACGACAATCACTTGATGCGTAGCGGCAAGATCGGCCAGCACACCAGCAAGAGCACGAGCCGTGGAGCCGCCGACACCGGCATCGACCTCGTCAAATACCAGTGTGTCGACGCCGTCAGCATTACCCAAGACCACCTTGCTCGCCAGCATGACGCGGCTGAGCTCGCCGCCCGAGGCAATGCGGCGCAGGGGACGCGGCGTCAAGCCGACACCGCTGCGATACAAAAGCTCGTAGCTTGAAGGACCCGCCGGCGTCCACTCGGCGCGCGGAAGATCACGCGACTCCCAGATCAGCTCAGCGCCGCCCATCTCGAGGCGTGCCATCTGACGACACACCTCGTGACAAAAACGCGGGGCTGCCGTATTGCGTGCGCGCTTAAGCGCCTTGGCAGCGGAGAACAGTTCGTGCTCCGCCGCGCCGAGTGCCTCGCGTGCCTTCCTAATCTGCTCGTCACCATCGTCCACCAGCGATAACAACTCCCACGAGCGGTCACGCATGGCAAATACATCGTCCATGGTGGGACCCCACTGCCGCAGAAGTCCCTTAAGGTCGGAATACCGCTCGCGCATGCGAGCGAGCTCGCGAGGATCGAACGCAACGCCATCGCGATAAGCACGCAGCTCGTTGGCGCAATCCTCGAGTGAGATGCAGGCATCCGAAAGTGCGTCGGCGATGTCACCCAGTTTGCGATCGACGGTAGCCATGCGCGACAGTTCTGCCACGGCGCCGTTCACGGCATCGAGCGCTCCCCCTTCGGAAGTAAGCGATGCATGGGCATCGTTGGCCGTCGCCACCAGCACCTCGGCATGCTCGGAGCGCGGCAGCAGCTCCTCGAGCTCCTCATACTCACCCGGCTTGGGGTCAACCTCGGCGATACGCTCCAGGGCGAAGCGCGCCTCCTCGACGCGACTCCCCTGCGCTCGCGACGCCTCCTCTACGCGACGGACCTCCTTGGCAGCCGCACGCGACGCCTTAAAGCAGACACGGTACTTTTCCAGCGCCTCGAGCGCAGAGCGACCAGCCCAGGCATCGACCATGGCAACATGATGTGCCGGATCGAGCAGGCGCTGATGTTCATGCTGGCCGCACAGATCCATCATCACGCCGACGCGCTCGGAAAGCTCGCGCACGCTGGCGATGCGGCCGTCAATCTTGACGCGGCTGCGACCCTCGGCAGAAAGGCTGCGCTGCACGGTAAAGCCCTCCGTGTCGTGCGGGCCGTCGAACAAGCGCGCCTCGACGCTCGCCAGCGCCTCTCCCTCGCGCACCGTCGACGAATCTGCACGCTCGCCCAAAATGAGCTTGAGCGCCGAGAGCAGCGCGGTCTTGCCGGCGCCGGTCTCGCCGGTCAAAACCGTTAGGCCCGCACTCGGAACCAACGTCGCCTCGCGAATGAGCGCGATGTTGGAAACCTGCAGCTCATCGATCATGGCGCACTCCATAGAACACGCGGCTCACCGAGTTATAGAAGCTCTCGGGACCGTAATCGAGCAGCAGCACGTCGCCGGGACCACGGCGCACCGCCACGCTCTCAACGGTGCCATCGCAGGTAATAAACTGTCCATCGATAGCGATCGCCGGAACACTCGGACGGTCATCGGACATAAAGATCTCGACGACATCACTCGGCGAGGTCAAAAAAGCGCGAGCCTGAATGGTATGCGGAGCGATGGGCACACAGACCATACCCGTGTAATCGGGGCTGACAATGGGGCCGCCGGCGGAAAGCGCGTAGCCGGTGGAGCCGGTCGCCGTCGAAACAACGACACCGTCGCCGCGAAGGCGGTCGATATGATGGCCGGACACCGTGATGTCAAATTCGACCATATCGGACAGGGGGCCGCGCGTAAGTGCCATATCGTTGAGGGCAAACGTGCGCACGACATCCTTCGCGCCGTCTTCGCGCACGGACACAATATCCGCGGCGATGGTGGCGCGGCGGCTCACGTGGAGCTCGCCGGACAGAGCATCGCTCACAACCTGCAGAATGTCGCGCTCCTCGGGGCTCGCAGCAGTTAAAAAGCCCAGGTGACCATAGGAAAGACCGAGGATAGGAATCTCGCGATGGTTGAGGATGCGGGCAGCGCGCAGCAACGTACCGTCGCCGCCGAGCGTAATGACCAGATCTGAGCCATCAATATCAGGCGTGCTTTGAATCTTCGATCGCTGGTCGGCAGCCCATGCGACCTCGTAGCCCTGGCGCGAAAGCCAAAGCTCGAGCATCAGGCCGCTCTCGACCGCCTCTTGCTTGTAGTAATTGGGAACCAGAAAGACCTTCATAGCGTTGCAGCTTTCTCGCTCAAAGCCGATACCTGGGATTGCAGCTCATCGTCGGTGCGTTCACCAGGGGCAAACCTTATGCCGTACAGGAAAAACTCAACGTTGCCCTTAGCGCCATGGATGGGCGACACGCACACGTCAAGCGGGAACAGGCCCTTGGCGGCAAAAAGCTCAATCGCCGCCACGAGCGTATCGCGGCGGACGGCGGGGTCGGTCACGATACCGCGCTCGCCCACCAGCGCAGCCGGCGCCTCAAACTGGGGCTTTACGAGCGTGCAGAACGAACCCGAAGGCTTCAGGCACGCCAGCACGGCGTCGATGATATTCGCGATGCCGGTAAACGAGACATCACATACAGCCAGGTCGATGGCACCGGCATAGCCAAGCTCAGGCAGCTGCGTCACGTTTGTGCGCTCATGCAGCGTCACGCGATCATCCTGACGCAACGACCAATCAAACTGGGCGCGACCCACGTCCACCGAGACAACGGTCGCAGCTCCGCGCTTGAGCAGGCAATCGGTAAAGCCGCCGGTAGAGCAGCCCACATCCAGACAGCTAAGGCCCGTCGGATTGATGCCAAACGCATCAAGCGCGCCTTCGAGCTTAAGACCGCCGCGGCCAACATAGGGAATGCGCCCCTTCACGTGCAGTGGCAGACCCGGAATCACCTTAAGGCCCGGCGAAGTCAAGCGCTCGCCGCCACTCGAGACCAATCCGGCCATAAGAGTGCGAAGGGCATCCGCGCGATCGGCGCAGATGCCCTGTGAAATCAGTTCGTCATCAAGACGCACGCGTTTCATGAATGCCATCAACCATTCGTATCCGGAGATGCGGCCTAGCTATCCTGGGATTCGTTTGCCGCATCCTCATCGTATTCCTGCTCGAGCTTATCGGCCTCACGCGGCGTCAGCTCAAACTTGTCGACCATATCGACCGCGCGGGAGCCCAGCTCAATCGCTTCGTCAAACAGATCGAGTGAACGCTCCAAGGACGTATCCTTGGAGCGAACGGTAGCGATGATCTGGTCCAGACGGTCCGAAATCTCGTCAAAGTTGCGGACAGAACCCTCTGGCATGGCTACTCCTCGACGGAGTCGGCCTCGACGGCCTCAGCAGCGTCCACATCCTCGGCAAGTACACCGGCGGTAGCCTGAGCGGCAGCGACCTTGGCGGCAGCCTCAGCAGCCTGGGCCTCCTCGCGAGCGCGATCCTCGGCCAGCAGTTCCTGGTACAGGTCCTCGCCCGGCAACTCCTCGCTGCGCGCGATCTTGCCCAGCACGCCGTTGACGAACGACGCGGACTGGTCGGTGCCATAGGCCTTGGCAAGTTCGACGGCCTCGTTGATCACGATAGCGTCCGAGACCTCTTCGTCGGTGAGGAAGCGCATCTCGTAGACGGCGATACGCAGCAGATTGCGGTCGGCGCCGGGCATGCGCATAAGATCCCAGTTCTTGGCGACGGCGCGCAGGGCACAGTCGATGCGATCGATATGCTCGTAGGCACCGCGGCACAGCTCCAGCGCATAGGGGTCGAGGGGGCCCTTCGAGATCAGGAAATCGCCCTCGAGGACGCGCTCGAGCGGGCTGTCCGTGGCCTCGGCCTGGAACAGCAGCTGCAGCGCCTGACTGCGGGCAAGCGTACGCCCGCGATAAACCTTAAGGCTCAAAGGTTACTCCTTGGGGAAAACGAGGCCGTCGATGCAAACGTCAACGCGCTCGACCTCAACGCCCACCTGGGCATCGATGGCAGCGACCACGGCAGCGCGAACGGCCTCGGCGAGTTTCTTGAACGGATAGCCAAAGAACACCACAACGCGCACGGTGAGTGCGAGCTTGTCGCCGACGACCTCGGTCTCGACCGCCGGCTCGGAAGCCGGGGCCTTGGACGAGAGCATCATGGAGACAAGGTTGGTGGCAAGGTCCTTGACGCCAACGGAGGCGATGCCCTCGACATCGGACACGGCGCGCGAGACGATGGCGGTCAGAACATCGGGCGAAATGCCGATGCCGTCAATCTTGATTTCCTGGGGCATGAGTCCTCCTAGAAGAGTTGGTTGCTAGACGCGGGAGACGAACTTGCCGTCGCGGGTGTCAACCTTGATGACCTCGCCCTCGTTGAGGTACATGGGGACCTGGATGACAGCGCCGGTGTCGATCGTGGCCGGCTTGGTGGAACCCTGGACGGTGTCGCCCTTAAAGCCCGGGTCGGTCTGGACGATGGTGGTCTCGATGAACATCGGCGGAGTCACGCCCATGAGCTCATCGTCGGCGAAGAGCAGCTGGCAAATGTCGTTCTCGCGCAGCCACTTGGAGTTCTCGCCCACCATGTCCTCGGGAACGGGAACCTGCTCATAGGATTCGTTGTCCATGAAGATGTAGTCGGTGCCATCGTTGTAGAGGTACTGGAACTCACGGGTGGTGAGCATGACGCTCTCGAACTTGGTGCCGGCGTTGCAGGTGTTCTCGACGACGCGGCCGCTCTTGATGTCGCGGGTCTTGTAGCGCACAAACGCGCCGCCCTTGCCCGGCTTGACATGCTGGAACTCGACGATGGTGTAGACCTTGTCCTTAATGCGGAGACCGAGGCCGTTCTTGAAGTCGGCGGTAGAAATGGTAGGCATAGCGACCTTTCTTGTTATGGGCAGAACGCACAAGCGTCCAAATTACATACGAGCGAAATTATACACTTGCAGACGGCGCCTGCAGCGAGCGCATAAAAAGAGAACGCGGGGCGTCCGAATTGCTCCGGAGGCCCCGCCCCAAACTATCTACCGAAGTAGACTAGCAATCGATGACGTGAAGGTCATGCGGCGTCTTGGTGAAGGGCTCGTAGCCGTTCTCGGTGACCACGCCGTAGTCCTCCAGGCGCACACCGCCCACGCCGGGCAGGTAGACGCCGGGCTCCATGGTGATAACCGAGCCGACCTCGATGATATTCTTGCTGCGGTTGAAGTTGGGCAGCTCGTGGATGTCAATGCCCACGCCGTGGCCCAGACCATGGTTGTAGTAATCGCCATAGCCGGCATCGCCAATGATCTTCTTGGAAAGCTTGAAAATGTCGTTGCCCTCGACGCCCGGATGGATGGCGGCGACGCACTCCTCGTGCGCACGGCGCACGAGCGCGTACAAGTCGAGCTGCTCCTGCGTGGGCTCGCCCATCACGACGGTACGAGTCATGTCGGAGCGGTAGTCGCAATAGCCCGCGCCATAATCCATGAGAACGAAGTCGCCCTTCTCGATCACGCGGTCGCTCGGGACGGCATGCGGGTTGGCGGTGTTGGGGCCGCTCGCCACGATGGAGCCGAAGGCCAGGCTGTCGGCGCCGTTGGCGAACATAAAGTTCTCGAGCTCGTTGCGAACCTGCTTCTCGGTCATACCGGGCTTAATATAGCCGAGCATGTGCTGGAAGGCGGCGTCGGTAATCGACTGCGCATGGCGCATGAGCTCGATCTCCTCGGCGTCCTTGATGGCGCGCATCTTGCGAATGTCGTCATGCATCAGCGGCAGCATGCAGGCGACGGAACGATCCTCAAGGCCACGCTGGATACCCTGGTAGAAGTTGATCTGCATGTCGTCCTCGACAGCGCAGACACGGCACTTGTTAGCCGCGATCTTGCCGGCGACCCAACCGGGGATGGTGCCCTCGTCCATGTCGTAGACCCAGGGGCTGCCGGCGGACGTGTTCTCCTCAAAGCTGTTGAGATAGCGTGAGTCGGTATGGAACAGGCACTGGTCGGCCGTAATAAATGCAGCGTGCGGGAACTCGAAGGTGTAGTCGAAGACGCCCTTCACGCCCGTGAGCCAACGAAGGTTGGCCTCGTCGCGCACGACGATAGCGTCGTAGCCGCGCTCAGCCATCAGGGCACGAACACGCTCGATACGACCGGCAGGACCGGCAGCAAACTCAGACATGCAGATTCCTTTCTTATTGTCCTCATAAAAGCGGGACGGGCCTCGATCGAAAGATGGAATCGCGCGCGATTCGCAACCGATTGGAAACCCGCCCCTCAACATGATACGAAAGACGATGTATGTCAATAAATCCTAGAGAAGTTCTTTGCGAGAAGCCAAGTATGCGTGAGCATGGCGGTCGAGAACCTCGTCCTCAACGCTCGTTAGACGAATGGCGCCGAGCGCCGCGGGCAGCGGCAACATGCTGCGGTTCGAGCGAACAAACTGCTGCCTGCGGAACTCCTCGATATATGCGGCAGGCTCCAGATCGAAGGCAAGCTCCTCGATACCAAAGTCCTCCAGGCAGTCATCGACCTCAAAGACGTAATCGATATCGAAGTCGCAGGCATCATGTGCTAGGCGCGCCTCAAAGCGCATGCCCTCGGACAGCAGCTGGTAGGCAGGAACCTGCACCGCGGCTTTGCCCAGGCAGACGCGCAGAGTACGCTCCCCTGTCTTGCCAAAATCGAGCGCATGGCGGGCGCTCGGGTTCGTGGCCATCAGTACGTCCTTACGGGCAGTCTGAGACCACTGAACGGCATTGACGAGCGCGACCTCCTCGCCCGCGAGAATCTCGGGAATGGTCTCGGTAAACTGATTCCAGCGGGACTTGCTGCTCGAAAGCATGGTGCCAACAAGTACCGCATAGCCGAGCTTGAGGTCCTCGGGGTCCGCCGCGCGTACAAGGTCGAGGTCACACACGACCAAGCCCGGCTCGGGACGGAACGCGATAGCGGGAAGCGCATGCGCCGACGAGGCGACAAGCGGCTTCATGGTCGTCGCGACCGTGAGCATGGCGTCGAACGTCGTCGGCAGCAAGGCGCACTCGGTGCGACCGCACCACTGATTGGCGCACCAGCAAACAACCGAGCAGGTCGCCGTGTCGCCGACAGCGACAACGAGATCATCGCAGGTAATGCCGTTAGCCGACAGCGCGCCAAAGACGGTATCGGCATCGACCAGCGTAGCACCGGCAGGCGAAACCTCGAGGACGAGCGGCGACACGGCAAAACCGGCGTCAACAAGTGCATGCTCGACAACCTCGCCAAAACGCTCGGATGTGGCGTCGTTCCAAACCACCATCGCACGCTTAGGCTTGCCCACAGCCGAGGCAAACATGCGCGACAGCTCCTCGAACGCCCCCAATCCGACGCGGACATCGACACTGCGGTTTTGGAAATTGATAAGTTGACGGCGAATCATAGCAGTCCACGCTCCAAAAGCATCTCGGCACAAAGGTAGGAAACGTCCTCGAAGGACTTGTTGCGAATATCAAGGGTAATATCGGCCGCCTGGCGATACAGCGGACGGCGATGCTCAAACAAGCGCGCAGCGTGCTCGGGCGAGCGGAAATCGGGCCGGGTATCGGAGCGACGAATCTGGCGCAACGAGTCCTCAAAGTCGCCTTCGAGGTACACGCATGTACCCATCTCGTGCATCAGCTCAATGTTCACCGACGTCTCGACGATGCCGCCCCCGCACGATACCAGCAGGCTGCGCTCGCTTTGAAGCGAACGGAGTGCCGAGGTCTCGAGCTCGCGAAAACGATCCTCGCCCTCGGTCTCAAATATCTCGGTCACCGACTTGCCGCATCGACGCACAACCAAGCGATCGGTATCGATGAATCGACGCTTGAACATAGTGCCCACATTGCGCGCAAGCGTCGACTTGCCCGCGCCCAAAAAGCCGATAAAGAAGATATGGTCGCAGCCGTGTTTGATGTGCTGAGACATGGCGAAACCTATTCCTCGCAGGGAAGGTCGCGCAGGGCCCGGCGCTCAAAGATACGGAAGATCTGCGTGTACCACAGGTCCTGGGTTGCCTGCGGCTTGACCAGAATAGTGTCAACGCCGGCAAAATTACCGCTCCACACGTCCGTGTACAGCTGATCGCCGATCAGCACCGCCTCGTCTGCCGTGGCGCCGAGGCGCTTAAGACCCGCCTTCAAGGCAAACGGGGCGGGCTTCATGGCGTGGCTAATGGCCTCGAGTCCCAGCTCGCGTGCAGAGCTCATGACCTGGTCGCGATGCCAGTTGTTGGACACCATGCACAGCTTAAAGCCTTTGGCGCGGGCGGCGTCGAGCCAAGCGGAAACCGCAGTGGGAACCTGCTCGGTGTCGCGCGGCACCAGAGTGTTATCGCGATCGAGCAGAATGGCGCGTTTGCCGTCGGCCCACAGGGTATCAAGGTCGATGCGATCGACCGAGGCAACGTATCGTTTGGGGCTAAAAATCCTCATGCTAATTCCAAGACTGTTGATGCTCTTCGTAGGTTTGCGAGAAGTACTCCTCGTCCTGCGTAATGTAGAAATACAGGTCATCGGAGTCGGTCGGCTCAAGCGTGGCCTTGAGTGCCTCGAGCGACGGAGAGCAGATGGGCGTGGGTGGCAGGCCCTCGTGCTTATAGGTGTTATACGGGCTATCGCTCTGCAGGTCGTCGGCGGTAACCTCGCCACCGGTGACATACATCATGGTCGCATCGCTGTTGAGATAGCGCAGACCGTCGAGCTTGCCTGCAAGGCGGTTGTAGAAGACCGAGGCCACGTGCGCACGTTGATCGGCGTTGAGGCCCTCGCGCTCAACGATAGAGGCCAAGTTAACGATGTCGTAGTCGGACATCTCCACACCGTAGCGCTCCTTGATCTTGGCTTCGCAGCTCGCAAAGTCAAGCGACTTGTACTCGGTGTTGAACTGGTCAAGCATGGCGCGAATCACATCATCGGCAGAAGGGTCCTTACCCAACGAATAGGTCTTGGGGAATAGGAAGCCCTCGAGTGAATCGTTTGCAGCGTCTTTAAGGAAAGCGTAATCATTCACATAATTGCTCGCCTTGGCCTGGTTAAGGAAATCTTCCTTAGAAATGCTGTCGTATGCCGCGGCCACACGATCGGCGACCTGGTCGACCGTCAGGCCCTCAGGGATAGTCAGTGCATCGGAGCCCGCATTGGGGCCTTCCATGAGCTGCTGAACAACCTTGGTCGCGTCCATGAGCGTGGTAAACGAGTAGGTGCCAGGCTTAAGCGACATATCGGCATTGAGCTTTTTGACCGCCGCGTAATAATCCTTGGGGTCTTCGACGATATGGTTCTCGGAGAGAATCGAAGCGATGGCATCACCCGAGGCGCCATCGGGAATCGTAATAGTAACTTGCTGGCCAGCAGCGACTTTCGCATCCTCGCCAGCAAAGAAGCCCTTGACGGCCGGCACAACAAAGAAAACGATCGCGACAAGCGCAAGCACGGCGATGACGCCACCGATAATCATAGGCACCGGAGAGCTTTTCTTTTGGACGCCACGGCGGGCATGCGTGTTATAGCTCGAGCGCGTGGCCGGAGCAACGCCGTGCGAGCCATGAGCATGATGTGCGTGGGGGCGTGATTGCCGGGCCTGCCCCTGCGTGCGCTGGGCAGGAGCCTGCTGCTTAAAACGAGCGCCGCCAGCGGGCTGCGCGGGACGAGCTGCGGGCTGTTGAGCGGCACGCTGAGCAGGTTGAGCCGAACGCTGCGTCGGCTGCGCCGGGCGCTGGCCAGGCTGAGCAGGGCGCGGCGCAGGCTGCCGTGTACGATTCTGCTGGCGCGGATCGGAAGCGCTAGGCATGCGAAACCTCCTCGTTTTTACGATCGAGCCATGTCTGCAAGAACAGGCTGGCGGCGATCATGTCAATCTTGCCCCTCATCTGCTTTTCGTTGAGTCCCTGCTCTCGCAGGATTCGCTTGGCCTCCTGCGAGGACAGACGCTCGTCCTCAAACTCCAGCGGAAGTTCGAGCTCGTCGGCAATCTTTTGGGCCACTGCGGCGACGCGCTCGGCCTGGGGGCCGGGCTCACCTGCCATGGTCAAGGGACGTCCACTTACCAGGATATCGGGCTCATAGTCCTCGACCAGGTAGCGAAACGTCTTTGCCATACCAGTGACCTCGGCAGCCGGAAGCACCTTGACAGGCATCGCCATCTTGCCATCACGGCTCGAGACGGCAATGCCAATCCTGGTCTCCCCTATGTCCAGTGCGAGCGCGACCACAGCGACTACTTAGGTTCTTAGGCGCCGAGCGCGGTCTTGGCGGCCGCGAGGGCATCGGCGATACCGGCAGCATTCTTGCCACCGGCCTGGGCCATGTTGGGACGACCGCCACCGCGACCATCGACCAGGCCCGCGATCTGCTTGATCACGTTGCCGGCGTGGAAACCGGCCTTCACGGCGTCATCGGAGCCGGCGGCGAGCAGGGCCGGGGTGCCCTTCTCGGTAACGCTGGCAACGACGCAGGCGACGGGGCCGGCAACCTTCTGGTGCACGGTATCCCACACATTGCGCAGGTCAGCAGCCTCAAGACCCTGAAGCTCAGCGACGACGAGCTTGTAGCCGTTCAGCTCGACAGCGCCCTCGATGGCGCCAGAGATAGCGTCGGAGGAGCCACCGGTGAGTGCCTTCTTGAGCTTGTTGGACGTCTCGCGCAGCTCGGCCTGCAGGTTCTCCACGCGGGCGGGAACCTCGTCAACACGGCACTTGAGCGCAGCGGCAGCGGCGTCAACGAGCGCCAGGCGGTCGGCCATGTAGTCGAGAGCGCCCTTGGAGGTCACGGCCTCGATACGGCGGACGTTGGAGCCCGTAGAGGACTCGGAAATGATCTTGAACAGGCCGATCTCGGCAGTATTGGCGGCATGCGTACCGCCGCAGAGCTCACGGGAGAACGGCTGATCCTCGGCGCCCACGGAGACGACGCGGACGACGTCGCCGTACTTCTCGCCAAAGAGGGCGACAGCACCGGCGGCCTTGGCCTCGTCGATGCCCATGACGCGGGTCACGACCGGTTTGGAAGCGAAGATCTGCTGGTTGACCAGGTCCTCGACAGCCTTGAGCTGCTCGGAGGACAGGGCCTCGAAGTGCGTGAAGTCAAAGCGCAGGTGCTCGGGCGTCACCAACGAGCCAGCCTGGGAGACATGCTCGCCCAGGACCTGCTTAAGCGCGGCGTCGAGCAGGTGCGTGGCAGTGTGGTTGCGGCGCAGGAAGCCACGGCGCTCGGCGTCGAGCGCGGCTGTCACGGTAGCACCGACGGTCAGTGTGCCCTCGGCAACGTGCGCGACGTGAGCATACAGGCCATTGTGGTTCTTGGTGTCGGCAACAGTCAGCGCAACGCCCTCGGCGGAAAGCTCACCGGCATCGCCCTGCTGGCCACCCATCTCGGCGTAGAACGGGGTGCGGTCGAGCACGACCTCGACGTCCTCACCGGCGGAAGCAGACTCGACGGACTCGCCGTTGCGAACGATGGCGACAACCTTGGCACCCTCGATCACATCGTTGTCATAGCCGTCGAACTCGGTCGCGGCAACCTTGTCGGAAAGCTCGACCCACACGTCGTTGAAGCTGCCCCAAGCATCGCCCTTGGCGTTGGCGCGAGCGCGGGCCTTCTGGTCCTCCATGCAAGCGGTGAAGCCGTCCATATCGACGTTGTGACCGGCGGTGCCGGCGATCTCGACGGTCAGGTCGATGGGGAAACCAAAGGTGTCGTGCAGCTTAAAGGCAACGTCGCCCGGAAGGACAGTACCCTCGGCAAGCGCGGCCAGGGCCTCGTCCAGGTAGACGCGGCCGTTGTCGAGCGTCGTGGAGAAACGCTCCTCCTCGGAAGCGACGATACCCTTAACGAGCGCGACGTTCTTGAGCAGCTCGGGATAGGCCTCGCCCATCTGGGCGTTGACCTCGTCAATGAACTTGGTCAGGAAGGCGCCCTCGATGCCCAGCAGGCGACCGTGGAACACGGCGCGGCGGAGCAGGCGGCGAAGGACGTACTCGCGACCCTCGTTACCGGGGAGAATGCCGTCCGAGATCATAAAGTCGACGGCACGAGAGTGATCTGCGATGATGCGCAGGGAGCGGCTAGCACCGGAGTAATCGTCGGCGTCATAGGTCTTGCCGCTGATCTTCTCGCCCAGCTTGATGAGGTGCTGCATCAGATCGCCGTCGTAGTTAGCGGTCTTGTGCTGCATGATGGCGGCCATGCGCTCCAGACCCATGCCCGTATCGAGGTTGCGGTGCGGCAGCTCCGGCATGGAGCCATCCTCCTGGCGGTCGTACTGGGTAAAGACGAGATTCCAGAACTCCAGGAAGCGGTCGCAGTCGCAGCCGGGCTTGCAGTCGGGGCTGCCGCAGCCGACCTCCTCGCCCATGTCAAAGTAGATCTCGGAGCACGGACCGCAGGGGCCGGTGGGGCCAGCGGCCCAGAAGTTGTCGTCCTCGCCCAGGCGGGAGATGTGATCCTCGGCAACGCCCAGGGAGCGCCACACGTCATGGGTCTCGTCGTCCTCGGTAAAGACGGTGAAGTACAGGCGATCGAGCGGCAGCTTGAACTCCTTGGTAATGAGCTCAAAGGCCCAAGCGCAGGCCTGCTGCTTGGAGACGCCACCAAAGGAGAAGTCGCCGAGCATCTCAAAGAAGGACAGGTGACGGCCGTCCTCGCCGATGCAATCGATGTCGTTGGTGCGGACGCACTTCTGGCAGGAGATTGCGCCGATCTCCTTCATGGTCTTCTTGCCCTGGTAATACTCCTTAAACTGGTTCATGCCGGCGTTGGCAAGCAGCAGCGAAGGATCGTCGGGGACGAGGGACGAAGAAGGATAGAGCTTAAGACCGCGCTCCTCAAAGAAGTTGAGGAACTTAGAGCGAATCTCGGCAGTAGTCATTGACGGGTAGTCAGCACTCATAGAGGGAATCTCCTCGGTTTCACATCGAAACAGTTCAAACGTAACGATATTACCATCCCACCGCGCCTGTGCAAAAAAGAGGGCCGCCAAACAGCGACCCTCCAGCGAAAGTGCACGTTATTTAGTACTGTGCGATCCTTTGAAAAAGGGCTGCTGTAGAATTACATATAAGAGTCACCCGGAAGGAGCGATCAATGAAAAGCAAACGATTTTTCCTCAATGCACTTCTGTTAGCGGCACTTTTAACGCTTTTGGCTTTCACCTGCTGGTACGCAAACCAACCAGCATTTGGCTACGTGTTGTATGCAGTAATGTCCGGCGATAAGGCTTATTACACTCTACGCGCAATTGACATTCTCTTTTTCTATGTTGCCGGCCCCTTATCAATCGCTTTGCTCGCGTTTCTTGTCATTTTCAACTTCAAGAAACGTTAATAGGACCTATTTAGAATCCGAGTCGTCCATGGAGCCGTCGATGCCGGTTTTGGTATCGTCGTCAGTGTTGGAGTCATCGTCCTTGGCAAAGGGGTTCTTGAAGAAGCCCGTGGCATCGGGCTGCAGACCAGAGAGCTTAATCCAGGGATTATCGAGTTCGGGCTTGGGCATGGCCTTGGCCTCGGGCGCGGTCTCGTTGCCGATGAGCTCGGACTCATAGATGAACGTATCGTCTCCAAGCGCGTCGTAGGCGGCGACCGGGTTGCCCTCGGTATCGCGATACGGCGTGCCCTTAAACACGGCGCCATCGTATGCCACGAGCTGACGCCCGGTCTCGTTCTCAAAGTAGTAGACGAAGACGCCCTTGAGGGCCGCGCACAGCGGAATGGCGATAACCATGCCGATGGGACCCATGAGTGCCGAACCGATAACGAGAGCCGTCAGGCTCATAACGGGATGCACCTGCACCGAGCTCTGCATGACCTTAGGCGAAATGACATTATCGGTGACGTTTTGAGCCACCATGGTCACGACAAGCGTCCATAACGCCAGCATAGGGCTGAACATAAAACCGAGCACCGTGGCGATCGCCGCGCTCACCCAGGGACCGACAACCGGAACCAAATGCATGATGCCGGTAAAGATGGCCATGAGCGCTGCGTATGGATGGCCAATGAGCGTAAAGCCGATAAAAGCCAAAAAGCCACCGCAGATGGACGTCACGACCATGCCGCGCATATAGCCGCCGACCGAGCGTGAAAGGATGGCAACCATAAAGCGGTACGAGGTCTCTTTTTCCTGTCCGATGATGGTGCAGACCTCGTGGTGCATGCGGGGATAATCGCAGGCAAGCCAGTAGGCAAGCACCAGACCCAGGAAGATGACGAACAGCTGCGAGGCCGTGTTGGTAATGAGCGGAAACACGCCGCGGCCGAGCTCCGCAGCGATTTGCGAGACGTACTTGGACGCTACGGTAACCAGCGAAGAAAGATTGTCGTCCAGATACTCCTTGAGCGGCGTGTTGTTGAGCGTCTTAGCGTGCGAGAGCATCTCGTTGAGATCGCCACCCGCAACACGAAGCTGCTCGGGCAGGCGGCTCAGGACTTCCATGATTTGACCGAGCAAAATAGGCGAGAGGATGCAGACGACGCCGACGAGCACGGCAACAACCACAATGAGCGCGATAAGCGAACCGATGCCGCGATTCACGCCGTGATGCTCGAGCCAGTTGGTGATCGGCGACATGACAAAAGCGATGATGGAACCGACTGCCAAAAACTCGATGACCGGTGCCAGGATGCCCATAAGGTTAAAGATGACGGCAGCGATGACAATGCAGCCGACGACGCCCCAAATGCGCAGCGTCAGAATACGGGTATCGCGAAGCGTGCGGTCGATTTGTTGGGGGTGCTCACTCATGAACGAACCATCACTCCGTCGGGGTCGATCTTATCTTGAATCTTCTTAAGCGTGCGGCGCAGCAGACGCGAAACCTGCACCTGCGAGATGCCCAGCTTCTTGGCAATCTCGATCTGGGTCATGCCCTTCACAAAACGCAGCTCGATAACCTCGCGCTCGCGCGGCGAGAAATCGCGGATGGCTTCCTCGATTACCAGACGGTCATCGGTAAAGTCGAGCTCGTTGTCATCGTCGGCGTAACGATCGAGAATCGAAGGCGCATCATCGGAATCGGACGCACCGGGGGCCTCGATGGGCACCGAGGTGTAGGCCGAGGACGATTCCATGGCTTCGAGCACCTCGTCGACGGTTACGCCAAGATAATCGGCGATTTCCTCAACCTTGGGCGAACGCTGAAGCTCGTTGGTGAGCTTGTCGGTGGCCTGGTTAACCTTGGCAGAGAGCTCCTGCAGACGACGCGGCACGCGCACACTCCAGCCCTTGTCGCGGAAGTGGCGCTTAATCTCGCCCAAGATGGTGGGCGTGGCAAACGTCGTGAACTCGAGTCCGCGCTCGGGATCAAAGCGATCGATAGCCTTGAGCAAGCCCAAGTACCCGACCTGCAAAAGGTCATCGAGCGGCTCGCCGCGGTTCTTGAATTTGTTGGCAAGAAACCTTACCAGGTTCATATGGGACATGACGAGCTGCTCGCGAGCATCCGGATCACCGGTCTCCTTATAACGACGAAACAGCTCGCGGGTTTTCTCCTTGTCCCAAGCGGTCTTGCCGCTCCGGGAGCGTTCGGTCATATTAGATATCCGCCTTGAGGTCGAGGGAAAGCGTTAGGGGCGCTGTAGTCTTTTCGTAGGAGTCGCACACACTCGCCAAAATGAGCTCGGCATACACGGCAGCCTGGTCATCCTCATCGACAGTCGCCTGGTCGCCAAAGGTAAAGATCATGCCCACATGCGATTCGTCGACATCGAATTTGATCGAGATATCGTCGGAATCAACAGCCGTGCAGCCAAAGATGAAGGCTTCTTCGGCAGCCATACGAATGTCCTCGATGCGATCGACGGACATAGAGCACAGGGCGCCGACGTTGGCGGCCGTCATGCGCACCAAGCGCGCGAGACGCGGATCACCGGCAACGCTCAGCGTAATGGGGCAGGTTGCTTCGCTACTCATCGCAGGACTCCTCGGAGGTCTCGGCAGGCGTATAGGTGTAATACTGAGCAGGCTTAGCAGCGGGCTTCTGAACATCATCGTCGTCAGCAGCGGCATCGTCGTCGCCAATCAGAACGCGCTCAGTGGGCTGCTCGGCCTCGGCAGCGGCAGCGGCGAGCTTGCGATCGGCGTCGGCTGCAGGAGCCTTCACCTTATTGA